>NZ_JBEPPO010000006.1:0-300180 GCF_040547365.1 Pseudarthrobacter sp. PvP090
GTGGGGGGGCGCGGGGTTGGGCGGGGGTGGCGGTGTTGGCCGCCGGGCGCCTGGGTGCCGCGGGGTGTGGGGAAGTCCCCGGTTTGCCACACCCCCCGGTGGACTACGGAGGGCGGGGGCCCCGCCGGGGGGGGGGGCCCACGGCCTTGGTCCCGCCGAGCGGGCAAGAACCAGGAGCGACTAGCTGGCGTCCTCCGTCAAGAGGAGGTCGCGTCCGACGGTCTCGGGCGTGAAGAACGTCGTGACAAATGAGATGAGGGCTAGGACCAGCGAGTAGATGGCGAGCACCAGCCAGGAGTGATCCGTCACCGCCAGGAGCGCGGCGCCCACGAGGGGAACGAGCCCCCCGGCCATGACGGCAGAGAGTTCGCGGCTCATGGCCACGCCGGTGAACCGGTACCGTGAACCGAAGAGTTCGGGCAGAAGCGGGCACTGCGGGCCGAGCATGGACTGAACCCCGAGGGCAATGCCCACCACCATGACGATCCAGACAAGCGTGACGTTGCCCAGCGTCACCAGATAGAAGGCCGGCAGCGCGATGAGGGCCTGGAAGAGCGCCCCGTAGCGGTAGACCGGGACACGGCCGAACCTGTCCGACAGCGCACCGAAGCTGACGACCATCACGGCGGCGAAACCGGCGGCGATGAGCAGTCCCACGGGGCCGATGAACTTGTCGCCGGGGAAGACCCCGTCCTTTGCCGCCATGAAGGCGATCAGCAGGGCGGAATAGATCGAGGAATTCCCGTTCTCGCCCATCCGCAGTCCAATGCCGATCAGGGTGTTCTTCTTGGAGTGCTTCCACAGCTGGCCGATGGGGTTCTTAGCCACATTCTTGTGCTTCTCCAGCTCCTGGAAGACGGGCGTTTCCTTCAGCCGCAGCCGGATGAAGATGGCCACCACAATCAGGAGCACACTCGCCAGGAACGGCACCCGCCACAGCCAGCCCTCCAGCGTTGCCTTGTCAGCCATCGCAATCAGGGCAAAGGTTCCTGCGCCGAGCAGGGTGCCCAGCTGGATTCCAACGAACGGGAGCGCGGCGAAGAAGCCCCGACGGCGGCGCGGTGCGACTTCGGAGATCAGTGTCGTGGCGCCCGCCTGCTCAGCCCCGGCGCCCAGCCCCTGAAGGATGCGCAGGGTCACCAGGAGGACGGCGCCCAGCATGCCGGCCTGTTCATAGGTGGGCAGCAGTCCAATCGCGAAGCTGGCGGTGCCCATCAGTCCGATCGTGAGGATGAGGACCATTTTGCGGCCGAACCTGTCGCCAATGTAGCCGAAGATCATTCCGCCAAAGGGCCGGGCCGCGAAACCCACGCCGTAGGTGGCAAACGAGGCGATCAGGGCGCCGTCCTCGCCGAGCGGCGCGAAGAACAGCGGGCCGAAGATCAGGGCCGAAGCCAGGCCGTAAATGTAGAAGTCGTAGTACTCCAGAGCGGAGCCCACGGAGCTGGCAAGAGTTGCCCTTCGCAGCTGGTCAGGATCGACGACGGCGCCGTCCGCTTTAGCCAGCGGTGTATTGGTACTAGTTGTCACAAGCACTCCCTCAAGAACACTCCAGACCCTCGTTGGCCTGGTGGGATATGAACAACCCTCGAGGGGTCGATCACCATGTTGAACAGCGTACAACAGGCTGATCGGTTCGCCTATAACTCATCAGATTTATTTTTCGTGCACGACCTGTGTAAAAGCGCGGCACGGCGCTACCCCATGGGATTGCCCAGGGACCGGGCCAGCTCCTTCAGTTCCTTCACCATCAGTGCGCCCTGCTCCGCCGAGTAGGTCGCCTTCAGTGCCGTGACGGACAGGCCCAGGCTGGGTCCGTGCGCACCCCGGGTCGGCACCGAGACGGCCAGGCACACGACCCCCGTGGTGGATTCCTCATCCTCGAAGGCGTAGCCCTGTTCCCGTATGACGGCGAGCTGGGCCTTCAGTTCGGCCCCGGTCCGCAGAGACTTCGGAGTCAGGACGGGCAACTGGGCGTCATCAGGAAACATCTCGGCGACATCGTGGTCGTGCAGTCGCGCAATGAGTGCCTTGCCGACAGCGCAGAGTGAAACCGGCATCTTGTCGCCGATGTTGGAGGTGAGGCGAACCGCGGGATGGCCTTCATATCGGGCCAGGTAGATCACGTTCCCTCCATCGAGCATGGCGATGCGGACCGTTTCGCCCGAGAGGGTGGGCGCCTGTTCACAGAACCGGTAGAACTCCTGGACCTCGTCAAGCCGGCTCAGGTAAGCCGCGCCCAGCTCAACAAGCTTGCGTCCGAGGGTGAATTCGGCGCCTTGGCGGTTGATGAGCCGCGCCTCCTCGAGAGCAAGCAGGAGGTTCGAGGTCGAGGATTTGGGGATGCCCAGTTCCCGGGCAAGGTCGCTCAGCGTCAGTCGCCCGGTCGCAGAGGAGGCCAGAGCCTCCAGCACTGCAGCGGCACGCGTGACTGCCGGCGCGGGCGAGGCGCTCCCCGATCCGTCAGAGGTGCGGGAAACTCGGGAATCGGCCATGATTCTCCTTCACGGATCGCGCGTATGGCGCCGCCGCCATACAGTAGGGTGCTGTTCAGTCAGTTGAACACTAACCATCATAGTGGCGGGCACGCGGAACTGCGCCCAAGGGCCGCGAGCGGTCCGGGGACCGGGGTGCGGGTCAGAACGTGTGGTCAGGCAGCGGCGGTCGCGGTTGCCCCCAGGGCGCGGCCACGACCGGGTTAGTCAGCTGGCCGATACCCTCGATATGACAAGTGACGGTGTCGCCGGCGACCAGGCCCGCGCACTCGGCAGGGAAGCCCGTGAGCACCAAATCGCCGGGGTGCAGAGTCATGAAGGACGTCAGATAGACCAGGATTTCATCTACCCCCCAGCCGAGATCGGCAGAACTTGCAGCCTTGAGTTCGGCGCCGTTGTGCTTGATCCCGATCGCCAGTCCGGCACCGTCCAGGCCCGTGACGATCCACGGCCCTGCCGGAGTGAACGTGTCCTGGCTCTTGGCACTGATCCACAACTCATCCGACTGCTGCAGGTCCCGGGCGGAGACATCATTACCGATGGTGAAACCCAGAACTGCAGTCCGTGCGTTGCTGAGCGTCAGCCCCCGGACCTTGCTTCCGACGACAATCGTCAATTCCGCTTCCGGGTCAACGCGGCCCACCCCAGGCCCCAGTTCTATGGCATCCCCCGGACCGACCACACTGGTCGCGGCCTTGTGGAATGCCTGCGGCGGGAGATCGCGGCCTGCCTGGCCGGTATTGTGCGCCATCCCCAGGACGTTGGCCGGGACACTTGGTGCCAGGAATATGAACGAGCCCTCCTCCACCGTGTCGCCGGTTTCCCAGCCGCGTCGTGGTGCGCTGCCGGCGTTCGCCGGGGAACCCGGGAACGGCGAGTTGATCACCGTCCACACTCTTCCTGCTTCGCTGTCGAAGTCCGGGGCATCGTTGGCGACGAAAAAGTGCTCGGCACCGGAATCCCGGGAGAGCGGGCGGATCCGGGCAATGCGGCGGGAGGTCGTGGCGATCATGGGATCATCCTAGATCGCGGTTTCGGGCACGTATGGAATGTGTCTGGTAAAACCACTACCGCAGCCCGCTTCTACCAGGGCACGCCATCCTTCCCGGCCGCCGACAAGGCCCACGCAGTGCCGTCGAACGGCCCTTATTTCGCCATCGATTAGGCATTTCCGCCCGGTCCGAATCGCCGCCGCGTGTTTCACATTTCCAAAATTTCACGGTATATTCATATCAAGCCTTCCACCGCGGCATCCCCCAATAGTCGCGGTGGAAGGCTTTTCCAATGCCTCTTGCACTTGCGGTCCGCGGTGCCGGTTTATGCAGCGGCTATGCCGCGTCCGCGATGGCCTCCCGGAGCCGCCAGCCGCCGCCCAACCCGTCGCGGATGATTTCCATCGTGGTGAGGGCAGAACCCGAATTACGGCCAAGTCGCGCCTGGACCTGCCAGACCTCGACGTCGACACGGCTCAGTCCTTTAGGCATCCGCCGCTCTGCCTCCCACCAACTCACCCGCTCGAACCAGCGCACGGGCTCGGCGCCGACAATCCATTCGCGTCCCCCGCGCACCACGGTCCGGGGCCTGCCGTCCGCGCCTGTTGTCACCATGATGTGTTCCATGCCCGCCACGTTAGGTCGGGCCTCCGACAATTTCGGCGCCGGCCCGGCAACTGGGGCCAGGGATTCCGGACAGACCGCGTATTAGTCGCCGGCAGGCAGGGCTACGACCCGCGGCTCGCACCAGCGGATGAAGACATCTGCGGGCTGGCTGTTCTTACCCCGCAGCGTGATGCCCACAATTGTGAGGCCCTCCGGTACGGGCAGGCTGTGACGCATGACACCATGGGCTTCGCGCGACCAGGCCAGCCAGTACATCCCATAGGTGGGGCTCTTCCGCAGGCCGACCCTCAGCCCCAGTTCCTCGACGTCAACGCCTTCTGCACCTCTGAGTTCATACGAGACAACAGCAAAGGCCCCGTCCAGCTCCAGCGCAGATTCGAACTCGAACTCGAACTGGAACAACCCCTCGGTAATCTCCGGCTCCAAGGGAAACGCCAACGCGGTCTCCTTGGTCAGCCGCACGGGTTCCGCACCGGGGAACGAGAACCCGCGCGCCACGGGCTCGCCTCGGACCATTTCGTCGTAGAGGCTCGGCCACTTCTCTGCTGAGGTAACGGCCGCCCTGACGGCCGGAAGCCTGTCCAGCCGCGCCAAGGAAGCGGCGGTGCGTTCAAAGCGGGTCTCGTTCAAGGTTGAGTCCTGATCGCTATGCCGCACCTGGAAAAACATGTGCTCCCGGGAATCCAGAATGGTCGGCATTACCCGGTCTACACCGTAGTGCGGACCCGGCGGATGGATCTTGACCCGGCCCACGGCCGGGTCAAATGCAGAGATGAACGCCATGCCCTGCGCTGATTTCGCGTGGTAGTACTCCCGAAGGTCCACCAGTTTGTCAACGGCCTTGTAGGCCGTCAGTCCCAGCCCGAAAGAAATTGCCATTCCCACGTGGTCGAGGGATCGATAGCCGTCAAGGCATGTCAGGTAGTCCGCAGCCAGAACGTCGTCATCGTCAAGGCGGAACCACGCCACCGGCTGCACACCGCCGCCGACGTCGAACTTGGCGGCGAGGTCCTTTTCAATCAGGGGCTGGACCTCTTCGATTCCGGTACCCCGGACCATGTGGTCCCATTGCACCGGGACCAGGAACGAGTGGGCCGCCGCTGCAGCGAACAGCGCTTCCTGATGGCGCGGCGGCAGAAGTCCGGAATACATCACGAATTGGGTGTAGTCATGACCTTCCGCCATGGCGGCCAGCGCCGGCACGGACCGGTTCAAAAACAATTCCTCCCGCAGCTGAAGGCGTCGTTCCGAAAAAAGGTAGGCCTTGTAATCATCCGGGTCCTTGAAGACATCGCTGCTGGACGTCTTCCATGATGGTGAGCCGGGCGAGAACAGGCTATAGCGAGTGACTCCGTAAAACATGCTGATCCCTCAAAGTCGCGATGCTGAACGTTCCATCCCAGCGTATCCGCAGCCCTCCCGGAGAACGGCATTGGCGCCCGAACCGGATGCGGGGCCAACAATGACGGAGATTTGGCGGCTTGAGCCCGGCCGGTGGTAAGTTGGACGCGCGCCGGGGCGCACAGGGCGCCTTGGCAGGACCAAGGGAATTCAAGATGGCTGAATCGAACGCTCAGAAACTAGAGAAGGCGAAAGCCATTGTGCTGGATTCGATCGTGAAGGTTGGCGTATCGACCAACCAGTCGCAGGCGGTGCAGCGGCTCGCTAACGCCTACGCCCTGCTCGATGGGAGCGTCGCGCCCATCAGCAGCCCCAACGAACCGGCGCCCAAGAGCGCCTGACCCAGGGCTTCGCGGGAACCAAGAAAGCCCCGCAGTTATGGAGCACCAGGTCCATAACTGCGGGGCTTTTCTTGGTGGGTCCTACCGGGATCGAACCGATGACATCCACGGTGTAAACGTGGCGCTCTACCAGCTGAGCTAAAGACCCAAACCGCTGGTTCAGCGCTTCCGCGCTTCGACCAACGAACAGTTACTGTACCGGATGAACCCGGCGGAGCGCCAATCGGGCCTGGAGCGGCCTAGAGCGGCGGTAGTTCGGCAGCAAGCCAGGTGAGTGCTTCGCTGACACCTGCGTCGAGCTTGATGGCGGCGAGCTCGTCCCCGCGGGTCTGGCCCCGGTTGATGATCACAACCGGCTTTCGGTGCTTGGCCGCGTGCCGGGCAAACCGCAGCCCGCTCATCACCGTGAGCGAGGAACCGGCCACCAGGAGCGCGCCGGCGTCGTCCACCATGGCGTAGCAGCGTTCAACTCGGTCCTTGGGGACGTTTTCGCCGAAGTACACAAAATCGGGTTTGAGCGTGCCGCCGCAAGCAGGGCAGTGGGCAACGACAAAGCTTTCAATCAGGTCAGCGTCCTCGACCGTGGCGTCGGCGTCCGGCGCCATTTCGACCACACCGGCTGCCAGCGCCCGTTCCAGGAAGCCGGGGTTGAGTTCCGCCAGCACTCCCGCCAGCAGCGCCCGGCTATAGCGCCGGTGGCAGGCGAGGCAGACCACCTGGTCGAAGCGGCCGTGCAGGTCCACCACGTTGATGCTGCCGGCGTCCTCATGGAGCCGGTCAACATTCTGGGTGATGAGTCCGGTCAGCAGTCCGCGGTGCTCAAGCCGGGCGACCGCGGTGTGGCCGTCATTAGGGTCGGCCCGGCGCAGGTGGGACCAGCCGATGTGGTTGCGGGCCCAGTAGCGGCGGCGGTTGTCGGCCCCGCCGATGAATTCCTGGTACGTCATGGGAGCCCTGGGCGCGGCGCCGGGCCCACGGTAGTCGGGAATGCCGGAATCGGTGCTCAGCCCGGCGCCGGTCAACAGGGCGAAGCGCTTCCCGGACAGGAGGCCGTGGATTTCCTGCAGGACCTCGAGCTCGTCGCGGGCCGGCTCCGCGGCGGGGACCGGGGGCAGGCTGGCAAAGCCAGTCATGCCGATCCCGGGCCGCCGCGTCCTCACCGCGTCAGTTCCCTGCGAGTCCTGCCAGGGCGGCGCGGTAGCCGGCGAAATCCCGGGCCTGGCCGCGGGGGTTCACCACCACGTAGCGAACAATGCCGCCCGCGTCGATGATGAAGGTTCCGCGCCGTGCCATTCCGCTGCCGGGGTCGAACACACCGTATTGCCCGGCGACGGCCCCGTGCGGCCAGAAGTCCGCGAGCAGGTCGAAGGCATAGCCTTCCTTCTCCGCGTAGGCCCGCTGGGCGAACTTGCTGTCCACCGAGATACCCAGCACGACGGCGTCGGCATCCTCGAACAGCGCCAGGTTGTCCCGGATTTCACACAGCTCCCCGGTGCAGATGCCGGAGAAGGCGAAGGGAAAGAACACGAGGACGACGTTGCGTCCCCGGAGTTCTGACAGCCTCACGGGTTCGCCATACTGGTTCAGCAGTTCGAAGTCCGGGGCGGCCTCGCCGACGGCGGGCACCGCCGTGGCTTCACCTGTCTGATCCCCGACGACGCCAACCGCGGCGGCTAGGGTCACTTGTTCTTCCGCGTGACCCGGGTGGCGCTCCAGTCCTTGGAGACGCCAGCGGAAGTGGTGTAGTGCAGGCCTGCGGTGGGAGCGGCGTCCTGGATGTCCGCCGGTGAAACATAGCCCACCCGGCCGGACTTCGGTGTCAGCACCCAGATCACGCCGCCCTCAGCCAACGTGGTCAGCGAGTCAACCAGGGTGTCCACGAGGTCACCGTCGCCGGAACGCCACCAAAGAATGACCGCATCGACCACTTCGTGGTCGTCCTCATCGAAGAGTTCCGAGCCCGTGAGATCTTCGATGTCGTCGCGCAAGTCGAAGTCGACGTCGTCGTCATAGCCGAATTCCTGAATCAGGTCACCGGTTTTGAAACCCAGTTTTTCCGCCACATTTACCGAAGTGGCGGCGTCGGCCTCGCTCACGTGTTGCTCCTATGCTTGGTGTTTTCAAAAGCTCTAGTGATTTCCATTACTCCAAGCCAACACCCTTTGCGCCTGCGCTTCAAGCTGTTGGCCCCGCGATCCGCCATATTCTGCGTCACACACGGAGATCCGAGCACCGCCGGGCGGCACATCGTCACACAACCAGTATGCCCGTCAAATACGACAGCACCCCCATGCGACAGCTACGCATCCCCGAGATGTGAGAGCTAGAGTGGCTGATGACGACTACGCCCGCAAGGGCGGACGCCCCGCTGGCTAAGGCGGGAATAGTTGTGATTGGACCTTGCCCGGCGCACATGACCGGGCAGTTGTAACCGATATGTCGCACACGTCGCGTTCACGCCAGGCAGTCACCCTGCCGGAGCTGAGGGCGCCGATGAATGCGCTCAAAGAGAGGTTGGACGTGGCTGCAGGAGAAGAGACCTCCCATATCCTCAGCGGGTTGACTAACCAGCTGCCTGATCGTGATCCGGAAGAGACCGCCGAGTGGCTGGAGTCCCTGGATACGCTGATTCAGGAACAGGGCACCGAGCGTGCCCAGTACATAATGCGCAGCCTGCTCCAGCGGGCCGGCGCGCAGTCCGTGGGTGTTCCGATGGTCACGACCACGGACTACGTCAACACGATTCCGGTGGACCAGGAAGCGGCGTTCCCCGGGGACGAGGAGATCGAGCGGAAGTACCGGGCGTGGCTGCGGTGGAACGCCGCGGTCATGGTGCACCGGGCGCAGCGGGCCGATATCGGCGTCGGCGGGCACATCTCGACCTATGCCGGGGCAGCGACCCTGTACGAGGTCGGGTTCAACCACTTCTTCCGCGGCAAGGACCACCCCGGCGGCGGGGACCAGGTCTTCTTCCAGGGCCACGCCTCCCCCGGCATGTACGCCCGGGCCTTCATGGAAGGCCGGCTGACCGAGGAGGACCTGGACGGGTTCCGGCAGGAGAAGTCCAAGGAAGGCCATGCCCTCTCCTCCTACCCGCACCCGCGCCTGATGCCGGAGTTCTGGGAGTTCCCCACGGTCTCGATGGGCATCGGGCCGATGAACGCGATCTACCAGGCGCAGTCCAACCGGTACCTGGCCAACCGCGGCATCAAGGACACCAGTGACCAGCAGGTCTGGGCGTTCCTGGGCGACGGCGAAATGGACGAGCCCGAGTCCCGCGGCCTGCTCCAGCTCGCCGCGAACGACAAGCTCGACAACCTCAACTTCGTGATCAACTGCAACCTCCAGCGCCTTGACGGGCCGGTCCGGGGCAACGGCAAGATCATGCAGGAACTCGAGGCGTTCTTCCGCGGCGCGGGCTGGAACGTCATCAAGGTCGTCTGGGGCCGGGAGTGGGATGACCTGCTGGCCAAGGACGAGGACGGCTCGCTCGTGAAGATCATGAACGAAACCGTCGACGGCGACTACCAGACCTACAAGGCCGAGTCCGGCGCGTTCGTCCGCGAGCACTTCTTCGGACAGACCCCGCAGACCAAGGAAATGGTCCAGGACCTCACCGATGACCAGATCTGGAACCTCAAGCGCGGCGGCCACGACTACAACAAGGTCTACGCCGCGTACAAGGCCGCGACCGAGTTCAAGGGCAAACCCACCGTCATCCTGGCCCACACGGTCAAGGGCTACGGCCTGGGCACCCACTTCGAGGGCCGCAACGCCACGCACCAGATGAAGAAGCTCACCCTCGCGGACCTGAAAGCCTTCCGCGACCACCTGCGCATCCCCATCACCGACGACCAGCTCGAAGCGGACCTCTACCGGCCCCCGTACTACCACCCCGGCATGGACTCCCCCGAGATCCAGTACCTCATGGAACGCCGCCGCGCCCTCGGCGGCTTCGTCCCCGAACGCCGCTCCAAGCACACCGACGTCACCCTCCCCGGCGACAAGGTCTACGAAGTCGCGAACCGCGGCTCCGGCAAGCAGTTGGCGGCCACCACCATGGCCTTCGTCCGCCTGCTCAAAGACCTCATGCGGGACAAGGAATTCGGCCAGCGGATCGTTCCGATCATCCCGGACGAGGCCCGCACCTTCGGCATGGACGCGTTCTTCCCGACGGCGAAGATCTACAACCCGAACGGCCAGAACTACCTCTCCGTGGACCGCGAGCTCGTCCTGGCGTACAAGGAGTCCATCTCCGGCCAGATTGTGCACGCCGGCATCAACGAGGCCGGTTCCGTGGCGGCGTTCACCGCCGCGGGCACGTCCTACTCCACCCACGGCGAGCCGCTGATCCCGATCTACGTCTTCTACTCGATGTTCGGCTTCCAGCGCACGGGCGATTCCTTCTGGGCCGCCGCGGACCAGATGACCCGCGGGTTCATCATCGGCGCCACCGCCGGCCGCACCACCCTGACCGGCGAAGGCCTGCAGCACGCCGACGGCCACTCCCCCATCCTGGCCGCCACCAACCCCGCCGTCGTCACCTACGACCCGGCCTACGGCTATGAGATCGGCGTCATCATGCGCGACGGCCTCAACCGCATGTATGGTCCGGGCCCGGCGGACAACGACCCGTCGCGGAACGTGATGTACTACATCACCGTCTACAACGAGCCGATCTCCCAGCCGGCGGCACCGGCGGAACTCGACGTCGAGGGCATCATCAAGGGCATCTACCTGCTGGCGCCCGCCAAGATTGACGGCCCGCGCACGCAGATCCTTGCGTCCGGGGTGTCCGTGCCGTGGGCCCTGGAGGCCCAGCGGGTCCTCGCCGAGGACTGGGGCGTCTCCGCCGACGTCTGGTCCGTGACGTCCTGGACCGAACTGCGCCGTGACGCCATGGCAGCCGAGGAAGAGGCCTTCCTCAACCCCGGCCAGCCCGCCCGCGTCCCGTTCGTCACCGAACAGCTCGCCGGCGCGACCGGTCCGATCGTGGCCGTCACCGACTACATGAAGGCCGTGCCGGACCAGATCCGCCAGTTCCTGCCGAACGAGTTCGCTTCGCTCGGCGCCGACGGCTTCGGCTTCTCCGACACCCGCGCCGCTGCGCGCCGCTTCTTCAAGAACGACATCCACTCCGTGGTTGTCCGTTCGCTGCAGATGCTGGCCCGACGCGGCGAGGTGGATGCGCAGGCTCCGGCCCAGGCGATCGAGAAGTACCGCCTGCACAACGTCAACGCCGGCACCACCGGCAACGCGGGTGGCGACTCCTAGAGTCCTTCCAGCGATTACGACGGCGGTCCCCACCGAAAGGCGGGGGCCGCCGTCCGCGTTTAATCCCCGGTCCCCGCCCGGGTGCCGGACACCGGCCAACCCGCAGTGTTACATTGTGACCCAGCACAAAGCCCGTTGTAGCCTTTGCACAAATGGAGCTTGGGCGGCAGTCCCCGTATGCTCGATGCATGGCCGAGCCGATCACCACTCCCGCAAAACGCAAGCCCGCTTCAAGGGCGATGCCTCCGGAGAAGGTTGAGACACTCAAGAAACTGCGGGCCAGCGTCGGCCAGCTCTCCACGACCACGCTGCGCCAACTCGAGAAATCCCTGCCGTGGTACAGCCGGCTGAACTCCGACGAACGCTCGGCCCTGGGCATGGTGGCCCAGAATGGCATCGCCGCCTTCGTCACCTGGTACGAGCGCCCCAGCTCCCCGTCGTGGATCCTGTCCGACGTCTTCGGCACGGCGCCCACCGAGCTCACCCGCTCCATCAGCCTGCAGAAGGCCCTCCAGCTGATCCGGATCGTCGTGGAAGTGGTGGAGGACCAGGTGCCCGTGATCGCGCCGGAAGCGGACCAGGGCGCGCTGCGCGAGGCGGTGTTGCGGTACTCCCGGGAGGTCGCCTTCGCCGCCGCCGACGTCTACGCCCGTGCCGCCGAAACCCGCGGATCGTGGGACACCCGGCTGGAGGCGCTCATTGTCGACGCCATCCTGCGCGGCGAAAACACCGACGCCCTGCGGTCACGGATCGCTGCCCTGGGCTGGAAGGCGCAGGAGCGCTTTACCGTGATGGTCGGCAATTCACCGTCGGAACCGAATGCCAGCTACGTCAGCGAGCTGCGCCGCACGGCCGGGCGGTTCGCCGAAGACGCCCTCGTCGGGATCCAGGGCGACCGGCTCATCCTGATCCTCGGCGGGGTCCACGACCGCGAAACCGCCTATCTGAAACTCGCCGAACTCTTCGCCCCGGGCCCGGTCGTCTACGGCGCCGAAGCGGGCTCCCTGCTGGAGGCCAGCGGCTCGGCCCAGTCCGCGTTCGCCGGGCTGACCGCTGCCCGCGCCTGGCCGGCCGCGCCGCGCCCGGTCGCGGCCGATGACCTCCTCCCGGAGCGCGTGATCTCCGGTGATGACGCCGCCCGGCGCTCCCTCGTCAAGAATATCTACCGGCCCCTGCTCGCGGCCTCGAACGGCCTCGTGGAGACCCTCGGCACCTACCTCGAACTGGGCCACTCGCTTGAGGCAACGGCCCGCGAACTCTTCGTCCACGCCAACACCGTGCGCTACCGGCTCAAGCGCGTCTGTGACGTCACGGGCTGGGATCCGCTGTTGCCGCGGGAGGCCTTTGTGCTCCAGACGGCCCTCGTTGTTGGCCGGCTCGCGGCCCCGCCGAAGCCCGCCACGGAACGGCAGCCGTCGCGGAATAGCCTCTGAGAAGTTGTAGACTTCCTACAAAGTGACCCTGTGAGCTTGGTGTATGAATGCACCGATAATCTCGCCGTAGTTTGGAAAGCTGGATACGTGCTTGCAATCGTCTGCCCTGGACAGGGCTCCCAGACCCCCGGTTTTCTCGCCCCCTGGCTGGAACTGCCGCCCGTCGCAGGCCACCTGGCCTCCCTCAGCGAAATCGCAGGCATCGACCTCGCTGCCCACGGAACCACGTCCGATGAGGAGACCATCAAGGACACCGCGGTTGCGCAGCCGCTGATCGTCGCGGCCGGACTGGTGGCCGCGAAGTCCCTGTTCGACGTCGAACTCGGCACCCTGCCCGTCATCC
Organism: Pseudarthrobacter sp. PvP090; assembly: GCF_040547365.1. Taxonomy (NCBI): domain Bacteria; kingdom Bacillati; phylum Actinomycetota; class Actinomycetes; order Micrococcales; family Micrococcaceae; genus Pseudarthrobacter; species Pseudarthrobacter sp. PvP090. The sequence goes on from NZ_JBEPPO010000006.1 coordinate 12,907, forward strand.
TCTCCGGCCACTCCGTCGGCGAAATCACGGCGTCCGCCCTGGCCGGTGTACTGACTGAAACCGAAGCCATGACCTTCGTCCGCGAACGCGCCAACAGCATGGCGGCTGCCGCTGCTGCCACCCCGACCGGCATGAGCGCCGTTGTCGGCGGCGACCCGGCCGAGGTCCTGGCCGCGATCGAGGCCTGCGGTGCCACGGCGGCAAACGTCAACGGAGCCGGCCAGACCGTCGCCGCCGGGACCCTGGACCAGCTCAAGGCCCTCGCGGAGAACCCGCCGGCCAAGGCCCGGGTCATCCCGCTGAAGGTCGCCGGCGCATTCCACACCGCGCACATGTCGCCCGCCGTCGCGGCGCTGCGGGCCCTCCGGCCCACGCTGCACCCGCGGAACCCGCAGGTCCCCCTGCTCTCCAACTTCGACGGCGCGGAAGTCACCGATGGTGCCGCCGCCGTCGAGAGCCTGATCGCCCAGGTTTCCCGCCCGGTCCGCTGGGACCTCTGCATGGAAACGCTCGTGAAGCGCGGCGTGACCGGCGTGATTGAACTGGCTCCGGCCGGGACACTCGCCGGACTCGCCAAGCGCGGCATGCCGGGTGTGAAGACCGTGACCGTCAAGACCCCGGACGACCTGTCCGCCGCCCTGGCCCTATTCGCAGAACTGGAAGGACAGGCATGAGCGTGCCCACGTTGAAGCAGGCCCCCCTGCACGAGAACACCCGCATCATGGGGGTCGGCGCATACCGGCCCAGCGTGATCGTCACCAACGATGACGTCTGCCAGTGGATCGATTCCTCCGACGAATGGATCCGCCAGCGCACCGGCATCATCACCCGGCACCGTGCCCCCGCTGACGTCAGCGTCATCGACATGGCCGAGGGCGCGGCCCGCGAGGCCCTGCAGAAGGCCGGCATCGACGCGTCCCAGCTCGGCGCCGTCATTGTCTCCACCGTGACGCACCCGTACGCGACGCCGTCCGCAGCAGCCAGCCTCGCCGACCGCCTCGGTGCGACGCCGGCGCCGGCCTTTGACATCTCTGCAGCCTGCGCCGGGTACTGCTACGGCATCGCCCAGGCCGACGCGCTGGTCCGCTCCGGCGCGGCCAACTATGTCCTCGTCGTCGGCGCGGAAAAGCTCTCGGACGTCATCGACAACACCGAGCGCACCATCTCCTTCCTGCTCGGCGACGGCGCGGGCGCCGTCGTGATCGGCCCCTCCGACACCCCGGGCATCGGCCCGTCGGTGTGGGGCTCGGACGGCAGCAAGTGGGACGCGATCGGCATGACCGGCTCCATGCTGGACCTCCGCGAGCTCGCCACGGCGGGCAAGCAGGGCGGCGCACTGAGCGCCGAGGAAGCCGCCGTCACCGACGCGGCGGTCTGGCCTACCCTGCGCCAGGACGGCCAGACGGTGTTCCGCTGGGCAGTCTGGGAGATGGCCAAGGTGGCCCAGCAGGCGCTGGACGCTGCCGGCATCACCGCCGATGACCTCGCGGCCTTCATTCCGCACCAGGCGAACATGCGGATCATCGACGAGATGGCCAAGAAGCTGAAACTGCCGGAGTCCGTCATCATCGCGCGGGACATTGCCGACGCCGGCAACACCTCCGCGGCCTCCATCCCCCTGGCCACCCACCGCCTGTTGCTGGAGAACCCGCAGCTCAGCGGCGGGCTTGCACTGCAGATCGGCTTCGGTGCCGGACTGGTGTTCGGTGCCCAAGTGATCGTGCTTCCGTAGGCGATTGCTGCTTTCCAGTCTTTCCCCAGCTTCAATCCCACAACAAACCGAACCCTCGGTTTGAACCATTTCCGCCTGAAGCTGCCGGCACACCGGCAGCCCACGGCAATAACAAGAAAAGGAGCCATCATGGCTAGCAACGAAGAGATCCTGGCCGGCCTGGCTGAAATCGTCAACGAAGAGACCGGTCTGGCCACCGAGGCTGTCGAAATGGACAAGTCCTTCACCGAGGACCTGGACATCGATTCCATCTCGATGATGACGATCGTCGTCAACGCCGAAGAGAAGTTCGGCGTCCGCATCCCGGACGAAGAGGTCAAGAACCTCAAGACTGTCGGCGACGCCGTCGGCTTCATCGCCAACGCACAGGCCTGATTTCGGCCCCGGCCGGTCCGGGGGCGCAACTGCACCCCCGGACCGCGCCATTTGCAGCACCATCCAGTGCAACACCCCAGAGTTTTTCAAACGCAGGCCCCGGCACCCTTTCCCAAGTCCCGGATACGGCAGGCGCACCGACAGAGAGTGATCCCATGGCACGCAAAGTAGTCATTACCGGTCTGGGTGCCACCACGCCCATCGGCGGCGATGTCCCCACAATGTGGAAGAACGCTCTGAAGGGCGTCTCCGGAGCGCACACGCTCGAGGACGACTGGGTGGCCAAGTACGAGCTGCCCGTCCACTTTGCCGCCCGCGCTACCAACCCCGCGACCGAGGTCCTGAGCCGGGTCGAAGCCAAGCGCATGGACCCGTCCACGCAGTTCGCCGTCGTCGCCTCCCGCGAGGCCTGGGCCGACGCCGGCATCACCGAAATCGACCACGACCGCCTGGCCGTGGCGTTCGCCACCGGCATCGGCGGCGTCTGGACCCTCCTGGACGCCTGGGACACCCTGCGCGAAAAGGGCCCCCGCCGCGTCCTGCCCATGACCGTGCCCATGCTGATGCCCAACGGCCCGGCAGCGGCCGTCAGCCTCGACCTGGGCGCCCGCGCCGGCGCCCACACCCCCGTCTCCGCCTGCGCGTCCGGCACTGAGGCCGTTCACATGGGCCTCGACCTGATCCGCTCCGGCAAGGCCGACGTCGTCGTCTGCGGCGGCGCGGAAGCCGCCATCCACCCGATGCCGATCGCCGCGTTCGCCTCCATGCAGGCACTCTCGCGCCGCAACGACGATCCGGAGCATGCCTCACGCCCCTACGACCTTGGCCGCGACGGTTTCGTCATGGGTGAAGGCGCCGGTGCCCTGGTGCTGGAAGCCGAGGAACACGCCCTGGCCCGCGGCGCCCGCATCTACGCCGAACTGGCCGGCACCTCGGTCACCGCCGATGCTTACCACATCACCGCCCCGGACCCCCAGGGCCTGGGCGCCACCCGCGCGCTGAAGGCGGCCATGTTCGACGGCCGGATCCAGCCCGAGGACGTCGTGCACGTCAACGCGCACGCCACCTCCACGCCGGTCGGCGACAAGCCCGAGTATGCGGCGCTCAAAGCCGCCCTGGGCAAGCAGCTGGACAGCGTCGCCGTCTCGGCCACCAAGTCGCAGATGGGGCACCTGCTGGGCGCCTCCGGTGCGGTCGAAGCCGTACTGACCGTCATGGCCATCTACGACCGCAAGGCACCGGTGACCATCAACCTCGAGAACCAGGATCCGGAGATCCCGCTCGACGTCGTCACCACGGCCCGTGACCTGCCGTCCGGCAGCATCTCGGCGCTGAGCAACTCCTTCGGCTTCGGCGGCCACAACGCCGTGATCGCGGTGCGGAGCATCTAGCTCCAGCCTGCGCACAGCACGCCGAGATGACAGATGGCGGCAATGTTCTTCGTGAACATTGCCGCCATCTGTCATTTGGCGGTGCTATGGAGTGTCTTGCGGCGGGACCTGACGGTCCAGCCGGCCTGGTGCTTTAGCCGACCTGGTGGAGCCAGCGCACGGGTGCGCCTTCGGCGGCGTGCCGGAAGGGTTCGAGTTCTTCGTCCCAGGCCTCGCCGAGGGCCAGGGACAGCTCATGGTAGACCGCTGAGGGGTCGCCGGCGCCGGATTCGTAGGCGTACCGGATGCGGTCCTCGGAGACCATGATGTTGCCGTGCACGTCCGTGACGGCGTGGAAGATGCCCAGCTCCGGTGTGTGCGACCAGCGGCCGCCGTCCACGCCTTGGCTGGGCTCTTCCGTGACCTCGTAGCGCAGGTGCGCCCATCCTCGGAGCGCAGACGCCAATTGAGCCCCCGTGCCCGGGTTTCCGGTCCACGACAGCTCGGCCCGGAACATTCCGGGCGCAGCCGGCTGAGCGGTCCACTCAAGGTCCGTCCGCTTGTCCACAACAGAGCCTATGGCCCACTCAACGTGGGGGCACAGGGCAGTTGGGGCCGAGTGAACGAACAACACACCGCGGGTCAGTGCAACAGACATTCCATCCTCCATAGCTGTAGGTACGTCTTCCCCAACGACCTCTGCCTGGATGTCTGTCTGTTGCGCGGGTCCGCCGTGATACGGGTGATCCTTGCCAGACTATTAAGTTAGTGCCCGGTTCCTCGGTGGAACTTGATGCTCAAGAGCTTCAAGCGACACTTGAAAGTTGCCGGGCGTGACTCTTATTCTGCCGTACGCCTCCTCATTACGCCAGTGTGATTCGGCGCGTCTTTCCCGGCGCGCCGCGCAGCGTGCCGTATGGGGCCATTTCGGTGCGCGCCCCGTCCCGAAGCGCCCGGCTCAGGCCCGGGGGTGGGCCTGCTGGTAGCTCTGCCGGAGCCTCTCGACAGAGACATGGGTATAGATCTGGGTGGTGGCCAGACTGCTGTGGCCAAGAATCTCCTGCACAGCGCGGAGGTCAGCCCCGCCGTCGAGCAGGTGGGTGGCCGCGGAGTGCCGCAGGGCGTGCGGACCGGTGGCGGCCGTGTCCCCCAGGGCCTCCAGCAGATCGTGGACGACGCTTCGGACCTGCCGCTGGTCCACGCGTTTGCCGCGGGCACCGAGGAAGAGCGCCGGGCCGGAGCTTTCCGTGGCGAGGGCGGGCCGGCCCCGGCGCAGCCAGTCGTCGACGGCGAGCGCAGCGGGCACGCCGTAGGGCACGGTGCGCTCCTTGTTGCCCTTGCCGAGCACCCGCAGTGTCCTGCGGTCGGGATCGAGGTCGTCCACGTCGAGGCCAGCCAGCTCACCGACCCGGATCCCCGTGGCGTACAGCAGCTCCACCAGGGCGCGGTCCCGCAGCGGCAGGGAACCGCCCTCGGCAGCCGCGGATGCCGCGCCTTCAACGAGCCGAAGGACCTGCTGCTGATGCAGCACTCCGGGCAGCGACTTCTCCCGCTTCGGCGCCTTCAGCCGCAGGGCGGGATCCGAATCGATCAATTCCTCGCGGATGGCCCAGGCGGTGAATGCCCTGGCGGTGGCGGAGCGGCGGGCGAGCGTGGCACGGGACATCCCGGCTTCGCTCTGCGAACCGAGCCAGCGCCGCAGGGTGCCAAGTTCCAGCCCGGCAAGGTCTTCCACCCCTTCGGAAGCCGCATACTCGAGCAGGCTTGCGATGTCGGAGAGGTACGCGCGCACCGTGTGGGCCGAGCGCCCGCGTTCCGCCTCCAGATAACGCCCGAAGCCCTGGGCGGCCTTAGCCAGTGCGGCGGGGATCTGAGCTGTGGACACCCCCTTACTCTCTCAGGATTCGCCCGGCGGTCAAGGAGCCCGACGGCGAGCCGCGGGTCAGGTCCGGTATGGGCCCTGGCGCTGCCCGCCACCGTCGGGGGCCGGGGGCCGGGGGCCGCGGAAGGCGTGGGCCGCCGGAGGCCGGAGGCCCCCGGAGGCCCCCGGAGGCCGGAGGCCGCGGAAGGCGGAGGCTACGGAAGGCGTGGGCCGCCGGAGGCCGGAGGCCCCCGCCGGGCGCCGGCGGCCAGTCAGCCTGCTGTGCCGGAACGCTTCCAGCCGCCGCGGTGCGACTCGGCCAGGCCCAGCAGCCCGAGCCGACCCAGCCCCGCGCGGACGGAATCCGCGGACAATCCCGCGACGGCGGTGAGCTTTTCGACGGAGGTGGTGGCCCGCAGTGGCAGGGCGTCCAGCAGGATAAGGTCCTCCAGGGTCAGTCCGTCCTGGACCGCCGCCCTGCCGGCTTTGACCTCGGGGAGCGATTCGCCGCTGGGCGAGGCGAGCTCCGCGACCTCCCCGGCGTCGGTGACGCACACCGCTCCTCCTTCCCGGAGCAGCCGGTGGCAGCCCGCGGAGTTGGCGCTGTGCACCGACCCCGGCACCGCCCCGACGGCTCTGCCCAGCGTTTCCGCGTGGTGGGCCGTGTTCAGCGCGCCCGATCTCCACCGGGCTTCCACGACGACCGTGACGGACGCCAGCGCAGCGATGAGCCGGTTGCGCTGCAGAAACCTGTAGCGCGTCGGCGCGGAGCCCGGCGGGACCTCGGCCAGGACCGCGCCCTGGTTGGCGACGGTCCGCAACAGCTCCTCGTTGCCGGAGGGGTAGAAGCGGTCCACTCCCCCTGCCATCACGGCCATGGTGGGCATGCTGCCGGAGGATCCGCCGGCGAGGGCTGCCCGGTGTGCGTGCGCATCGATTCCGTAGGCGCCGCCTGAGATGATGGTGAACCCCCGCTGTGCCAGGGAATACGCGAGGTCGCCTGTGACGGAGGCGCCATATGAGGTGCTGTCCCTGGAACCAACCAGCGCGATGGACCTTTCGGGCGCCGGCAGCTGCTGCTCGATGCCACGCCACCACAGGCAGATGGGTTCCTGGAGTCCAAGGTCCGCCAGCTGGCGGGGCCACAGTTCGTCCGACGGGATGATCAGGCGACCGCCGAGCCGCTGCATCGTGGCAAGGTCCCGTGCCGGCGCCAGATCAGGGACCCGGGGTGCCCAGCGCTGCCGGGCTGTCCCGAGTCCCGTCCAGCCGCTGCCCGAGCTGTTCTCGTCCAGCAGCTGGAAGATCTCCCGCTCCAGGTCCGCTCCGGCGGCCAGCTGGCCGGTGGCGATCTTCACGGCGTCCTCCGCCCCGGCTATGCGTACGAGGGCCAGGCCTGCAGCGTCCTGCGGCTCAAACAGCCGGGACAACGCTGCCCGGGCTGTCCGTTCGCTTTCTGTCATGGTGATGTTCCTTTCGCAGGCTGGCGGTGAGTGATGACGCTGCGCTGGGCGGCCGCGCCGGTGGAATATCCTGTTAGGCGGCGACGGCTGCCTGCCGAAGATTGAGAGCCAGTCCGATGTCGTCCGGCTCCGGGATGTCCCGCAGGGCCAGGTCGGCCAGGGTCCACGCCAGGCGCAGCACGCGGTCGTAGCCGCGGGCCGTCAGCACACCGCGTTCCATGGCGTGGTCCAGGATCCGGGTGGTAGGGGCGCCGAGCCGCAAGGCGCCCCGGAGGACTCGGCCCGGGACCTGCGCATTGGTTTCCATGCCGAAAGGCAGCAGCCGCTCGAGTTGGCGCTCCCGTGCAGTGTGGACGCGCGCCGCAATGGTGGCGGTGTCCTCCTCGGCCCCGGGCATTCCAAAGTCGGCCAGCGACACCCGCTCGACCTGCAGCTGGATGTCGACCCTGTCCAGCAGCGGCCCGGACAGGCGGGCCAGATACCGACGGCGCATTGTCGGCGTGCAGATGCACTCGACGCCCTTGCCCGTGGCTTTCCCGCAGGGGCACGGGTTGGCGGCGAGCACGAGCTGGAAGCGAGCAGGGTACGCCGCAGTTCCTGCCGCACGGTGCAGCACGAGTTCCCCGCTCTCCAGCGGCTGCCGAAGCGCATCGAGGACCCGGCGCTCGTATTCCGGGGCCTCGTCAAGGAACAGCACCCCGCGGTGGGCACGGGACGCGGCCCCGGGTCTCGGCAGCCCCGAGCCACCTCCGATGATGGCCGCGGATGTGGCGGTGTGATGCGGGTTTTCGAACGGCGGCCTGCGCACAAGTTGCAGCGAGGCTGAGGTCAGTGAGCAGAGTGAATGAATGGCGGTCACTTCCATTGCCTCGGCGTCGCCGAGGTCCGGCAGGAGCCCGGGCAGCCGTTCGGCCAGCATCGTTTTTCCCGCGCCCGGAGGACCGGTCAACAGCAGGTGGTGGGCGCCGGCGGCGGCGACTTCCAGCGCTCTCCGGGCATCCCCCTGCCCGGAGACGTCGCGCATGTCCGGCGGCGCAAAGGACGGCGCCTCAGCTCCAGGATCTGGTTCATCAGCGTCAGGGGCGGGGTCGAAGTCGAGGGCAAGGTCTCGCGGATCGGCGCCGAAATCGAAGGCCAGGCGCGCGAGTGTGGTGTAACCCTGCACGCGGGCGCCGGGCACAAGTTCCGCTTCGGCGGCGTTGTCCTGCGCCACGACGACGTCGGCGTAGCCCGCCCGTACCGCGGCCATGACAGCGGCGAGGACGCCGCGGACAGGACGCAGCCTGCCGTCAAGGCCCAGTTCGGCGATGAACACTGTCCGGCCGGTGGACCGGACATCGTTGGAGGCCAGCAGGGCGGCCATGGCGATGGCCAGGTCGAAGCCGGAACCGCGTTTGGGCAACGACGCCGGGATGAGGTTGGCCGTGATCTTCCGGCGACTCAGCGGAATGCCGGAGTTCTGGGCGGCCGAGCGGATGCGTTCCCTGGCCTCGTTAAGCGAGGCATCGGGAAGCCCCAGAATGACGAAGGCCGGGAGAGTCTGCCCGATGTCGGCCTCCACTTCGACGATATAGCCGTTCAGGCCCACGAGGGCCACCGCATAGGTCCGGCCGAGTGCCACTTACCCCACCCCTTTGAGGTGGTCAACGGCGGGGGCGCCGACGCCGTCGTCGAGCACGGCGATCACATCGATCCGGCGCAGCGGCATACGGAGTGCATGGTCCCGGCACCACGCAGAGGCCAGCCGGTGCAGCCGGGCGAGCTTGTCCACGCCGACGGCCTCGAACGGATGCCCATACGCGAGGGACCTGCGCGTCTTCACTTCGGCGATGACCAGGGTGTCGCCGTCGAGCGCGACAATGTCGATTTCGCCCTCGGAACACCGCCAGTTGCGGTCCACGATCCGCATTCCCTGGGCCTGGAGATAGCCGGCCGCGAGTTCCTCCCCGCGCCGGCCCAGCACGTCTTTAGCTCTCATAAGACCAGCGTGCGCCGTGGCAAGGGGCTGGCACAGGCGCCAAAGACGCTATGTGGGAAACCTCCGGCCGGGCGCGCCATTTCAGGAACCCGGCGTCCCGGGCCAGGACGCCGGGCCAGGAATGCGGGCACGAACCTTACGCCCGGGATTGTCGTGGCCCGGTCGTAGCCTTCAAATGCCGGCGCCCACCGGGCCGCCAGCGAACAGCATCAGCCGCTTCAATACAAGGAGGACGGACATGACAAAGAATTCACCATGCGAGCCGTGGTGCGACGAGCTCAATGACGCTGCAGGCGAGTGCCTCACGCTGCGGTGCCTGTACTCACACTGTGAGCAGCACACCTGGCCATCCGGCAATCCTGAATTCGCGGCCGCGGCCGCGCAGTTCAAGGCCTTGGCCGGCTTCCCGGATCAGATCAACTCAATTTTCATCGAAGTGAGCTACATTCCGGCGGAGGAGGACCGTCCGGAGATGGTCCTTCGCTTTCGGGACATCAGCAACGACGCTGACTCTGCCACACTCAGGACGACAACTCTCGGCCTCAGGCAACTGCACGCCAGCATTGGTGAGTTTCTCCAGGAGCTCGACTAGCCAGCCGGAGGGTCAGCCGGGTCAGTTCCCGAGGTCCCCGGCCTTGGGCAGGGCAAGTTCCTCGCTGCGCGGGAGCTCCTCGACGTTGACGTCCTTGAAGGTGATCACGCGGACGCTCTTGACGAAGCGGGCGGAGCGGTAGACGTCCCAGACCCAGGCGTCCTGCAACGTCAGGTCGAAGTAGACCTCGCCGTCGGCGCTGCGCGCCTGGAGGTCAACGTGGTTGGCAAGATAGAAACGCCGTTCGGTCTCGACCACATAGCTGAACAGCCCGACAACGTCGCGGTATTCGCGGTAGAGCTGCAGCTCCATGTCGGTCTCATAGTTTTCAAGGTCCTCGGCACTCATGGTTCCATCTTGCACCATCCGGCACGCCCCGCGCGCCACAGTCCGTCCCGCGCCACCTTGGCGCCGTTGCCGTCCGGGCGGGTACGGAGCGGCGTCAGTCCGCGAGCAGCTGCCAGCTCACCCGGTGGTAGGGCGTGGGCCCGGCGGCGCGGAGCGCGTCCTTGTGGGCGGCGGTGCCGTAGCCCTTGTTCTCGTCCCAGCCGAAGGCGGGGTATTCGTGGTGCAGTTCGCGCATCATGCCGTCGCGCTCCACCTTGGCCAGGATGGACGCCGCGGCGACGCTCAGGCACTGCATGTCGGCCTTGACCAGCGTGTGCACCGGCGCGTCGCAGCCGGGCTCCACCGGGCCGTCGTCGAACAGGGACGGCTGGGCATCGGGTGAAAGCCAGTTGTGGCTGCCGTCCAGCAGAACGACGTCCGGAACCACCCCGGCGGCCAGGACCGCGAGCCAGGCACGGGTTCCGGCGAGCCGGAGCGCGGCGACGATGCCGAGCGCGTCGATCTCATGCGCGGAGGCATGCCCGACGGCCGAGGCCACACTCCAGCTGCGGACCAGGGGCACCAGGCGTTCGCGGTCCGCCACTTTGAGCAGCTTGCTGTCCCGCACATCGGCCAGCAGCGTTTGCTGGTGGAGGTCCACAACGGCGATTCCCACGCTAACAGGCCCGGCAAGGGCGCCGCGGCCCACCTCGTCGACGCCGGCCAGGAGCCGGGCGCCGGAGCTGCGGAAGCGCCGTTCGTAGTCGAGCGTGGGGGCTTCGGACATGACGTCAGCCGCTACTTTCCGGCCGGGGCGGGCACGTCGCGGAAGACGTCCGGGTAGTTGTCGAGGGCGGTGATACGGTTCAGCGGCCAGGCGACGACGGCGGCCTTGCCTTCGATGTCTGCGATGTCGACGAAGCCGCCGTTGCTGTCCGTGTGGGCGCGCGAATCGGCGGAATGGTTCCGGTTGTCACCCATGACCCAGACCTTTCCTTCGGGGACCACGACGTCGAATTCGCGGACCTGGGGCACTTCGGCGGGGTTGATGTAGGGCTCGTCCACGGGGGTGCCGTTGACCATGATCCTGCCGCCGGCGTCGCAGCAGGCCACGCGGTCCCCGGGCAGTCCCACGACGCGCTTGACGAGGTGCTGCTCCGAGTTGTCCGGGAGCAGGCCAATGAACGTCAGCCCGTCCTGGACCCAGGTGAAGGGCCCCGCTTCCTTCTCCGCCATGGGAACTAGCCAGCCCTGGGTGTCCCTGAACACCACGACGTCGCCGTGCTCCAGGGCGAACGGCTCCGGGACCAGGAGGTTCACGAAGATGCGGTCGTTCACGTCCAGGGTGCTGACCATGGACTCCGACGGGATGTAGAACGCCCGGAACAGGAAGGTCTTGATCAGGAAGGACAGCACGATGGCGACCAGCACCACGGTGGCCACTTCCTTGGCCCAGAGGAACAGCGGGCTGTGGCGCTCCCGGGACTTCGCCCGGCGCGCGCGCTTCGACGCGGTTCCCGCATGGGCAGGGCCGCCGGTGAACGCATGATCCGCGCGGACGTCAGGCACAGCAGGGTGCTCCGCGGCGGGGACCGCTGAGGAGGCGACCCGGGGCTGGTCCTGCCCCCGCGGATCTGGAGTCCGGGGTCCGGTCTCGGGCATCTACTGTCCGTTCTTCGCTGTCGTTGTGGCGGCCTTGTCGGGCCGTCCCACTGCTGTAAATCTATCAATCGGCCAGATGATCTGGACGGGTCTTCCGATCACCCGGTCCAGCGGCACCATGCCTCCGCCGGGGGCGCCGAGGAGACTGCGGGAGTCGGCCGACAGGGAGCGGTGGTCCCCCATCAGCCAGAGCCGCCCCGCGGGCACGATCACGCTGAATTTCAGCTCGCTCGGGGCGTCACCCTCAAAGAGATAGGGTTCTGCAACTTGCTGGCCGTTGACTGTGAGCCCGCCGCCGGCGTCGCAGCAGACCACGTGGTCACCTGGGAGCCCGATGACGCGTTTGATGTAGGTGGTGTCGCCTCCGGAGAGGCCGACCCAGTGCCCGACGCCGCCAAGAAAGTCCAGGACGGGACCGTTGCCGCTGTTCAGCGGCGCGAACGAGCCTCGGCCGTCGAAGACGACTATGTCGCCGCGGCCCACCGGCTCGGCGCCGAAGTCCGTGCGCGAGACGAGGATCCGGTCCCCCTCGCGGAACATCGGCTCCATCGAGGCGGAGGGGATGTAGTAGACGTCGAGCCATAACGAGCGGACCAGTCCGCTGATGAGCACGGCCAGCACCGCGGCCAGCAACACAAAACGCCAGCCGAGTTTCCTGGGCTGGCGTTTTGTGTGTTCCATGATCCGTATCCTCTGACGCTTTTCTCAACTGAACAGCGCTGTTGCGGATGCTCCGGCGCTGGCCGGACACGGTCCGTGGACCCGCGGTGGAAGACTCCGGCGGAAGCCGGAAAAGTCTTACTTTGCGGTCTGGAAGTCGCGCTTTTCCTTGATCTTCGCGGCCTTGCCACGCAGGTTGCGCATGTAGTACAGCTTGGCGCGGCGCACGTCACCCTTGGAGACGAGCTCGATCTTCTCGATGATCGGGGAGTGCACCGGGAAGGTACGCTCCACGCCAACGCCGAAGGAGACCTTGCGGATGGTGAAGGTTTCGCGCAGGCCGTCGCCGTGGCGGCCCAGGACGAAGCCCTGGAAGACCTGGACGCGGGAGTTCTTGCCTTCGATGATGTTCACGTGAACCTTGAGGGTGTCACCCGCGCGGAAGACGGGAACATCGGTGCGCAGCGAGGCTGCGTCTACTGAATCGAGGATATGCATTGATTCACTCCTGGTGAACGCCACAGGTCCTTCACGTGGGGTCACGGCGGCCAAGCCCGGGCACAATTGCGGCCCGGAAATTCCCGCCGAAAATTTTTGAATCCGGCTCCGTCAGGAATTGACGGGACCGGGGTGCCGCACTGTTGGTGACGCTCCCCCTGTGGCAGGTTCGCACCCAGCAGGCACAAGGACTAATTTTGCCACATCCGGGGCCTTCCAGCCAATCCGGTCAGGCGGAATCCCCACCGGCGTCCGCGCGGCGCTTGAGACGGCCGTCGACGACGTCGTAGCCGAGGTCCGCGAAGGCGGTGCGGTCCGCGCGGGGCAGCTTGGCGGCGTCGAACTGCTCCAGCAGGTCCGGCCGGCGTTCAGCGGTGCGCCGGTATTGCTCGTGCCGTCGCCACTGGGCGATCTTGCCGTGGTTGCCGCTGAGCAGCACCGCCGGGACCTCGCGGTCCCGCCAGCTGGAGGGCTTGGTGTAGACGGGGTACTCCAGCAGCCCGTCCGAGTGTGACTCCTCCACGAGGGACTCGGGATTGCCGACGACGCCGGGCAGCAGGCGCCCGATGGCCTCCACCATCGCCAGCACCGCCACTTCGCCGCCATTGAGGACGTAGTCGCCCAGGCTCATGGGCCGCACGGTGAAGTGCCCGGCCGCCCATTCCATCACGCGCTCATCGATGCCCTCGTAACGGCCGCAGGCAAACACCAGCCGCTCTTCCCCGGCAAGTTCCTGGGCGGTCGCCTGGGTGAACCGCTCCCCCGCCGGTGACGGCACAATCAGGACCGGCCTGGCCGCGTCGTTGGGGCGGTCCGCCGCGACGGCGGCCAGGGCCTGGGCCCACGGCTCGGGTTTCATGACCATACCGGCGCCGCCGCCGTACGGGGTGTCATCCACGGTCCGGTGGCGGTCCGTGGTGAAGTCCCTGAGGTCGTGGACGTTGAGCTCGAGCAGCCCGTCCTGGCGCGCCTTTCCAATCAGCGAGAGTTCCAGCGGCGCCAGGTACTCAGGGAAGATGCTGACGACGTCGACCCTCATTTAGGCGTTGTCCCCGGTGTCGGCGCGGCCTTCAGCGCCGGCGGGAGCTTCGGACGCCTGCTGGTCGCCGGCAGGCTGACCGCCGGACGTGGACTCATCCTCGGCGTTGACCTCGAAAAGGCCCGGCGGCGGGGTGACCAGGATGTAGCCCTCCCCGACGTTGACCTCGGGAACGATCTGCTCGACGAAGGGGATCAGGACTTCCTTGCCGTCCGTGGCGGTGACGACCAGCAGATCCTGGACCGGGAGGGTGTGGAGGCCGGAAACCTTGCCGACCACCTGGTCACCGACGCGGACCGCCAGGCCCTCGAGCTCGTGCTCGTACCAGCCCTCGTCATCGTCATCGTCGTCGAGTTCCTCCGTTTCGATGAACAGCTTGGCGCCGCGGACAGCCTCCGCCTCGTTGCGGGTCTCGATCTCCTCGAAGGCGAGCAGCAGGATGTCCTTGTTCCAGCGGGCGCTGAGGATGGTGAGCGGGCCGGCCGAGGCAGGCTCCACCACGAACTGGGTTCCCGGGACGAAGCGGTCGCCGGGCGCATCGGTAAGCACCTGGACGGTCACTTCGCCGCGGATGCCGTGGGGCTTGCCGATTCGTGCCACCTGAAGCTGCATCTGTTCCTCTGTTCGGGGTTGGTGTTTGGGTGGAGCTGCGGGGGAAAACAGTCCGGCCCCTCCACCATTATCTGGTGAAGGGGCCGGACTCAAGACAAGTGTTGCTGGAAGCGTTACCGGCGGCGGTCGGTGTCGACGACGTCGACCCTGACCGGCTCGCCATCCGCCAGTGCTGCCACCACAGTGCGCAAAGCGCGTGCTGTGCGGCCCTGGCGGCCGATTACCCGTCCGAGGTCGTCCTGGTGAACGCGCACTTCGAGGGTGTCCCCGCGGCGGTTGTTCTTCGCACTGACCTTGACATCGTCAGGACTGTCAACGATCCCGCGGACGAGGTGTTCGAGCGCTTCTGCCAGCAATTTACTCAGCCTCGGTGGTCTCTGCTTCGGCGTCGGCGGGAGCCTCGGCTGCATCGTCCTTCTTGGCCTTCTTGGTGATGGCTTCCGGGATGATCACGGAACCCTTTTCCGGGGTAACGAAGGCAGCCTTGGGAGCCTTGGTCTTCAAGGTGCCCTCCTGGCCCGGGAGACCCTTGAACTTCTGCCAGTCACCGGTGATCTTGAGGATCGCGGCAACCTGCTCGGACGGCTGTGCGCCGACGCCGAGCCAGTACTGGGCACGGTCCGTGTCGACCTCGATGTACGAGGGCTCTTCGGTCGGGTGGTACTTGCCGATCTCTTCGATGGCACGGCCGTCACGCTTGGAGCGTGCGTCCATGACGACGATGCGGTAGTACGGTGCGCGCATCTTGCCAAAGCGCTTAAGGCGAATCTTTACGGCCACTTTTGTGGTCACTCCTGTTTCTGAAACGGGGTCGAGCCCGGCGTTCTGCACCCGTGGGGCGGGCCGTACTAGGGGGTTCTAAAAGGACAAGATCCGGACGCGGAGAGAGGGGCCACGCAGATCGAGTACCTGTTTATTGTGCCAGATCAGCGGCGGGAATTCGACTTGACACCCGCAGCCGGTTCTTTTGGGGGATGAAGCGGGTCAGGAAGTCCAGACGTAGAGGCCGGATTTGCTGGCTGGATCGACGGCGGCGGCCAGTTCGGCGAGCTGCCGGACGTAGCGGGTTGCCTGCTCGGCACCGAAGGGCATGTCCTCTTCGGCGGCCCAGCTTTCGGCGACGTCGTCCAGGACGTTGCCCTCGCCCTCGGTCTCGTAGCTGAGCAGCTCCGCCAGGGCACGGACCATCGCCGGCGGCACGCCGAGCAGGGAGTCGCTGGCGACATCCACCATCGCGAGCTCGTAGTCGGCGCCGGAGGCGTGGACGGCAGTACCGGCCAGGTCGCCTAGGCGCTCGACTTCGAAGTCGCTGATCTCCGCAATCCGGACGGCCCCGGAGGCCGCCGGGGCCCCGCCGTCGAGGGCGGCAGCACGTTTGAGGGCTTCATCGTGGGTGGAAACAAAGACTTCGGTGAATCCCATGGAGCTCGTCCTTAGCTGTCCGGCGGCGCTGGGCCGCTGTTTTTTGGCGTCACTTCAGCGTAGCCGCTCCGGCCTGCCCGGCACTCCGGCTGGACATGCCCTCCCCTGACCGCGGCCAGTGGACATAATGCCACTATGTCCGCTCCTGGCCGCGGCCGGTGGACATGCCCCGCGTTCCGGTCAGCGAAAACTGGGCATGTCCCACTGGGGCTGGGTGGCTGGGTGGCTGGGGCTGGGTGGCTGGGTGGCTGGGGCTGGGTGGCTGGGTGGCTGGGGCTGGGTGGCTGGGGCGGCGGGTGGCCGGAACAGCGGGCACTCAGCGGACGGCGACGCGGATGCGGTTGCGCCACGGGTCCTCAAAGCGAAGTTCGGCCCCGGTGTGGTGGGACTGGACCCCGGCGGTCCTGAGGCGGTCGGCGAGGGCGCCGACGTCGTCACCGGACGGTACTTCGATCAGCACCTCGCCGAGGCCCAGGGTGTCCCGGCGGGGTCCGGCGCCGCGGCTGTTCCAGACGTTCATGGCCATGTGGTGGTGGTAGCCGCCGGCCGAGACGAACAGCGCCTGCCCGTGCCAGCCGGCGGTCTTTTCGAACCCGAGCGTTCCGACGTAGAAGTCCTGGGCGGACTGGACGTTACCGACCTGCAGGTGGACATGCCCGACGCCGGCCTCGGCCTCGCGCTGGCCGGTCACGGATTCCTCGGTGAGGAACTGTTCCAGGTAGCGCTGCGGCGGCAGGGCCAGGCTGTCCATAACCACGGTGGAGCCGTCCCAGGACCAGGCGTCGCGGGGCCGGTCCCAGTAGAGCTCGATGCCGTTGCCTTCGGGATCGTTGAAGTAGAAGGCCTCGCTGACGAGGTGGTCGGCACTGCCGGTGAAGGACTGCGGCTCAAACTGTGCCGCGCTGGCGACGGTCGCGGCGAGGGACGGCTGGTCCTCGAATAGCAGGGCGGTGTGGAAGAGGCCGGCCTCGCCGCGGGAGGGGAGAGTGAGCCCGGGCGCCGGGGCGAGGTGCACCAGCGGCTTCTGCCGGCGGCCGAGGTAGAGTCCGCCGTCCTGCTCGGCGACAATGTCAAGGCCGAGGGCCCGCTGGTAGTAGTCGGTCATGAGCTTCATGTCGCCGACCTTGAGCATCACGGCGCCCATGGTGAGTTCGGCGGGAAGAAGATCCTGGGTGCTGTTTTCTGCAGTCATGTGATCGCTCCGGTGCTTCAGTGGCCACCGACCGTCGATGACCTTCATACAGTTAAAATTACTTGAAGCTTCAATTTATTCCTAATGGGGCGGAATGGTTTCAGCGGACCAGTTCTCCGCGCAGCACGATGTGCCGGAGATCCTGCAGGGTGGCCAGGTTGCTCCGCGGGTCCTCGGCGCAGACCAGGACGTCGGCGCCGGCGCCGGGGGTGATCCCGTCCGCGCCGAGCCAGTCCCGCGCGGCCCAGCCGCCGGCGTCGAGGGCGGCCGTGGCGGGGAGTCCGGCGGCGTGCAGCGCCCGGAGCTCGTCGACGATGCGCCCGTGTTTGATGACGCTGCCGGCGTCCGTCCCGGCGTAGATGGTGACGCCGGCTTCGAAGGCTGCCAGGACGCGTTCCGCCCGGCGCTCCCAGAGTTCCCGCATGTGCGCGGCGTACCGGGGGAACTTGGCCCCGGCCTGCGCGGCGATGTCGGGGAACGTGGCGATGTTGATGAGGGTGGGCACGATCGGCACACCCTGTTCGACGAACCGCGGCAGGTGCCTGGGGAGCAGGCCCGTGGCGTGCTCGATGCAGTCGATCCCGGCGTCGAGCATGTCATCGAGTGTGCCCTCGGCGAAGCAGTGCGCCGTCACGCGGGCGCCTTCATCGTGGGCGGCCGCGACGGCGTCTTTCAGCGTCCCGGCCGGGAAGCTGGCGGCGAGGTCGCCGGCGTCGCGGTCGATCCAGTCCCCCACGAGCTTGACCCAGCCGTCGCCGGCGCGGGCCTGTTTGCGCACGGCCTCGACCAGGCCCTCGGGTTCAACCTCGACGGCGAAGCCCCGGAGGTAGCGCCGCGTCCGGGCGATGTGCCGGCCCGCACGGATGATGCGGGGCATGTCGGCGCGCCGCTGGAGCCAGCGGGTGTCATGCACGGCGCCGGCGTCGCGGACCAGCAGGGTGCCGGCGTCGCGGTCGGCCCGGGCCTGTTCTTCCGCGGCCGGCCCGGCCACGTCCCCGCCGGGGCCGAGGCCGATGTGGCAGTGCGCGTCGACCAGCCCGGGGATGACCCAGCCGTCCAGCACAAGGTCCGGCGCGGCGGCCGGACGGTCGAAGCTCAGCAGGCCGTCCACGGACCACAGGCCCTGGTGTTCTGTTTCGGGGCCGGTGAGGACGGTGCCGCTGAACTCGATGATGCGGGTCATGGCTTTAAGCCTAGACTGCGGCCCGGCCCCGGCGTCGTCACACGCGGCGGCCCACCGCACGGCCTGTGGTAGCTTCGTCTACGACCACACGGGTGCCCTTGCAGGGGCTGAGATCGGGCTGACGCAGCCTGCGACCGTTGAACCTGTCCGGGTAATGCCGGCGAAGGAAGTGAGTATTCCGTGACGACGCAATCGACACAGCACAGCCCTGTCCACAATGAAGCAGTCCTGGAAGTGCCACGACAAGATCAGCCTCCCGCACCCACCGAGTCGTTGACGTCCCATTCCCTGGCTTTCACCACGGACGCCGAACACGGCATCCGCGTTCCGGTGACGGAAATCGCGCTGGCAGACTCCCCCGGCGGCGCCGCCAATGCCCCGTTCCGCGTGTACCGCACCGCGGGCCCGGGCAGCGACCCGGTCCGCGGGCTGGAGCCGTTCCGCGCCCCCTGGATTGAGTCGCGGGGGGACACCGAACCCTACGACGGCCGGGGCCGGGATCTGCTCGACGACGGCAAGTCGGCAGTGCGACGGGGCGCAGCATCGGCCGAGTGGAGAGGCGGCCGCACAGTGCCTCGCCGCGCCGTCGGGGGCAGGACGGTCACGCAGATGCGGTACGCGCGGGAGGGGCTGATCACGCAGGAGATGCGGTTCGTCGCGCTGCGCGAGAACTGCGACGTCGAACTGGTCCGCTCCGAGGTAGCGGCAGGCCGTGCCATCATCCCCGGCAACGTCAACCACCCCGAATCCGAGCCGATGATCATCGGCAAGGCGTTCCTGGTGAAAATCAACGCCAATATCGGCAACTCGGCCGTGACCAGTTCCATCGCGGAGGAGGTCGATAAACTCCAGTGGGCCACCCAGTGGGGCGCGGACACCGTCATGGACCTCTCCACCGGGGACGACATCCACACGACGCGCGAATGGATCATCCGCAACTCCCCCGTGCCCATCGGCACGGTCCCGATCTACCAGGCGCTGGAGAAGGTCAACGGCGAGGCGAACGCCCTGACCTGGGAGATTTTCCGGGACACCGTGATCGAGCAGTGCGAGCAGGGGGTGGACTACATGACCATCCACGCCGGAGTGCTGCTGCGCTATGTGCCGCTGACGGCCAACCGGGTCACCGGCATCGTGTCCCGCGGCGGGGCGATCATGGCCGGCTGGTGCCTGGCCCACCACCAGGAGAACTTCCTGTACACCCACTTCGATGAGCTGTGCCGGATCTTCGCCCGCTACGACGTCGCGTTCTCGCTGGGTGACGGGCTGCGGCCCGGAGCGACCGCGGATGCCAACGACGCGGCGCAGTTCGCCGAGCTGGACACCCTGGCCGAGCTCACGCAGCGGGCCTGGGACTTCGATGTGCAGGTCATGGTGGAGGGGCCCGGGCATGTGCCGTTCCACCTCGTCCGGGAAAACGTGGAGCGCCAGCAGGAACTGTGCAAGGGCGCCCCGTTCTACACGCTGGGGCCGCTCGTCACCGATATTGCCCCCGGCTATGACCACATCACCTCGGCGATCGGCGCCACCGAGATTGCCCGGTACGGCACCGCGATGCTCTGCTACGTCACGCCCAAGGAACACCTGGGACTGCCCAACAAGGACGACGTCAAGACCGGGGTGATCACCTACAAGATCGCCGCCCACGCCGCCGATCTCGCGAAGGGCCACCCCGGTGCCCATGAACGCGACGATGCCCTGTCCAAGGCACGGTTCGAGTTCCGCTGGCGGGACCAGTTCGCGCTATCCCTGGACCCGGTGACAGCCGAGGCGTTCCACGATGAGACGCTCCCCGCGGAGCCGGCCAAGACGGCACATTTCTGCTCGATGTGCGGGCCCAAGTTCTGCTCCATGCGGATCAGCCAGGACATCCGGGACGAATACGGCTCCGCGGATCCGCAGGCCGCGCTGGTGGCCGGAATGCGGGAAAAGAGCAACGAGTTCATCGCCTCGGGCGGCAAGGTCTACCTGCCGGCGCCCGCCGTGGGCGGACCCGCCGGCTAAGAGGCGTGGGCGTGCTGCTGCCGGCCGACGTCGGCGATGAACGCCCGGATGACCCGGTTCCCCTCCGCTGAATCCTGGGGCCGGTGCCCGCCCGCCGCCGTGCGGTGCAGGGCGCCGGTCTCACGCAGGTAGCCTGCGATCTCTTCATAGAGCGGTTCCCACCCGCCGGTCAGGACCAGGGTGGGGACGCCGGGGACAATCTGCAGCGGCGCTTCCCAGGGCGGAACCTGCAGGCGCAGGCGGCGCGCCTCCCGCTGGTCTTCCGGGCTGGGGGCGCCAAGGGTCGCCTGCGCCGGGGTGTGGGCGGCGAACACCCGGCGGACGAATTCACGGTGGAAATCCTCGTCGCTCAGGTGGTGGCGGACCGCGAAGAGCGGCTGCATCAGGGCACGGTGCGCCGCCGTCGCCGGGAGCTCCGCGGTGAGCGAGAGGCAGGCCGGCTCCACGAGAGTCAGCGACTGCACCAGGTCCGGGCGTTCCACGGCGGCCATCATCGCGGCGATGGCCCCCTGCGAGTGCGCGACGACGTGGCCGCCGGCCTCGCCGCGGCCATCGTTGGCCAGCGCACGAAGGACGATGGCGGCGTCGGCGTCGAAGTCCGTTTCCAGCGGCTCGGCGACGGGGTCATACCCGTGGCGGCGCAGGAACAGCGCATCGTAGTCCAGCGCCATTCCGTGCTGTTTCGGCCACGCGGCAGCACCGAAGCTGCCCGCCCCGTGGACGAAGACTACGCGAGGCTTGTACATGGTCTAACCCTATGACACCGCACCGGCAATGGGCCGGCGACATCTCGGCCGGCAGGGCCTTATTTGCCGCCGCCGAGGAACTTGTCGAAGCCCTTGGGCAGGTTCAGCTGGGAGGGATCGAAGTCGCCGCCCTGCTGGCCGAACGCGGCACCGGTCGGGAGGGCCTTGGCGCCTTCGGCCCGGCGGGCCTGGGCATCCTTGAGTTCCTGGGCGGCCTTGGCCGGGTTGCCGGAGCGGGCCTTCTTCTTGGGTGCGCTCTTGGCGCCCTTGCGGGCCCCGCCGCCGCCTCCCATGCCGGGCATTCCCGGCATTCCGGGCATGCCGCCGCCGGCAGCCATCTTCTTCATCATCTTCTGGGCCTGCGCGAAACGTTCCAGCAGGCCGTTGACCTCGGAGACGTGCACACCGGAGCCGCGGGCGATCCTGGCCCGGCGGGAGCCGTTGATGATTTTCGGGGCAACGCGTTCATGCGGTGTCATGGACCGCACGATCGCCTCGACGCGGTCGATCTCACGCTCGTCGAACTGCTCGAGCTGCTGCCGGATGTTCTGCGCCCCGGGCATCATCATGAGCATCTTCTTCATGGAACCCATGTTGCGGATCTGCTGCATCTGAGCGAGGAAGTCGTCGAGGGTGAAGTCTTCCTGGTCGGCGAACTTCTTCGCCATGCGGGCAGCTTCGTCCTTGTCCCAGGACTTCTCCGCCTGCTCGATCAGGGTGAGCACATCACCGAGGTCGAGGATGCGCGAGGCCATGCGGTCCGGGTGGAAGAGCTCGAAGTCGTCCAGGCCTTCGCCGGTGGACGCGAACATCACGGGCTTGCCGGTGACCGAGGAGACGGACAGCGCGGCGCCGCCGCGGGCGTCGCCGTCGAGCTTGGAGAGCACGATGCCCGTGAAGTTCACGCCCTCGTCGAAGGCCATGGCCGTGTTGACGGCGTCCTGGCCGATCATGGCGTCGACCACGAACAGCACTTCGTTCGGAACGATGGCGCGGCGGATCTGACGCGCCTGTTCCATCATCTCGGCGTCCACGCCGGTCCGGCCCGCGGTGTCAACGATCACGACGTCGTGCAGCGTGCGGCGGGCTTCCTCGACGCCGGCACGGGCGACCGAGACCGGGTCTCCGGCCGGGTGCTCCAGTTCGGTGGAAGTCGCTCCCGGGTGCGGGGCGAAAACGGGCACGCCGGCGCGCTTGCCGACAACCTGGAGCTGGGTCACCGCGTTGGGACGCTGCAGGTCGCAGGCCACCAGGAGGGGGCTGTGGCCCTGCGCCTTGAGGTACTTGGACAGCTTGCCGGCCAGGGTGGTCTTGCCGGCACCCTGGAGGCCGGCGAGCATGATGATGGTGGGTCCGGTCTTCGCGAGGCGGATCCGGCGGGTCTCGCCGCCGAGGATCTCGACGAGCTCCTCGTTGACGATCTTCACGATCTGCTGGCCGGGGTTCAGGGCGGCCGAGACTTCGGCGCCGAGGGCACGCTCGCGCACGCGGCCGGTAAATTCGCGGACCACGGGCACGGCAACGTCGGCGTCCAGGAGGGCGCGCCGGATTTCGCGGACCGTGGCGTCAACGTCCGCCTCGGTCAGGCGGCCCTTGCCACGGAGATTCTTGAAGGTTGCTGTCAACCGGTCAGAGAGTGAATTGAACACGCGCCGTGCACTTCTTTCAGTGGATCTACAGATGGCGGCCGGTCCGGCACGCCAGCGTCGCGACTGATGTTCGCCGGAACGAACTGCCTCGACAACGGGACTCGACTATCTAGGGTACCAAGACGCGCCTTCAAGATGGCATGCTGACTTAGGTGACCAGCCAAACAACTGTAAAAACCCTGCTCATCCTCGGCGCCTCGGGCGACCTCACCGGGCGGCTCCTGCTGCCGGGTCTGGCCCGGCTCGTGTCCCGGGGACGCGCCGACGGCCTGACCCTGGTGGGCGCCGGCTCCGATGCGTGGACCCCCGATCAGTGGCTGGAGCGCATCGAGGAATCCTTCGCCGACGCCGACTCCCAGGCCGAGGCGTACGGCCGGCGGGAGCTGAAACGGATCCGCGACACCACCGCCTACCACCAGCTCGACGTCACGGCCGACGGGGAGCTGGCCGGCCTGCTGGCCCGGCTGGAGGGGCCCGTGGCCATTTACTTCGCGCTGCCGCCGCGCGTCAGCCAGCTGGCCTGCGAGGCGCTGGCCCCCGGCCAGGTGCCGGCGGGGACCCGCCTGGTGATGGAGAAGCCGTTCGGTTCCAGCGAGGAGTCCGCCCGGCACCTGAATGAAACCTTGTCGGCCCTGGTCCCGGAGGACCACATCCACCGGGTGGACCACTTCCTGGGCAAGGCGACGGTGTTGAACATCCTGGGGCTGCGCTTCGCCAACACCTTCCTGGAGCCGGTGTGGAACCGGGAGCACATCGAAAAGGTCGAGATTGTCTTTGACGAGGACCTCGCGCTGGAGGGCCGCGCCCGCTATTACGACGGCGCCGGCGCCCTCCGCGACATGGTCCAGAGCCACCTTTTGCAGATCATGGCCCTGATGGCGCTCGAACCGCCCGCCTCGGTGGACGAGCGGGACCTCCGCGACGCGGTGGGCACGGTGCTGCGGGCCAGCAGCATCAAGGCACCCTACGCCAAAAGCACACGGCGCGCCCGGTATACCGCGGGATCGGTCGACGGCCGCAAGGTCCCGGACTACGCCAGGGAGGACGGCGTGGACCCGACCCGGCGCACCGAAACGCTCGCCGAGGTGGAAGTGCGGATCGACAACTGGCGCTGGCAGGGCGTCCCCTTCATCCTGCGCTCCGGCAAGGCCCTGGGCGTCAAACGCAAGGAAGCGGTGGTGACCTTCCGGCCGGTGCCGCACCTGCCCAAGGGCTTCAGCGGGGTGGACTCCCCCAACCAGCTGAGGATCGGCTTCGGTCCGGACACCCTGCAGTTCGACGTCGACGTGAACGGCCCCGGCGATGTCCTCGCCCTGGACCGTGCCACCCTGAAGGCCGAGCTCAGCGCGTCCGAGCTGCTGCCCTACGGGGAGGTCCTGGAGGGTGTCCTGACCGGCGATCCCCTCCTCTCCGTCCGTGCCGACACCGCGGAAGACTGCTGGCGGATCCTGGAACCCGTCCTCAAGGCCTGGTCCAGGGACAGCGCACCGCTGGAGGAGTACGCCGCCGGGAGCGCCGGGCCGGAAGGCTGGCGGGACTGAGGGCCGCGGCCGTCGTTTCAGCCGGCCAGACACACAAAAGCGGGCCGGGTACCTTTCCAGGTTCCCGGCCCGCCTTGTTGTGTGAAGCTGACGGTTAGATAGCGGCCGAACCGCGTTCTCCGGTGCGGACCCGCACGGCTTCGAACACATCCATCGTCCAGACTTTGCCGTCACCGGCCCGGCCGGTGTTCGAGCTGGCGATGATGACATCGAGGATGTCGTCCGCCTGTTCGTCGGTGGCCAGGACCTCTACCCGGATCTTGGGCAGCAGGTCGACGTTGTATTCGGCGCCGCGGTACACCTCGGTGTAGCCCCGCTGCCGGCCGTAGCCGCTGGCCGCGCTGACGGTGAGGCCCTGCACTCCGTAGGCCTCAAGGCCCTCGCGGATGGTGTCGAGCTTTTCCGGCCGGACGATTGCTGTGATCAGTTTCATGCCTCCACACTTTCCTTACCTGCTGCTGCGGTCTTCTTACCGTTGGACGAAGCGTCCACCGTCTCGGCCGGGGCCGCCGCGGCGTCGCCCTGGGCCTTGCCGGTGATGAGTTCGTGCAGCGGGGTGAAGCTTCCGCCGTGGCCGCCGACGCCGAATTCGTAGGCGGTTTCGGCGTGCAGGCTAAGGTCCACACCCACGACTTCCTGCTCCTGGGAAACCCGGAAGCCCATGGTCTTGTGGATGGCGAAGGCGATGATTGCGGTCATCGCTGCGGAGTAGGCGATGGCGATGCCGGCCGCGGCGAGCTGGGCCCACAGCTGGGTGAGTCCGCCGCCGTAGAACAGGCCGCCGCCAACACCGTCGGCCGGGAGGGCGATGAAGCCCAGTGCCACGGTGCCGATGATGCCCGAGACGAGGTGGACACCGACGACGTCGAGCGAGTCGTCAAAGCCCCAGCGGAACTTGAGGCCGACGGCCAGGGCGGAAGCCGCACCGGCGATCAGGCCGAGGGCCAGGGCGCCGACAGGGCTGACGTTGGCGCAGGCCGGGGTGATGGCGACGAGGCCGGCAACCACACCGGAAGCGGCACCGAGCGAGGTCGGGTGACCGTCGCGGATACGCTCCGTGATAAGCCAGCCGAGCATTGCCGCGGCGGGGGCTGCGAGGGTGTTGACCCAGATCAGGCCGCCCTGTTCTGCCGTCGTTGCTGCGCCGCCGTTGAAGCCGAACCAGCCGAACCACAGGATCGCAGCACCGAGCATGACGAACGGGATGTTGTGCGGGCGGTGGTTGGGGTCCTTGCCGAATCCCTTGCGGTTGCCGATGATCAGCACGAGGATCAGTGCTGCAACACCGGCGTTGATGTGGACAACCGTGCCGCCGGCGAAGTCGATCGCCGGGCCGAGGGCCTGGCCGATTGCGCCTTCCGGGCCGAACAGCCCGCCGCCCCAGACCATGTAGGCCAGCGGGCAGTACACCAGGGTGACCCAGACCGGGACGAAGACGGTCCAGGCGCCGAACTTGGCGCGGTCAGCGATCGCGCCGCTGATCAGGGCGACGGTGATGATGGCGAAGGTGGCTGCGTAGCCGACCTTGATGAGTCCGTCAGGAGTGTCGATGCCCTCCAGCCCGAAGGTGGCGAACGGGTTTCCCACCATCTGCATGAAGCCCTCGCCGGAGCTCATCGAGGCGCCCCAGAGCACCCAGACCACACCGACCATGCCGATGGAGATGAAGCTCATCATCATCATGTTCAGTGCGGCTTTGGCGCGCGTCATGCCGCCGTAGAAAAATGCGAGTCCTGGTGTCATGAACAGCACGAGCGCTGCTGCCACCATCAGCCATACGTGACCTGCGGTAAGTTCCATGGTGCACGTCCTCCCTTGCTTAGATGCGATCTAAAAGATGTTGCGGAGTTCTCCGCGTGCCTCAACGCGGTTTGCGTTCTAAGAAGAGTTTGTCGTCGACGTGTTTCGCTGGCGGAGGATTTAGATTGCCGGGTTGTTACAAGAACCTCCCGGAAGTAAATGGTGCAAATCGTTCTTGTTACGGTTATGTTTCACGCGTTCCAACATCCCTCCTCCACCGCCCGTATCACCAGGAAGCCACCGCCATGAGCAAGACGCCCCGCCCCGCGGGATCCCCGCCGCAGGCCGGCACCCGGACCCACGGCAAGGCGGTGCTGCCCCGGGACATCAAGGTGATGTTGGTGGCCGCCTTCCTCATCGCCCTCGGCTTCGGTCTCGTGGCACCGGTCCTCCCCCAGTTCGCCACCACTTTCGACGTCGGCGCGACGGCGGCTGCCGTGATCGTGAGCATCTTCGCCTTTATGCGGCTGGTGTTCGCTCCCGCCGGTGGTGCGCTGATTGTGCGGCTCGGCGAACGGCCGGTCTACGTGGCCGGCCTGTTGATTGTGGCGGCGTCGACGGCGGCGTGTGCCTTCGCACAGGACTACTGGCAACTGCTCATCTTCCGCGGCCTCGGCGGTGCCGGGTCGGTGATGTTCACGGTGGCGTCGATGGCCCTGGTGGTCCGGCTGGCGCCGCCGGAGAGCCGCGGCCGGGTGTCCGGGGCCTATGCCTCGGCGTTCCTCATTGGCAATGTGTGCGGGCCGGTCGTGGGCGGATTGCTGGCCGGCTTCGGCCTGCGGGTGCCGTTCCTCGTCTACGCGGCCGCCCTGGTCCTGGCGGCGCTCGTGGTGCAGACCCAGCTCAGCCATGTGCCGGCGGCGTCCCGCCCGGACGGGACTACGGCGCCGGCGATGGAGCTGCGCGAGGCGCTGCGTGACAGCGCGTACCGGGCGGGGCTGTTCTCCAGCTTCGCTAACGGCTGGGCGACCTTCGGCGTGCGGATGGCCACGGTGCCGCTCTTCGCCGTCGCCGCCCTGAACGCGGGGCCGGAATCGGCGGGCTGGGCTCTGGCCATGTTCGCCGCGGCCAACGCGGTGGCGCTGACGTTCTCCGGCAAACTCGCGGACAGCCTGGGCCGGAAACCCATGATGGTCTCCGGACTGCTGGTCACGGGAACCGCAACGGCGGCCATCGGCTTCACGCACGATCTGCTCTGGTTCCTTGTGGCGACCGCTGTCGCCGGCATCGGTTCAGGGCTGCTCGGTCCCGCGCAGCAGGCAGCCATGGCCGACGTGATTGGCAACGAGCGCTCCGGCGGGCGGGTACTGGCCATCTTCCAGATGACCGCCGACAGCGGCGCGATCATCGGACCGGTGCTTGCCGGGCTTCTCGCGGACCGGCTGGGCTATGGCTGGGCTTTCGGTGTCACCGGCGGCGTCCTGGTCGCGGCCGCCGCGGGCTGGCTGCTGGCCCGGGAGACGTTCCACCGGCCGGCGGCGCGCGGCGCGTGACCGCCTCGGTCAACACGCCGCCAGGATTTCGCTAGGCTGGAAGGAGATGCCGCCCAAGAGCTGGAGAGAATACCGATATGCCACCCCAAGCCCCCTTGCCCAGACACGCCCACGAAAGCAGTCCTGAGGACGTGGCAGGAACGAAGCGCCACAAGCTCCGTCCCCTCATCGTCGTCTCGTCAGTCGCGGTCCTCGTTGTGATCATGGTGCTGGCGTTTTTCCTGAGGCCCGACGCGGCAGGTGACGCAACTGCGACTCCCGCGCCGTCGGCAAGCTCGGACCCTGCCTCGGCGGCTGCGTTGCCCCCGGCTCCCGCGGTCACGTACTACGAACAGCAGGGCCCGCCGGCCGGTTCACCCCTCGAGGCTGTCGAACCCCTCCAGATCGGCGTTTCGGCGGCGAAAACCGGGGCTTCACTGCCCGACGGGATCGTCGGGCTGTCACTCGAATCCACAGACCTGGCGGATGCGAACCTCCGGGGCGACAACCCGGAGATTGTGTCCGTCCTCAAGGGACTGGGCAAACCGCTCCTCCGCTTTGGCGGAAGTTCGGTCGACCGCAGGATGTTCTGGACCTCAACTGGCGAACCTGTGCCGGCCGGTTATAAAGGGGACCGGCCCCGTCCGGTCAAAGCGGTCTCCCCCGCAGATTTGGAGCGGATCAATGGCCTTCTGACGGCTGCCGATGCCACGATCAGCCTCACCGTGGACCTGGGCCACTACAATCCGGCCAGGGCAGCCGACTTGGCCAAGCATGCGACGCGGATTTTCGGTGCACGGCTCGTGAGCATCACGGTCGGCAACGAGCCCAACGGTTTCCCCACGAGCTCCGTTCGGGCCAAGTCCTGGAAGATCGGCAACTTCATGGAGGAACTGAACGAATATGCCACGGCCATCCACGCCGTAGCGCCGGATCTCCCGCTTCTGGGGCCCGGCGCATACACGGAGACCTGGTGGGAGCCGTTCGCTGAGGCGAAGCTTCCCCAGCAGAAGATTCTGTCGCTCCACCACTACCCGCTCTCAAGTTGCGACGCCAAGGATCCGCAGAGCACTCCCACGATGGCGAACCTGATGAGTGCCCGCATGCATGACCGCACCATCGAGTACCAGCAGGCCGCGCTGAGCGTCGGGAAGAAGGCCGGGCTGGACGTCTGGATCCCCGAGACCGGGATCAGCGCCTGCGACGGCGCCAACCCAACCACCACGACCCATGCATCCGCCATGTGGAGCACGGACTATGTCCTCAGTGCCGCCCAGCAGGGCATCCAGCGGCTGGGGTTCCACAGCTCACTGATCACGTGCAAGGGAGGCCCTCCGATGTCCCCCATCTGCTCCGGCGGAGCCTACTTGCGGCCCGACGGCACGCTGTTCGAAGAGGCCCCCTATTTCGGCCTCTCCCTGGCCGCGGGACTGAGCGGCGGAAGTTTCCTGAAACTGGACCAGTCCGGCGGAGGCCTGGTTTACTCCTACGCGCTCCAGCAGGCTGACGGAAGCACCAGCGTCGTCATCGTTAACGAAAATGACCCGGAAAAGAGCGCCCCGACCCAGGTCAGCCTCGAACTGCCCGGCCGGCCGCTCACCGGGACAATGACCCAGATGACGGGACCCAGCTACTCGGCGCAGGACAGCACCCTCGTCGATGGCGCCAAGGCCCCGGCCCGGCCCGTCGCTGAGCGCCCCACCGTCCCGGGCTTCGCCTATGGGTCCGAAACACAGAAGTTCCAGCTGACGGCGGGCACCGTCACCGTCCTCAACTTCACCTACTAGGCACCACAAAGCGACTGGCTCCCAGTTGATGCCGCTTCCGGAAGTCCGGGCGGGCATCAGCTGGGAGCCAGTCGGGTTTAAGGCGCTACTGCGGCGGAGCTAGTTCAGGATGGCGTCCACGAAGCTCTCGGCGTCGAACGGGGCGAGGTCGTCTGCCCCTTCGCCGAGACCGACCAGCTTGACCGGAACGCCGAGCGACTTCTGGATGGCCACCACGATGCCGCCCTTGGCCGTGCCGTCCAGCTTGGTCAGGACGATGCCGGTGATGTTCACGACCTCGGCGAAGACCCGGGCCTGGTTCAGGCCGTTCTGTCCCGTCGTGGCGTCGAGGACCAGGAGCACTTCATCCACCTCCGCGAGCTTCTCGATGACACGCTTGACCTTGCCGAGTTCGTCCATCAGGCCCACCTTGTTCTGCAGGCGCCCGGCGGTGTCGATCATCACGACGTCGACTTCCTGGTCGATGCCGGCCTTGACCGCTTCATAGGCGACCGATGCCGGGTCCGCGCCGTCGACGTCGGACTTCACGGTGGCGACGCCGACGCGCTGGCCCCAGGTGGCGAGCTGCTCGGCGGCGGCGGCGCGGAAGGTGTCCGCGGCCCCCAGCAGCACATCCTTGTCCTCGGCGACGAGCACGCGGGCGAGCTTGCCCACCGTAGTGGTTTTGCCGACGCCGTTGACGCCCACCACGAGCACGACGGCGGGTTTGTCGGCGTGGCGTTCGACCCGCAGGCTGCGGTCCATCGTCGGGTCCACCAGCTTGATGAGTTCCTCCCGCAGCAGCGCTTTGACCTGCTCCGGAGAGCGGGTCCCGAGCACCTTGACGCGTTCGCGGAGCGCATCCACCAGCTGCAGGGTCGGCTCGGTGCCGAGGTCGGCGAGCAGGAGGGTTTCCTCGACCTCATCCCAGACGTTCTCATCGATCTTGTCCGCGGACAGCAGCGCCAGCAGGCCCTTGCCTAGGATGTTGTTGGAGCGGACCAGGCGTTCGCGCAGGCGGATCAGGCGGCCGGCCACCGGCAGCGGCGTTTCGACCGGAACGATTTCCAGGCCTGCAACGTCATCCGGGACTTCGACTGTTTCCGGGCCTGCATGGTCAATGGAGCCCGGGGCCGGGCGTTCACGCGTCGGGGCAGGGCGGTCCTCGAGGAGGGTTCCGCCTCCGGCGACGGGCGCCACTGGATCGTTCTCGTCACGCTTTCCGGGGTAGTTGGTGATGTTTTTCCGGGTCTTCATCAGGACCGGAATGAGTGCACCGAGCACCACCAGGGCGGCGAGAATGGGCAGAAGAATGGGGAGGATGTCGTTCACTCCCCTAGCTTCTCACAAACCGGAAAGCCGGCGCGGAGCCTGAAAAGGGCCGCGGACGGGCCTCAGACCTGGGCGCCCAGGCGCTGGCTGATGACGGTGGAGACGCCGTCGCCGCGCATGGTGACTCCGTAGAGGGCGTCGGCAACTTCCATGGTGCGTTTCTGGTGCGTGATGATGATGAGCTGGCTGGATTCGCGCAGCTCCTCGAAGATGGTGATGAGCCGGCCGAGGTTGGTGTCGTCCAGGGCTGCTTCCACCTCGTCCATGACATAGAACGGTGAGGGCCGGGCCTTGAAGATCGCCACGAGCAGGGCCACAGCGGTCAGCGACCGTTCCCCGCCCGAGAGCAGGGAGAGCCGCTTGATCTTTTTGCCGGCCGGGCGCGCCTCGACCTCGATGCCGGTGGTGAGCATGTCCGTGGGGTCGGTGAGGACCAGCCGTCCCTCGCCGCCGGGGAACAGCCGCGCGAAGATCCGGACGAACTGCGCCGAGGTGTCCTCGAACGCCTCGGCGAAGACCTTTTGGACGCGCTCATCCACTTCCTTGATGATGTCGAGCAGGTCCTTGCGGCTCGACTTGAGGTCCTCGAGCTGGGTGCTGAGGAACTGGTGCCGCTCCTCAAGGGCAGCGAATTCCTCCAGCGCCAGCGGGTTGACCCGGCCCAGGGCCGACAGGTCCCGTTCGGCCCGCCTGAGCCGTTTCTCCTGCTCCTCGCGGACGAAGGGCGTGCCGGCCACGATCTCGCGGCCATCCTCATCCACCGGGGCGCGCAGGGCGGCCCACTTGTCCGCTGATTCCGCGGCGGGCACGGGAACAGGCTGGTCCGGTCCGAAATCTGCGACCAGTTGGTCGGCTGCCAGTCCCAGCTCCTCGACACTCCTGAGCTCCAGGGCTTCGATCCGGAGCCGCTGCTGGGCGCGGGCCAGTTCGTCGCGGTGCACCGAGTCGGTCAGCTCGGCAAGTTCGCGGGCGAGGGCGTCATTGCTGCCGCGCAGGGCGGCCAGCTCGACGTCCATCTGCTCCTTGCGTTCCTCGGCGCGGTCCCGCTCCTGCCGGGCGAGTTCCACAGACACGTCAAGGAAGCCGGTCACGTGGGCGACGGCGGCGGAGACGGCCGCGGCGCGCCTGGCCTGGAGCCTGCGGCGGCGTGCCCGTTCGGCCACTTCCTCGCGGGCACGGCGCTCGGTGGCGGCGGCGCGTTCGAGCGACGACGCCCGGCTTCGGGTGGCGGAGAGCTGTTCCTCGGCGCTGCGCAGACCCAGCCGGGCTTCCATTTCGGCGCTGCGGGCCAGCGACGCGGCCAGGGCGAGGGCATCCCGGTGTTCCGGGGAGGGTTCCACCTCCACCGGGGCTTCCTGGGCGGCGGCGAGCCGTGCCGCCATAGCTTCCAGCGTTTCCTGCTCGGCGACGATGTTGGCCTCGGCTCTGGCCAGGGAGGCGGCCAGCCGCTCGCTTTCGCCCACAGCGCTGCGCAGCACGGAGTTCAGGTGACCCAGGCGTTCCGCGACGGCCGCCAGCCGGGCATCCGAATCGTGGAGTTTCCCCAGGGCAGCATTGACACGGTCCTGCGCCGCGGCCCGCCGGGCCCGGGCGGCGGCGAGTGCGAAACGCTGGCGTTCCAGCCCGGCGGTCACCGCGGCCAGCCGGGAGGAGGCGTCATCGACGGCGGCCTGCACTTCGATCAGCGACGGCGCCTTCGCGGAGCCTCCGCTGACCGTCAGCGCGGTCAGGACGTCGCCGGCCCGGGTCACAGCGGTCAGTTCAGGGCGCGCCGCAACCAGTTCGGCCGCAGCGTCCAGACTCTCCACGACAGCGATCCCCGCCAGCAGTCCGGGCAGCGGCAGCCGGCAGGCAGCATCCTCGGTGGACGATGCTGTGACGAGCTGCGAGGCCCAGCGGGCGCCCGCGGGGAGCCGGTCCCCGGAAGCGGACCGGGCGCCGGCTTCGGTGGCACCGGCAGCTGCCAGCAGCAGGGCGGCCCGGCCGGCGTCGTCGTCCTTCAGCCGTTGCACGGCGGTGGCCGCGGCCTCGCGGTCCTGCACCACGAGGGCGTCGGAGCAGGCGCCCAGGGCCGCCGCGACCGCGGCCTCAAAACCGGGTTCCACCGTAATCATCGACGCCAGGGCACCAAGCACGCCGGGGATTCCCGCACCGAGGACGTGGGCCGAACCGTCCTTACGGTTCAGCCCGAGCTGGAGCGCGTCGCGGCGGGCCAGGAGGGCGCCGCGTTCCCGCTCGCCGTCGCGTTCGGCTGCCTTCAGCGCGTCGATCTCAGCGACGATGGCGTCGAGGGCGGCGCTGGCGTCCTCGTAGTCGGCGTCGAGGGTCTCCTCGCCGTCCTCGACGCCGGCAACCTGGGATTCGAGGGCGGCGAACTCGCCGTGGGCCTGCCGGCGGCGCTCCTCCCCCGCACTGAGGGACTCCCGGAGCCGTCCGAGTTCCGCCTGGGCGGACTCGACCCGGGAACGCGCGGCACCCACCTGCCCGGCCAGTTTGGCCAGTCCTTCGCGGCGGTCGGCGGCGGCGCGGAGCAGCGCGGCGAGCCGCTTGTCCTCGGCGGCGGCGGTGTTTTCGGCGTCCTGCTTGGCTGCCGTGGCGGCGTCCAGGGCGCGGCGGCGGTCCGCCACCTGGCGTTCCAGGCCGGCTTGTTCCTCCCGGACGCGGGCGGCCTGCCGGTCGAGCTGTTCGGGGTCACGGCCGGTATCGGGGACGTTGTCGGAGGCGCCGAGGAGCCGGCGTCGCTCCTCCGCGAGCGAACCGAGCGAGCGCAGCCGCTCCCGCCCGGCCGAGAGCTGGTACCAGCTGTCGCGGGCGGTGTTGAGCGCGGGCGTGGCTGCGGCGGCGAGCTGTTCGAGACTGGCCTGCCGCTGCCTGCCGAGTTCGAGTTCCTGCCCGACGACGCCGCGGCGGGCCTTGAGCGCGCTTTCGTCCGCGACGTCCCGGGCCAGGGCCTGCTGCAGCTGAACCAGGTCGTCCGCGAGGAGGCGGGAGCGTGCATCACGGACCTCGAACTGGACGGTCTGGGCGCGGCGTGCCACTTCGGCCTGTTTGCCCAGCGGGGTGAGCTGCCGGCGGATTTCGCCGGTGAGGTCGCTGAGCCGGGCAAGGTTGGACTGCATGGCTTCGAGTTTGCGGACCGTCTTTTCCTTGCGGCGGCGGTGCTTGAGGATGCCGGCGGCTTCCTCAATGAAGCCGCGCCGGTCCTCGGGAGTGGCGTGGAGCACCTTGTCCAGCTGCCCCTGCCCGACGATCACGTGCATTTCCCGGCCCAGGCCGGAGTCGGAGAGGAGTTCCTGGATGTCCAGAAGCCGGCAGGGGGCGCCGTTGATGGCGTACTCCGAGCCGCCGGTGCGGAACAGCGTGCGGGAAATCGTGACTTCGCTGTACTCGATCGGCAGGGCGCCGTCGCTGTTGTCGATGGTGAGTGAGACGTGGGCACGGCCCAGCGGCGGGCGCCCGGACGTGCCCGCGAAGATCACGTCCTCCATCTTGCCGCCGCGGAGGGTCTTGGCGCCCTGTTCGCCCATCACCCAGGCCAGGGCGTCCACCACGTTGGACTTGCCTGAGCCATTGGGGCCAACCACAGCGGTGACGCCTGGTTCGAATTCGAAAGTCGTCGCCGAAGCGAAGGACTTGAATCCCCGGACGGTCAGGCTCTTGAGGTGCAAGGTGTTTCGGATCTCCTTGAGTGGCGGCTGTGCTGAATCTACCGCCTCAGCCGCACGGAATCGTGGATTTACGGTGTTGCCGGAACTGCTTCCAGTGTGCTTACCAGCGCCCGTTGCGTGGCCGGGGCTGGCACACGGGGCACGAGTAGGAGGAGCGGTTCATGAACTGGTCCCGCCTCATCACGCTGGACAGGCCGGCGGCAGTGCAGCGCCTGCACTCCTTGCCCTCGCGGCCATAGGCGTTGAGCGAGCGGTCGAAGTAGCCGGAGTTCCCGTTGACGTTGACGTAGAGCGAGTCGAAGCTGGTGCCGCCCGCTGCCAGGGCATCGGTCATGACCTCCCGCGCGGCGTCGAGGACACGCTCGGCCTCCGCCCGCCGGAGCGTGTCCGTGGGCCGGGCGAAGTGCAGCCGGGCCTTCCAGAGTGCCTCGTCAGCGTAAATGTTGCCGATTCCGGAGACGAGGCCCTGGTCCAGCAGGGCGCGTTTGAGGCCCGTCTTGCGGTTCCGCAGACGCCGGTAAAACGCGTCGAAGGAGAAATACGGGTC
Organism: Pseudarthrobacter sp. PvP090; assembly: GCF_040547365.1. NCBI lineage: Bacteria > Bacillati > Actinomycetota > Actinomycetes > Micrococcales > Micrococcaceae > Pseudarthrobacter > Pseudarthrobacter sp. PvP090. The sequence continues at coordinate 47,398 of NZ_JBEPPO010000006.1, forward strand.
CAGCGGGTCGCGTGCAATGTGGGCCGCTTCCTCCGCGATCAGCGGCAGCGGCGTTTCGGCGAGTCCGCCGGGGGCGCCGTCGGGAGTGGGGATCAGCGAGGTGAGGAAGAGTCCGCCGAAGATGCGCTGGTCCACGAACCGGAGCTGTTCCGGCATGCCCGCGGCGGGGCTGAGCCGCAGCCGCACCTTCAAATGCTTCTCGTCCGCAACGGTAGCGTCCTGCATCAGCAGCTGGCCGGACATGCCCAGATGCGCCATCAGCGCCACGTTGGGAACGGAATTCCCGGCGGGTCCACGGCCGGGAACTCCGGGGGGAATGTCCGCCAGCGGCAGCCAGAGGAACTTTCCCCGCCGGACCACATCCACGACGCGGGCGCCCTCCAGGTTGCCGGCGAAGTCCTCCGGTCCGAGCGCGTGCCGGCGGATGGAGCGCGGATCAACCACCTCAACAGCGGTGATGGTCCGGCCCCGCACCCAGCGCACCAGGCCGCGGCGGACAACTTCAACCTCGGGCAATTCAGGCACGGAGTGTGCCTAGGCGCCGGTCTGGGACTGCAGCTGCTGCGCTTCGGGGCCCACGGCTTCGACGGGCGCCGCTGCTTCCGGTGCTTCCGGTGCTTCCGGTGCTTCCGGTGCGGCAGCCGACGGCGCCGACAGCCGGCGCCAGGCATCCGCGGCGGCTTCCTGCTCGGCTTCCTTTTTGGAGTTGCCCGAGCCGCTGCCGTAGTCGTTGCCGCCGATCCGCAGAATGGCCTCGAACGTCCGGGCGTGGTCCGGCCCGGAGCCCTCGACTGCGTAGTTGATCGTCCCGAGCTGCCGGCTGGCAGCCAGCTCCTGGATGCTGGTCTTCCAGTCGGTGCCGGCGCCGAGCGCGGCAGCGTCCTTGAGCAGCGGGCCGATCAGGCGCATGACGAGCTGGCGCGCCGTCTCAATGTCATTGGAGACATAGGTGGCGCCAATCAGCGCCTCCATGGTGTCCGCGAGGATGGAAGCCTTGTTTTTGCCCTCGGTGAGCTTTTCGCCCTGCCCGAGGTAGATGTATTCGCCCAGGCCGATGCTTCGGCCGATGCCCGCGAGGGCCCGGGTGCTGACGACGGCGGAGCGGCGCTTGGCCAGGTCCCCTTCGGGCAGCGTGGGGTTGTCACGGTACAGCGCGTCGGTGACCGAGAACCCCAGGATGGAGTCACCGAGGAACTCGAGCCGTTCGTTGGTGGGGATGCCGCCGTTTTCGTAGGCGTAGGAACGGTGTGTGAGCGCAAGACGAAGCGTCCCGGCGTCAATAGTGACACCGAGACGCTTCAGAAGCTCTTCAGTTGAAGACATCTTAGTCAGCCAGTTGGCGGATTAGACGTCTGCGACCTTGCGGCCCTTGTATTCAAGGAACAGCGCGGTGCCAGCCGAGTCGGTAACGACCTTTGCCTGGTGCGGCAGGCTGTACGTGACCTGGCCGTTCTCGACAGTCTTCACCAGGTGGGGGGCGGTTGCCTTCCACTGGGAGCGGCGGGCGCGGGTATTCGAGCGAGACATTTTCCGCTTCGGGACAGCCACGGCTAACTCATTTCTCTCTAGTCCAACACTTACAAATCAGTTTTGCCGGTCAGGCTTAGCCAAGTCGGCTAGGGCAGCCCAGCGAGGATCTACCACCTCGTGGTGATGCCCCGGCTCGTCTTCCAGGCGAACTCCACATTCGGAGCAAAGGCCCTGGCAGTCTTCCCGGCACACCGGCTGGAACGGCAGCATGGTTACAACTGCGTCCCGCAACACCGGTTCAAGATCGATCAGATCGTGCTCGATTCGACGTTGCTCTTCTTCGTCTTCTTCGTCGGAGAACACAGCGTCCTCGTAGAAGAAAAGTTCTTGCACATCGACCTCTTGGTCATACGCAAGGGGATCCAGGCATCGGCCACATTCGCCAGTTACTTCGACGTTTGCGGTTCCTGATACCAAAATTCCTTCGTGTACGGCCTCCAGCCGCAGGTCCAGCTCGACATCCGAGCCTTCCTGCACGCCAATGAGCGCCACACCAAGATCACCTGGTGCGGGTACATGTTCCGTCAGCGTCCGCATGCTTCCCGGACTGCGCCCGAGGTCCTTGACGTCAAACACCAAGGGCGAACTAGCATCTCGTTTAATGAGAACTCCTGTTGAACATATGACCGACGTACTATCTTAGCCTGATCTTCCGGGCGGACTCAAACCGGGGCACGCCTGCGGTTCACACCGCAGGCCGCATTGGATTCGGGCCGCGCAACCGGCAGCAGGCCGCCGAGTACCGATCAAGCTTACCCTCTGCGCGGCTGATCCCGGACCGGCTCGCCCGAGTGCAGCCGTTTCAGCACCGAGCGGGGCACAAAGTCGGAGACATTGCCGCCCAGGGTGAACACTTCCTTGATCAGGGTGGAGGACAGGTGGAGGTAGTGGCCCTCGGCGGGCAAGAAGACCGTCTCGACGCCGGTGAGCTGGCGGTTCATCGTCGCCATCGGCAGTTCGTAGTCGAAGTCGGAGGAGGAGCGGAGGCCCTTGACAATGGCGTCCACGCCCCGCTGCCGGCAGTACTCGGCGAGGAGCCCCTCCCCCACCGGCTCCACCACGATGCCGCGCAGGGAGGCCAGGGTTTCCCGGGCCATATCAATGCGTTCCTCGAGCGTGAAGCGGTATTTCTTGGCGTAGTTCGTGGAGACGCCCACAATAACCTCGTCAAAGAGGCCGGCGGCCCGGGCAATGACTTCCAGGTGGCCGTTGTGGATGGGGTCAAAGGAGCCAGGGCATACGGCGCGTCTCATGCTCCGAACCTACCGTATCGCCGGCTCGGCCCGGGATAAGAGAACCGGGATACCATGGCTGAATGTCAGCATCGAGCATTCCTTTCACCGTGTCCGGAGGCGTGGTTCTCGTGACGGGAGCCGCCATGGGCATGGGCCGTCTTTACGCCCTGAGGGCGGCCCGCGAGGGCGCCGCCGTCGTGATTCTCTGGGACGTCGACGCCGACGGCCTCGCCTCGATCGCCGCCGAGGTGACCGGGCTCGGCGCACGCGCGGTGGTCCGCCAGGTGGACCTCGCCGACCGCACGGCCATCGCCGACGCCGCCGAGGCGTGCCGGGAGGAAGGACCGTTGACCATGCTGGTCAACAACGCCGGCATCGTCCGCGGCGCACTTTTCTGGGAGCACAGCCCGGAGCGGGACATTGCCCCGACCATGGACGTCAACGCGCTGGCGCCGATGTACGTTACCCATGCGTTCCTGCCGGCCATGATGGCCGACGCCGGCCGGCCGCGCCGGATCCTCAACATCGCCTCCGCCGCGGGCACCGTGTCCAACCCCAGGATGAGCGTCTATGCGGCGTCCAAGTGGGCCGTGATCGGCTGGAGCGACTCGCTGCGGCTCGAGCTCGAACAGCAGGGCTACGCCCACCTCGCCGTCACGACATTCTGCCCCAGCTACATCTCCACCGGGATGTTCGACGGCGCCCGCGGCCCGCTGCTGACGCCGCTGATGACGCCGGAGGACGCCGTGGACCGGGCCTGGCGGGCCACCGCCGCCGGGCGGCCGCAGCTGATCGCCCCGGCCACTGCGCAGCTGGGGAAGGTCCTGCGCGGCCTGCTGCCGGTGCGGGCCTGGGACTTTGTGGGCGGAAAGGTCTTCGGGATCTACTCCACCATGGACAAATTCACCGGGCGGGACCAGAAGGCGGGCACCCGATGAACTCCCCGACACCATTGCCCTGGCAGCGGACCGCGACCGGCGCCAACCTGCTCTCCCCCGACGGCACCCTCGGCGTCACGATCTTCGAGGAAATGACCACCCTCGCGCTCCAGACCGGCGCCATCAACCTGGGCCAGGGCTTCCCGGACGAGGACGGCCCGGTGGAGATCAAGGCTGCCGCGCAGGCCGCCATCGCCGCCGGCGCCAACCAGTACGCCCCCGGCAAGGGCATCCTGGAGCTGCGCGAGGCGATCTCCCTCCACCAGGAGCGCTTCTACGGCCTGGAACCGGACCCGCAGACCGAGATCATCGTCACCACCGGCGCCACCGAAGCCATCGCCGCGTCCCTGCTCGCGCTCGTCGGCCCGGGCGACGAGGTCCTCACCTTTGAGCCGTTCTACGACTCCTACGGCGCCATCATCGGCCTCTCCGGCGCCCGCCACGTCACCGCCCCGCTGCTGGCCCCTGACTTCATGCCGGACCTGGCTGCCCTCGAGGCGGCGTTCAGCAGCCGCACCAAGGTCGTGCTGGTCAACAACCCGCACAACCCCACCGGTGCGGTGTTCCCCCGCGAAGTGCTGGAACGCGTCGTCGGGCTCGCCATCAGGCACGACGCCATCATCATCACCGACGAGGTCTACGAGCACCTCACCTTCGGCGCCCGGCACATCCCGGTGGCCACCCTGCCGGGGGCCGCGGACCGCACCCTGACGATTTCCTCCGCGGGAAAGACCTTCTCTTTTACCGGCTGGAAGATCGGCTGGCTGAGCGGGCCGGAGCATCTGGTCTCCGCCGCCCGCACCGTCAAGCAGTTCCTGAGCTACAGCTCCGGCACCCCCTTCCAGAGCGCCATCGCGGCCGGGCTGGGCCTGCCGGATGAGTTCTATGCCGGCATCGCCGATACCCTCCAGCTCAAACGCGACATCCTCAGCGAGGGCCTGCGGGCCGCGGGACTGGACGTCTTCACGCCGCAGGGCACGTACTTCGTCAACGTGGACACCGCGCCGCTTGGCATCTCCGATGCCGTGGACCTGGCCCGCCGGCTGCCCGCCCTAGTAGGCGTCGCGGCGATTCCGGTCCCGGTGTTCTGCCACCCGGAAGGCGCCGAACGCACCCGGAGCCTGCTGCGCTTCGCGTTCTGCAAACGGATTGACGTGCTGCAGGAAGCCGCCGAACGGCTCGCGACGCTCCGCGACAGGCTCTGATGGCGGACACGCCCGCCGCCGCGCGCTTCCTGCGCACCACCGGCCAGCACGCCACGATCGAGCCCGATGCCTTCACCGAGGGCGGCTTTGTACTCAGCATCGGCGGGGCGGAACAGTCGCACGTCAACCTCACGGAACCCTCGGACATCTTTTACGAGTACCTGCGCAGGATCGGCCACGTGGTGGATCTCGCGGCACCGTGGGGCGAACCCGTCACGGCACTGCATCTGGGCGCCGGGGCGCTGACCCTGGCGCGCTACATCCAGGCCACCCGGCCGGGCTCGGTGCAGTACGCGGTGGAGCTGGAACGGGAACTGCTGGATTTTGTGCTGCAGCAGCTCCCCCTGCCCGAAGGCACCGAGCTGCACCCGCTGATCGGCGACGCCCGGGCCGCCCTGGACGAGCTGCCCCCGGAACTGCGCTTCGACGTCGTAATCCTGGACATCTTCTCCGGGCCGGAGGCGCCGGAACACATCGCCTGCACGGAGTTCTACCTTGAGGCGGCGGCTAAGCTGAGCCCCCGCGGGGTGCTGATCGTCAACGTGGGCGACGAACCCGGGCTCACGCTGGTCCGCAGCCAGGTGGCCGCACTGCGCCGGGCGATGGCCGACGTGGCGGCCTTTGCCGAGGCCGGCATGTTCAGCGGCCGCTACCCGGGCAACATCATCCTGACCGGGACGCAGGGGCCCTGGCCGGAGGCGTGGACGGCGGCGCTGACCGCCCGCGGGCCACACCCCGCGAAGGTGCTCTCCGGCGTCGGCCTCGATGAAATCGCGGACTAGCTGCCGTCTTCCGGTTCTTCCTCCGGCGCGTCCTCCGGGCCTTCTTCGGCGCCGGGTTCCGCGAACCAGAGCTTCGTCTCGCCGTACTTTCGTTCCGCGAACCGCTCCATCCCGTCCGGCCAGGATGGCTCGGGCGTCCTGGCTGAGCGCTCCACGACGACGACGGCGCCCTCGGCCAGGTGCGGGAGCAGCTTGGCCAGCACCCCGCCCAGCGCCGGTTCGTCGAGGGGGTAGGGCGGGTCAAGGAAGACGAGGTCCCAGCGGACGGCAGTCTGGGTCCGGTCAAGGAACGAGTCGACCTTGGAGCGGTGCACGGTGACGACCTTGTGCCCGGCGACGGTGTTGACGAGGTCCGCGTTGCGCTGGCAGACCTCGCTGGCCTTGCCGTCGGATTCCACCAGGTCCACACTCTGCGCGCCGCGGCTGGCGCTTTCCACGCCGAGCGAACCGGAACCCGCGTAGAGGTCCAGCACGCGGGCGTCCGCGATGACCTCGAAGGCGTCCAGCCGGGAGAAGAGTGCTTCCTTGACCCGGTCCGTGGTGGGGCGGGTCAGCGATCCGGGGACGCTGACCAGCGTGGTTCCGCCCGCGGCGCCGGCAATGATGCGACTCATGACCGTGCCCTCTGGGACACATGCACGAATGCCTGGATTCTGTTAGCCGCGTTCAAGGAACGCCTCCTTTTCCGGATTGAGGTATTCGTCGATCGCCGCGGCGAGGACGGTGTGGGCGCCCAGCGACGGGTCGCCACCGACGATCGCCTGCGCGTCCTGCCGGGCCCGGGCGATCACGGCCTCGTGTTCAAGGACCCGCAGCAGCTTCAGCGTGGACCGGCCGCCGGACTGGGAGGCGCCGAGGATGTCGCCTTCACGGCGCAGCTTGAGGTCCTCCTGGGAGAGTTCGAAGCCGTCGGTGGTGGCCGCGACGGCGTCGAGCCGGCGGCGGCTCGGGTGGCCCTGCTCCAGCGTGGTCACCAGCAGGCACGTGCCCGGCAGTCCGCCGCGGCCCACCCGGCCGCGGAGCTGGTGGAGCTGCGAGATGCCGAAGCGGTCCGCGTCCAGGATCACCATGAGGGTGGCGTTGTGCACGTCCACGCCCACTTCGATCACGGTGGTGGAGACCAGGAGCTTCGTCTGGTTGGCGGTGAACGAGGCCATGGTGTCGGATTTCAGCACCGGGTCCAGCCGGCCGTGCAGCGGCGCCACTGGCACGCCGGCCAGCGCCGGTTCGTCCCGCAGGAGTTCGACGACGCCGGTCACGGAGGCCAGTTCGCGCGCCCCGCTGTCCCCCTCGAGGTCCGCGGCGGAGGGTTCGGCTTCCCCGGGACTGAAGTCGCCGTCGTCGTCGGCGCCGATCTTGGGACAGACGATATAGACCTGGTGGCCGGCGTCGATCTCCTCCCGGGAACGGCTCCAGAGCCGGCCGAGCCAGGCGGGGTGTTCGGCCAGCCCCACCACGTGGGTGGTGATCGGGGCGCGGCCGGCCGGGAGCTCGTCCAGGATGGAGGTCTCGAGGTCGCCGAACACGGTCATGGCCACGGTCCGGGGAATGGGGGTGGCGGTCATGACCAGCAGGTGCGGGGGCTTGCTGGCCTTGGACCGGAGCAGATCGCGCTGTTCGACGCCGAAGCGGTGCTGTTCATCCACCACGATCAGGCCGAGGTCGTAGAAGGAAACGTTGTCGCTGAGCAGGGCGTGGGTGCCGATCACGATCCCGGCGGTTCCGGACGCGGCGTCCAGCATGGCCTGCTTCCGGGCCGCGGTGGGCATGGAGCCGGTGAGCAGCGTGACCTGGACCGCGTCGGGCCCGAAACCACCCAGCAGTCCGTCCCGGGACAGCGGCCCCAGCGTGCGGCGGATGGAGTCGAAGTGCTGCGCGGCGAGGACCTCGGTGGGGGCCAGCAGCGCGGCCTGTCCCCCGGCGTCGACCACCTGCAGCATGGCGCGCAGCGCCACAATCGTCTTCCCGGAGCCGACTTCGCCCTGGAGCAGGCGGTTCATCGGCGAGTCCTGCGCGAGCTCGGCGGCCAGGGTCTTGCCGACGGCGGCCTGGCCGGCGGTCAGCGTGAAGGGCAGCTGCCGGTCGAACGCGGCCAGCAGCCCCGCCGCGGCGGGCCGCCGGGCGGTGGCCTCCTCGGCGGCGAGCTGGGCGCGGCGCCGGGCGAGGGCCGACTGGAGTACCAGGGCTTCCTGGTAGCGGAACCGGTCCCGGGCGCGCTGCCAGTCCGGAGGGGTCTGCGGGGCGTGGATAAGCCGGTAGGCGTCCGCGACCGGCAGGAACTTCTCCCGGGCCGAGATCTCCGCCGGCAGCGGGTCCGGCAGGACATCCAGGTCCACGGTGTCCAGCAGCGTGGCGATGACCTTCTGGATGGACCAGCTGGTCAGCTTGGCGGTGGCCGGATACACCGGGATGGGCATGGCGGCGAGCTTCTCCGGCTCCATGCCCGGGGTGTCCGGGTCCTCGTCCAGCAGCAGGAAGTCAGGATTGGTCAGCCCCAGGGATCCCCCGTACCGGGTGACCTTTCCGGAGAACATGGCGCGGCGCCCCGGCTGCAGCTCGGCTTTGGCCCGGAAGCCGTTGAAGAAGCTCACCTTCAGGGTGCCGGGAAGCCCGGTCCCGGCGTCGTCGGAAATTACGACATCGGTCAGCGAACCGCGGCGGGCGCGCATGGCCCGGGTGCTGTTCGAGACGACGCGGGCAATCAGGGTGACTTCCTCGTCGAGCGGGACTTCGCTGATGGGGGTGAGTTCGCCGCGGTTCAGGTAGCGGCGGGGGAAGTAGTTCAGCAGCCCGCCGACCGTGGTGATGCCGAGGTGCTTTTCGATGACCGCCGCGGAGCGCTTGCCGATGCGGCGTTCCAGGTCCAGCCCCAGTTCGGCGCTGGCCAGGTCAGCGTTCATGTCCGTCGGGAACCTGTCCTGCGGGTTCACGGCCGCTGACCGCGCGTGGTTCGGCGTCCGGCACGGCAAGCTCGCTCACGCTGATGTCCGAAGGTTCGCCGAGGGACCGGATGAGGGCGACGGCAGGCTCGGCGTGCGGCACATGGACGTGGACGCGCCAACGGTACGCGCCGGACGTGTCGGCCGCCCCGCCGACCTGGCTCATGATGACGGAGTCACCCATTTCGTCGAGTCGCTGGCGCATCATGGCAGCGTCAAGCGGCGACAACGTGATGGTGCACATGACTTCCACACCTTCGTCCCGCGGCATGCCTGCGTGGATGTGGGGGTCCTGGACGTCGTAGCCGTGCAGTCCGTCCAGCAGCTGGTCCTGGAGTTCCTCGCCGAGCACGGCGGAGCGGAGGCAGTCGAGAATCAGCAGCATGCCAACGCCGCCGGCGTCCACCACATGGGCGGCGTGGAGCGCCTCCAGCTGGTCCTCCGTGCGCACCACGGCGGCGACGGCGGCTTCCACGGCGGCGTCGAGGGCCAGGCCCAGGGTGTGGTTGCTGTCGTCGCCGTCGTGCGCAGAATCCACGGCCGCCGCGGCGCGGGCGGCTGCTTCCATCACGGAGAGCATGGTGCCGGGAACCGGGTCGCTCAACGCGGACCAGGCCCGGAGCTGGGCCCGGTTCAGCGCGGCGGCCAGCAGCGGGGCGCTGAGCCGGGGGTGGCCGGCGAGGGGTTCGGCGGCGGCGCACAGGAACACGGCAAACAGCGTGCCGGAGTTGCCGCGGGCCGTTTCCATGGCGGCCAGGCCGGCCCTGGCGAGGAGGGCGCCGACGTCGTTTTGGGCTGGATCCGGCGGACCAAAGGAACGGACCGGCGCATCGGTGGTGATCTGGGGTATCGCGGCAGTGTCCAGGCCCTGGAGCGACTGGGCGGCGGCGCGCACCGTGAGGTAGAGGTTGGTGCCGGTGTCGCCGTCGGCGACCGGAAAGATGTTGATGGCGTTCAGGCGGTCGCTGTGGTTCCCAAGCGTCGTTTCTGCCTTGCTCAACCACCGCTTCATCGCTTGCGCGTTGGCGGCAATTTTAGTCTGCAAAGTGATCCCATCCCACAGTGTCAGCGGGCCTGCCCGCTATCTTGACGCCCGTGCTGTCCGTTGGTGCAGGGGCTTCTACCGAGCCTATCGCAGTGAAACCGTGAGGCAGCTGAAGACCTGGTGGGAATGTGGCCAGCAGTCCGTGGTCTTCCCCGCCGCCCAGGACCCAGGCCATCGGATCAATGCCGAGCAGTCCGGCGGCGGGCAGGAGCGGAACCGCAAGTTGCTCCAGTACCGCCGCGTCCAGGTTCAGGACGGCATGGCTGGCGGACGCCATCCGGTTGCCGTCGCGGACCAGTCCGTCGGAAATGTCCATCATGGCCGTGGCGCCCGAATCCCGGGCCAGCGGCCCTCCCGCCAGCGGCGGCAGGGGCCTGCACTGGGAGTCCATGAGGGCGCGTTGGTCCTTGGTCAAGGCCTCAACGGGGATGGCCGATTCCAGCAGCGCCAGACCCGCCGCGGCACGCCCCACCGTGCCGGCCAGCGCCAGGGTGTCCCCCGCGCGGGCGCCGGAGCGCAGCACGGGGGACCTGCCGTCGAGGGTGCCCAGAATCGCCACACTGACAGCAAGCTCGCGGCCCCGGCCGAGGTCGCCGCCTGCCACGGCACAGTCCGGGGCGCCCAGTTCCCGGATGCCGGCACTGAGTCCGTCGGCGAAGTCCTCGACCCAGGCGACCCGGGTGTCCGGGGGCATCGTGAGGCTGACGACGAGGGAGGTGGCCCGGGCCCCCATGGCGTTGATGTCACTGAGATTTTGCGCGGCGGCCTTCCAGCCGACGTCGTAGCCGGTGGTCCGGTAGCCGTTGGCCCATTCGAGCCGGAAGTCCTGGTCGGCCACCTGGGTGTCGATGCTGAGGACTGTCCGCCCGTCCGGGGCGGCCACGATGGCGGCGTCGTCGCCGGGGCCGAGGATCAGGGACGGGTTGTGTTCCTGGCCGTAGTGCAGGCGAGGGAAGATGCGTTCCAGGAGTTGTGATTCGGAGAGCTCGGCTACGGTCAGGGGCGCTGGTCTATTCAGGCGTTCAGGCACAGCCCTACGCTACAGCGGCAGGGTGACAACGGCGGCGGACCGGGACATAAGGCGTCCGTGACACAGCGCCGGGACGCCCTGCGCTGAACCGCTTTTCACCGCACAGCAATGCGCATGCGAAACTCATAGGCATGCCCCCGCCACTGCCCGCGCTGAATATCCTGCCCCGGCGTGTCCGCTGGGGTTTGGCCTTTGCCTCCGGCGGAGCGGCGCTGTGGCTGATAATCGCAATCCAGTTGTTCGTCAATGTGGACCCTTTGAGCGCGCACCGCACGGATGCCGTGATCATGCTCGGCGGCGCCGCGGCCGAACGGCTTCCGGCGGCGCAGAGAATCCAACACGACCTTGGCGTCCCCGTGCTGGTGCTGTCCACCACAGATACGTTCGGCAACCGGGCCGCGGACGGTATCTGCAGTTCGGCCGCCTTCCCGAACGCGTCGTTGATCTGCTTCCGGCCCTCGGAACTGGACACCCGGGGCGAAGCGCAGTCAATATCCCGGCTCGTGGCGATCAACGGCTGGAAGTCCATCACCGTGGTCACCTCGAGCTACCACGTGACCCGCGCAGGACGGCTGATCAACCAGTGCACGACGGCGGACGTCCAGATGGTTGCTTCGCACCCGCAGCTGAGTTGGGGGCAGTGGCTGAGGCGTTTTGTTGTCGAAACCGGGGGGCTTGTAGACGCTTCCCTGCGCCCCGAATGCGCGGATCAGCCAGCAGCAATGTAAGAATTGAAGCTCATCCGGTTGAACTGGTCAGCCGGTTCGGGATTCCGGCCGAGGCGAGGAGGTCATGTTGGAGCACACTCCGGACGACGCTCCTCCGCCCGTGGCCGCACCGCGGCACCTCCGCCGGCGGCGTTTTCACACGGAGATTCCGGACACGCTGCTGGTGCCCGACGCCGAACCCGTTTCCCTTTCGCCCCCGGCCCCCCCGCCGCGGGCGAAACCAGCGCAGAGTTCCGATGCCGGGCTGCTCTCCCGTGATGCGGTCCACCGCCGAAAGCGGCAAGTTGCCCGTCTCATTGTTCTCTTCGTCGCAATTATCGTGCCCGCCCTGGTGCTGGCGCTGCTGTTGTTGGGGTGAACCCGCCCCGACGCCCTGCCGACCACCGCTCGCTTACCAATGGGGAAATATCCATGCACAGCATCATGCCAATCTTCGGAACCCGGCCGGAGGCCATCAAAATGGCTCCGATCGTCAGCGCTCTTCAGGAGTCCCCGCATTTCCGCTGCGTTGTCACCGTCACGGGTCAGCACCGCGAGATGCTGGACCAGGTCAATGACCTCTTCGGCATCGTTCCCGACCATGACCTGAACATCCTGCAACCGGGCCAGTCCCTGTCGGGCATCATGACCCGCACCATCGACGGCCTGGAGAAGCTCTTCGCCGAGTCCAGGCCGGACGCCGTCGTTGTCCAGGGCGACACCACCACCTCCACGGCCGCGGCCATCGCGGCGTTCTACCACGGGATACCGGTGGTGCATGTGGAGGCCGGGCTGCGCAGCGGAGACCTGCTCTCGCCGTTCCCCGAGGAAGCCAACCGCAAGATCACCAGCCAAATCACCCGGCTGCACCTGGCACCGACCGCCACCAGCCGGGCCAACCTGGTGGCCGAGGGCATCAACCCTGCAGACATCGTGGTCACGGGTAACACCGTCATCGACGCCCTCCTGGCCACGGTGGACAAACAGCTCCCGTTCACGGATCCCCGCCTGGAATCGCTGGCCGCCGACGGCCGCCGGATCCTGCTGGTCACAACGCACCGCCGTGAGAACCAGGGCGACGCGATGCGCGGCGTCGGCCGGGCGCTCGCCCGGCTCGCCGAGGCAGAGCCGGAGCTCATGATTGTCCTTCCGGTCCACAAAAACCCGGTGGTACGCGAGGCGGTGCTGCCTGCGCTGGAGGGCAGGACCAACATCCTTGTCACCGAACCGCTGGCCTACGGGGAATTCACCCGGCTCCTGTCGCTGGCCCACCTGGTGCTGACCGACTCCGGAGGCGTCCAGGAGGAGGCTCCCAGCCTGGGCAAGCCCGTGCTGGTGATGCGGGACAACACGGAGCGGCCCGAGGCGGTCGACGCCGGAACCGTGGCACTGATCGGCACGGACGAGGAGCGGATTGTTGCCGAAGTGACCCTTCTCCTGAACGATGACGGCCATTTTTCCGCCATGGCGAACGCAGTAAACCCTTACGGAGACGGCAAGGCGGCCATCCGGACGGTGGCAGCCATCGAGGAACTGCTCGGCGTGGGATTCAGGACGGCGGAGTTCACCGGATCGTAGGAGACGCCGGGGTGCTGTACTCGGCAGTACCCCGGCCGATTCCCGCAGGTCACACGGGTGCTCCGTGGGCCCACGAACTGACAGCGGCCGGTCAAATCATGGCAGAATAAATCACAGCCGGGGGAAGCGAGAGTGGACGTGGGGATGGACCGCAGGAACTTCTTACAAGTGTCATTGGCGGCGGCTGCCGCCGCAGCTCTGGCCGCCTGCACTCCGGACCCCAATTTCGTTGGTCAGGGCCGGGAGGCCGGACCGCCGATCCCGTTTGGGGCACGCAAGGGCATTGGCCTGGGCGTGGGCAAAACGCACCGGATCGAGCAGCTGGATGCCTTGGACGTGAACTGGTTCTATACGTGGGGTTCCTCCTTTCCCGCGGTCCGCCCGACGCAGGATTTTGTCCCGATGATCTGGGGCCGGGAGAGCGTCCGCCGCAACGATCTCGAAGAGATTCAATCGGAACTCCACCTGACCCGTGCCTCGGAGCTGCTCGGGTTCAACGAACCGGACCATCCCGAGCAAGCCGACATGAGTGTGTCCTCGGCCATCAAGCACTGGCCGGAACTGGAGGCGTCCGGGCTGCGGCTGGGTTCCCCCGCACCTGTACGGGCCCTCGGCGACTGGCTGAAGGAGTTTATGGATCGGGCTGCTTCGGAAGATCTCAGGGTCGACTTCGTCGCCATGCATTCCTACCCCTCACCCGACTCCGAGTCCTTCCTCGACAGCGTCCGGCAACTCTACGATCTGTACGGCAAGCCTATTTGGATCACCGAGTACGCCGTGGCGGACTGGGAAGCCACGGCAAACTCCCCCAGCCGGCATTCGGAAAAAGACATCCTGGCCTTCATGAGCGAGACGGCCGCCGGGCTGCGGCAGATGCCGTTCGTCGAGCGGTTCGCCTGGAAGACCCGCGCCGAGGGTGACCCCATCATGGGTGCCTCGGCGCTGTTCCGGAAAGACGGATCCCTCTCACCCGCCGGTGAGCTCTACCAGTCCCTTTAGGCCCGGTCACGGCTGCCCGGCACCACGCGGAGAGCCCCGGGACGGCACTGCGGGACGTCACAACTGACTCAACGGGACTGGGCAACTCCTGCGTTTCGCTGGTGGGTTCCCTGTGTCTTTTCTGTGCTACTTTGGCTCGGACCGTAGCGCTGCTGACGATTCAGCCACTATTGAAAGGCACTCATGGAACGCCGCAAGTTTCTTACCGTGCCCTTGGCGGCGCTGGCCGCCCCCGGCGCCCTGCTGGCCGCCAACACAGGATCGGCCCAGGCGGCTTCGGCCCCGGCCGCAGTCTCCGCGTATACGTCCCCTGCCAACACCCTGAAGGGTTTCGGGCACGGCGGAAAGGACGCCCTGGCGCTCACGCAGATCAAGAGCCTGAACCTGGACTGGCACTACACGTGGGGCTCGCACCCCAATGTTACGACCACGCCGCCCTTCGTCCCCATGATCAAGAGCGCCAGGACCCTGCTCGAACAGGACGCAATCGGCTACGTCACCCGCCAGCTGGCGCAGACGAAGACGAAGCACCTGCTGGGCTTCAACGAGCCCGACGTCAAGGCCCAGGCGAACATGAGTGTGGACCAGGCAATCAGTCTGTGGCCCAAACTGCAGGCGACGGGACTCCGGCTCGGATCTCCGGCGACGGCCAGCCCGGGCAGCGCGTGGCTGGCGGATTTCATGGCTAAGGCCAGAAATAAGGGCCTTCGCGTGGACTTCGTGACCACGCACATTTACGCCTGGCCCAGGGCCGACGACTTCCTGAACAAAATCACGATGCTGCACGAGAAGTACGGCAAGCCGATCTGGGTGACCGAGTATGCCGTGGCCGACTGGGGCGCGACCGCAGCAAACCCGTGCAAGTACAGCCGGGCCGAAACCGAGGACTTCATGCGGGCCACCGTCGCGGGGCTGCGCGCGATGCCGTTTGTGGAGCGCTTTGCGTGGAAGACCCGGCCGGCCGGCGACATCAAGATGGCCTGCTCATCCCTTTTCCATACCAGTGGCAGCCTCACCAGCACCGGACGCCTGTACGCGTCGCTGTAAGAGTCCTGGAGCCTCCCGGCGAGGCCGGGCACGCGTTAACGACAGAGGCCCGGTCCGGACGAGATGATCTCGTCCGGACCGGGCCTCTGCGTATGCTCGGGTTTGGGCGCTGCCCCTAGAGGGCCGGAGCGACTTCCAGGAGTTCGCTCTTGTGGCCAAGGGAAACGACGTCCCAGCCGGCCGCGTTCCAGACCCCATGGTCCAGAACGTTGCGTCCGTCAACCATCTTCTTGTGCGTGACCGCACTGGAAAGCTCGGCGGGGTCGATGTTCACGAATTCGGACCACTCAGTCAGCAGCATGACCAGATCCGCGTCGGCAACCGAGGTAGCCAAGGAATCAACGTAGTTCAGCCGCGGGTACCGCTTGGCAGCGTTGGCGTTGGCCGCGGGGTCGTAGACGCTGACGTCTGCACCGCTGTTGAAGAGCCTTGCCGCTACGTCCAGCGCCGGAGAGTCACGGACGTCGTCGCTGTTGGGCTTGAACGCGACGCCGAGGACCGCAATGCGCTTGCCCTCGAGATCGCCGAGCAAAGTCTGCGCCACGTGGACCGCGCGGTCACGACGGCGGAGGTTCACTTCGTCGACCTCGTTCAGGAAGCGCATGGTGCTGTCCAGTCCAAGTTCGGAGACCCTGGCCTGCAGTGCCCGGATGTCCTTGGGCAGGCAACCGCCGCCGAAGCCAATGCCGGCATTGAGGAAGCGCCGGCCGATCCTGGCGTCGAGTCCGATCGCGTCCGCGAGTGTCCGGATGTTGCCGCCGACGGTCTCGGTGACCTCAGAGAATGCGTTAATGAAGGAGATCTTGGTGGCCAGGAACGCGTTGGCCGCGACCTTGACCAACTCGGCCGTCTCGAAGTCGGTGGAGATGAACGGGGTGTTCCGGCTGATGGCATCGGCGTAGACCGTGCGCAGGATCTGCTCAGCGGCTTCGGAGTCTCCACCAATGACCAGGCGGTCAGGACGGAGGGTGTCCTCCACGGCAAATCCCTCACGCAGGAATTCCGGATTCCACGCGAAGTTCACGGTGACGCCCTCGCGGGATTCCTCGGCAACGAGGTCCCTCAGGCGGCGCGCAGACCCCACAGGAACAGTGGACTTCCCGACGATCAGGGAATCCTTGGTGGCGGCCCGTGCGATCGCGGTGACGGATGCATCCACGTAGGTCATGTCAGCCGCGTGCTCGCCCGCCCGCTGCGGTGTGCCGACGGCGATGAAGTGGACGTCTCCGAATGCGCCGGCCTCTTCGAAGGAGGTCGTAAAGCGAAGCCGTCCCGAAGCCGTGTGCTTGCGCAGGAGCTCCGGAAGGCCGGGCTCGTGAATGGGCAACTCACCCCGGCTGAGGCTGTCGATTTTTTCCTTGTCCACGTCAACGCCCAGAACTTCGAATCCGAGTTCTGCCATGCATGCCGCATGGGTAGCGCCAAGGTATCCCGTACCGATCACGGTTAGTCGTAGTGTCACTAGTCCCCCAGTAGCCGCCGTTGATTTCTTATCTTGGGCGCAGGAAGCGCAACCAAACGCGTCCCACTATATATCGTCCGCACCGGATAACCCATCTCGTGTCGCTGGAGGTGGGTGGGGTTGACTTCCTCAACCGGCCGGCCGCCGGGGTTTTTCCGCTCTTGGGACCGTCGGAGGAGGTCCGCCGGAGATGCTCGTCACGTCCCGTGGCGGGACTACGATGGATCCGTGCTCCAGGCGCGGTCCGCCGGCGGTTCCCGGCGGCCGATGTCGCCGCACATTCGGACCTGGCCCGGCCCCACGCCGGGCACGCACCGGTCGGGCCCCAAGGTACACAGTGGCCTTACTCCGGTGACGCAACGCACATTCACCGGAACTGCAGCTCTTGAATCAAGAAAAAAGGATAACTCTAAGTGGTCGAAGACAGGCATTTGATTATCGCCAACGCTTACCCTGATGATCTGAATATTTACAACTATGGGTTTCTTCATCGGCGCGTCAAGAACTACCTGACATCGGGATTGAGCGTCGATGTATTCCGCATAGACACGAATGAGTCAGGGTTACGGACCTACATTTTTGATGGCGTCATGGTCACAACGGGGAACAGAGATGATTATGAGCAGTACATCTCAACATCCACCCATGCGAGTTTTCTGATCCACTTCCCGCTGGAATACATCGTTGCACCGATACGTCGCCATCGATCATCCACGCCGATCATTGCCTGGCTTCATGGCTATGAAGCCCTGAGCTGGCACCGGCGATGGTATGACAAAGTCGACTCGCCCGTTTTTATGGACAGGGTGAAAAGCCTTCGAACCAACGTAGAGAATTACCGGGTGCCGTTTCTTCGCGGGCTGTATCGCGCCAAGGATCTGGACATCCGGTTTGTCACAGTCTCCGACTGGTTCCTGAAGCACAACGTCGAACCTGATGCAGGGATCCGCGTTGCCAACATCAGCGTCATTCCGAATGTGGTTGACGCCAAAGTCTTTCCCTATGTCGCAAAAAGTCCTGAGATGCGCTTCAGGGTACTGGTCGTCAAACCCTTCACCGCGCAGAAATATGCCAATGACCTGGTAGTGAAAACCATCCTGGCCTATCGGTCGTCACCGAACTTTGACAAAGTCCAGTTCACAATTCGGGGCGACGGACCGATGTTCGATGAAATCCTGGAACCCCTCCGCGGCCTGGAGAACGTCGACATCGCCAAGTCGTTCCTCCGCCAGGACGAGATAGCCCGGCTTCACCATGATCA
This sequence comes from Pseudarthrobacter sp. PvP090, assembly GCF_040547365.1. Classification (NCBI taxonomy): domain Bacteria; kingdom Bacillati; phylum Actinomycetota; class Actinomycetes; order Micrococcales; family Micrococcaceae; genus Pseudarthrobacter; species Pseudarthrobacter sp. PvP090. The sequence continues at coordinate 65,156 of NZ_JBEPPO010000006.1, forward strand.
CGGGGTTTTCCTGAGTCCCACGCGCTGGGACTCCCAAGGAGTCTCCATTGGGGAAGCCATGAGCTCTGGATTGGTGCCGGTCTCCACGGCAATATCTGCCATTCCGGAATTCGTTGCCCACGGAGAGAGCGGCCTGCTGGCCGGTCCAGAGGACCCCGAAGGTCTGGCGGCCTGCCTGGAACAGCTGGTCGGATCACCCGAGACGTTTAGTCGCCTGTCCGAACAGGCAGCGCGCCACTCCCAGGAAAAGTGCGGCACCCACGCCACGACCGACAGGGAAATTCAGCTCATCCAGGATTCGAACTTGGGGAGGACCGAGGAAGAGGGCGACGTCGCCTGGGACGTCGCCTACGCAGACCTGCAGGATGAGCTGTTCTCGGTCTTCCAATACTTCTCTGACCGGCTTGCCGCCCTTGACGTACCGGACTCTGGCCAAACCCCCACGAGTACGTAGCCGGCGTGGGCCCGGGCCGGGCGGGCGTGGTCGCCCGGCCCGGCGTCCGGCGTGTCCGAACGCGGCAGCAACGACTCGTCAGTTAGCCCTGGGTGCTAACCGGAAGCTATATCCGTCAGCGCCTTGACCATCAACTCGGCGGTACTCTGCTGGCTTCTCTCCGCAAGCATCCTGGCACGTCCTTCGACCTGCGCGGCAGCGTATGCTCCGGAACTCAACATGCGTCCCAAGTCGGACTCCAGATCGGAAATCTCGCGGCCGACCAGCGGATAGTCCGCAAAGTTGGACCAGACGCCTACATCAAGGTTTGGCCCGACCTGAAGTCCCGCAATGCCCCGCGCCCCGGCGGCCAAACACGGCGTTCCGACGGCCAGGCTCTGCATTGCTCCGCGCCCGGCAGAGACACTGAAGACTGCCCTGTTGAGCAGGAGCGGCACGACGTCGGCACCCACCCACCCACACATCTCCAGAGTCACGTTCGGGTGGTCGGCGAGGAACATGTTCAGTTCCCGCTCCACCCGGTGGCGTTCGGGTCCGTCGCCGAGGATTTTTATGTCCCACTGGATGTTGCTGCCCAGGTTTGAGAGCCCGCCAACCAAGTGCTTGAGAGCAGTCACCTGGCTGCGTTTGTCCTTGTCGATTCTCGACGCCATGACAATCGAACCGCGTCCGTCCGTTATCTTCTCATCAAGGCTAAGGAGTGGATACTCGAACCGGTCCATGCCTACACCGTTGGGGGCGACGTGGACGCGTTCAGGCTCTATTCTGCACAGATCCACGAGCAGATCGCCGATCTGCTCAGTGGTCACCAGGAACCCGTCGACCAGGTGCTGCCACGTGTAGACAAAATCGTGGTGGAACCCATGGAACATCGCGACCACTTTGGTCTTCATGACCTCGTTGACGAACAGGGCGAACTTCCGCGACTGGAAGGGTTGCGCGAACACCAAGTCATATCGGGGCCCGTTCCGCACTTCCTCGGCAACGTCGGTCCAGTCGGCCCAGTCAACGCGGATCACCCGGGCGCCGGCTTCCTCGCCCTTCTCGGCAACGAGTCCGTCCTGCACCACCAGGGTTACGTCGTGGCCCCGGGCCAGCAGCGTTGCTGCGGCACCGATGACGTATTCGTGGAGCCCACCCCACTCGGCAACCGTATAGGCCGGTATTAGAATCCTCACGAGTGCTCCTCTTCGATCACGGTCAGCGGGCGGGCTCGGGGCGGTCAAACTCCAGACCCAGGCCGACCGACCCCAGGAGATCAACGAGAGCCGCTATCTGGCCGTCAGAGTTCGTGGCCCCGGGCCCGCACACGATTGTGGACACCTGGAGATCGGCAGCGAACAGGACGGCGACGGCAAGGAACGGGTACAGCTGTTCAACCCCGGAACGCTGCTCCGCGTGCAGCCAGGCGTTACTGGACAGTGTCAGACGGTCGAACGAAAAGAAGCGGCCGGTTGCCAGATCGGAACGCACGACGTTCAGGCCGATTCTCCGGGTCTCATCCAGCGTATTAATTCGCTCCGACCCCATGGCAGCGTCTTTTTCCAGCGCAAGCTCAAGTCCGCCCAGCCACGTGAGCGTTCCCGCGCCGGAAGATACGTTGGTGGGCACGATCGGCCCGTTACAGGAAAACCGGCTAATAGCACTTGCAACAGCCGACGACATGGCGAACGGCGCGTGGAACCGTCCCCCCATGTGCTGGCCGAAGACCAAAGTTGCGGCCACTGCCGCCCTGTCGGCCCAGTTTTTTGTCGGCGAGGCATCCATCCAGAATTCCGAGACCACCGGGTAGGTGTCGAAAGATTCCAGGTCATGTGCCACGAGCCCACTGCGCCCTGACTTGTCATTGGTCCAAGAAATCTTCATTATCAGTTCACCAATTCCTGAATGCGCAGTCCTGTTACTTCCGTGTCCAGCCCATCGCCGTTACGCCGGTAGAGCGCCAGATCGGCCTCACTCCGGCCGTCCACCGCAAGGGCAAAGGCCTCAAGCGCCTTTGGCTCATCCTCGAAGACATAGACGGTGAAGGCGAACCTGTAATCGTGGGAGATGGACAGCGTGATCTGCCGTTTGCGGTCGGCCACCTCCGCCACCACGGCCGGCGGTTCGGCGTCGTCGGAATTGGTCCAAATGATGGCTGCCGGTACCCGGCCCGGCTTCGCCAGGCTTCCGGTCAGCCCTTGGAGCCGGCCGCGAAGGGCCCGGTCCAGGATCTCCGCAGGGGACTCCGTCGGGAGCTCCGTTGAAGGGCTAAGCATGCCCTCCAGCCGGCCGACTACGCCCAACTGCCGCATGGCGGCGAGGTCCTCCAGCGTGACGTTAAGGAAGTCGGCATACTCGCCGACGACCTTTCCGGTTTCATCTTCCTCACACAGGATGTAGCTCGTGCTCTTGAGCTTCTGCAGGCGGCTGGCCTTGTTGGCTACATTGCCCTGGACGTGAAGTGAACGCACCGCGAGATGGTCGGGCAGGTACTTTCCGAAGCTTTCCTCGAGCTTGCCTTTCTCCGCGATCTTGGGCCAGAGGATAGCCTTGCTGTCTTCCTTAAGGGAGGCGATGTCGCTATCAGAGCCGGCGAACTGGAGCATAAACCGGGACAGTTCGGCAGCATACTTCTGCCGTGTCCCGTCAGAGTTGCTGACCTGGGTGGGGTGCATGCGGCGCAAAAACAGCACCCTGCCCGTGTGCACCCACGACACGCCGGACCTCATCATGCGCAGCGCCAAGTTGTGATCCACGGCGCTGGAGATTGTCTCGTTGTAGCGGAACTGCCGGATGAGGCGGGTTTCCACGAGCCACGTGGCGTGGCCCGGAGTTTGACCGGTCGTCAGGGACACGGGCATGCAAAAGCGTTCCCTGATGACATGGAGGACCATTTCGCCGGTGACGTCATCGAAGTTGACCCAGGAACCGTAACTGGCCTGCACGCCGGCCTTGATCCCGGAAAGGCTAACTTCAAGCCGCCATGGCAGCATGATGTCGTCGTCATCGTGGACGGCGGTGAAGGTGCCCCGGGAAATATCGGCGACTGCGTTCCGGGCTGCGGCGATTCCGAGGTTTTCCTGGTGGACATATATAACGCGCTCGTCGTCGAACGACTCGACGACGCTCCGCGTGTTGTCAGTAGATCCGTCATCAACGACGATGAGTTCGAAGTCGCCCACCGTCTGCATCAGGACGGAGTTGATGCTGTCCCTCAGGTAGTCCGCCCGGTTGAACGTTGCGATCGCGACTGTCACCAGCGGAGGCGCATCAGCCGGGCGGTTCTTCCAGCTGGTCACGTTGCGGATGTAGGACTCGTCCTGCTCAAGGGCGGTGAGCCGTTCCGCTATGTCTGCGGCCGAGTCCGCCCTGGCCGCGACCGTGTCGGTCTCGTCCACAGTCGGTGCAACGAAGCAACGGACGGCTTCGGCGGCGCGCTGATCGAAGACCACACCCATGCGCTTCATGCGCAGCTTCAGGTCGCAGAAAGCGCGGGCCGTGTCTTGTTGCTTTTCGTCAAACCCGCGGAGGCGCAGCAGCGAGCCGCGGTCAACGATGATGGGGCTGCCTGGCGCCCAGACGGAACGGCTGGCAGGGACGAGGGCTGCATCAGTCCAGTCCAGTGTGTTTTCCAAACCGGCGGCGAGCTGAGGCGAAAGTTCCCGGCCGGGGATGAGCACCATCCGGCCCGGTGCAGACCGGACCCGCTCGACGACGTCCCTCAGTCCGTCCGGACTGAACATCAGGCAATCGTCCAGGGCGAGGATGACCTCGCCGGTGGAACTGGACAGGCCGTTGTTCAGCCGGACACCGGCACTGTCCTCAGGGCCGCATCCGACGACCTGCAGCCCGGTCGTTGACTGTGACCCCAGTTCCCGTTCGATATCGTCAACAAAATCGTCTTCAACCAGCAGGATAATTTCGTGATTAATCCCGGCGAGTGCGGCTTCGATTGTTTTCGTCGTAAGTCTTATTCGATTTGCGCCAGAGCTTGTGGCATTAACAATGACCGAAGCCGTCACTCGCGTGCTCAATTGAAGCTCCCTAGTGGAATAGTGCGAACTATGCTGTGGACCGGACCCGAAGCGGTGGTCACGCTTGGCAGGTCCAGTTGGGAGTACCAGAGCCGGCTTATGACGGTCGGAATCAGCTCGGGGGCCAGCTCCGTCCGCCAGGCCCGGACGCCGATCCGCACGGAGTCAAACGGCGTCTCGCTGCTGAGGAGGCGCGGAATTCTCGTGACCGTCCCGGACTGCATCTCCGGCACATAGGCGAAAGCCCGCTGCAGTCCCTTTGAGTAGTTCCAGTTCATGTCCCGGGGATCCAGCGGCTGGGAGCCGCTCAAGACGTCCTCCAGTGTGAGGACAAACTGCTTGTCGGCACGCACATCAGCCCGCGCCTGGATCCCAATCGATAAGGAAGTCCTCGGCACAAGGAGTTTTATTTCGAAGCTGTGCAGGCATTCATTGTCGCCAGTCAATCTGTATTCCCTCGTCATAGTAGATTTCTTCGGCGCGCGGCCGATCTGCAAATCCGCATGTTAAATAGGGAGGACCCCCAGAATGTCATCGCCATCCACCCTACACGATGGCGCTGAAAGACCCTGAACAGCGTTTCGCATGCACTTTGCATTCGTTCGGTCGCGCGCCCGGCACTAGATGCCCGATCTATTGAGCAGAGAAATTTTCATTCACTGTTCATCTTGGAGTCGCCGAGGGGTGTCGCGAAGACTTCCTCATGCGCCTCTTTGAGATGCCGCAGGAATCGGCCCCGCGAGGGCGGCTCGTGCCCTTGCTGCATCGGCTCAAGCACGAGGCGCAGTCGCCCGTTGGGATCGACACCACCCGTCGCTGGATCCATGAACCGCGCTGCGGCGAAGGGTGCATAGTGATCCTCCACATGGCCCGTGTCATTTGAATTCTGGACGTAGCGCACGTAGTTGGGGATCTCGGGATTTGCGTAGAGCCTGCGGAGGTTGACCCTCTCCGGAAACTCCTCTTCGACTGCGTCGATTGTGTCGTAGCCGGGGAACGCCGCGTTCACGAAAACCTTGTGGACCCAAGGGATGTAGTCCCCCACACGGGTCTGCGGGGAGAAGCTCACTGCCAGGGAACCCGGCAGCCGGTGCGAAACGGCCATTGCCGCAAAGCCACCGCCGCTGGATCCGGTGAGGACTACGTGTTCGTAGCCGCCGTCGGCCGCCACCTGCCGGACAAGGTCCGCAATGTCGTCGGGAAGGTTCTGCTCCGCGGTTCCGATGTACCAGCACAGCGGCAGGTTTTCGCCCAGCTCGAGGGTCGAGTCCGCTATGAGGAGGACACCGGCGTCCAGGTCCGTGAGCGTGCGCCGCCATTCGAATCGGGGGAGCTGGTACTTGGACCGCTGAAGCGAGCCGTGGAAGGTTACGATCAGCGTCTTCGACGCGCTGGGGGCGTAGAGACCGACAATGTCCAGGGGCCCGCCGGAGAGGCCCGGCACGACGAATTCGTAAGGCTCCGCCGGTTCGTGGCTGATCTCGCTGGCCGAGCCGATGCGGCGGATCTCTACATTGTTTCGTTCATCCCAGGCCGTGTCGGCGGTGGTGTTCGGTAAATTCACGGAGTCTCTCCTGCTTCGAAAGCGCCCACATTGGAGCCTGTCAGTGCCAGCGGAGCTTCCTCCGCCGGGGAATCGGGAATTGTCAGCTTATTCGGTTTTTCAACGTGGTCGCCGATGGACTTTTGTCCGTGCCCGGACTGCAAGATGATCCGCTGTGTCCGTTCGTTGAGCGGAACCCACCGAATGGAGCCGTTGAATACGGACAACAGGTTGCGTTCAACCGTCCCGACCTCGTACTTGTGTTCGTCCGTTTCCCAGTTGTAGGGCGGTTCGTCCGTCCACACGGACACGCGGTCCGCCGCATGTCCGCTGCGCAGCTCGCGGCTGTACTGGAAGGCTGTGGGATCGTACACGTTGACCACCGCGGACCGGACACGGTCCGTCACTTCGACCCGGATAAGACGGCCGTCATGGAAGGCGTCCTTGAGGCTCCTGGAAAATGACCGGTCGATCGAGGCGGTATGGAGGATGCTCGGATAGTGCATAAGGCCGACCCGTTGCCCCTTTCCGCCCGCAGCCGAAATATGTTCCAGCATTAGCTGGGCCACCGCGGTTTCGGCGCCGAAATCGCCGACAAACAGGATATCAAGTTCCAGGTCCTGCTGTTTCGCACCCGTCGGGAGGAACCGGGACGGTGCCGGGAACGCCCGCTCGGCAAGCGGGAAGTCCAGGTAGCCGGAGTGTTCCCCGGAATGGATCTTCTTGTGCCAGTGTTCGTACGAGTCCCGGTACGAGACCCGGTCCGGAGACCGGTAGCCGAGCCGGAAATCTTCCATGGAAAGGTTCGACTCTCCGACCAGGGACAGCGTCAGGGGCGCCTCGCACACTTCCAAGGGTTCCTCGCCGTTCACGAGTGCCTGGTAGCGGAGAATGAACTCCGTGTCCGCGGCCTTCCGGACGGAGTCCCAGTGGCCAAGGTGCTCGCGGATGGTGGGTGTGTGGAACATGGTGGAGACGTGGGCCGGCGTGATGAACGCCCCACGCCATCCGCGGTAGTGGAAGAACAGGTCCTCGTCCGCGCGCGTCCATGGAGCGGAGACGAGCCGTCCATCGGTCTGCTGCTGGGCCCCGCGGACCAGGAGCTCAATCTTCTGCGGGTGCTGCCAGTCGTCGCCGTCGAAAATCGTGATGTACTCGCCGTGGGCCATCGAGTAGCCGATGTTACGCGACGTGTAGGCTCCGGCGTTGGGCTCGTTGAGCACCACCTGGATGCGCCGGTCCACGGCCAGCCATTTGTTCAACCGCTCAGCGGCGTCCCCGCCGGAGCCGTCGTCGACAATGATGATTTCAAGGTTCTGGTAGCTCTGGTCGATCGCGGACTGAATGGCGAGATCGGTGAACTCGTCCGGCCGGTAGACCGGCATCACGATGGTGACGAGGGGTCCGTCCGTGACAGGGGCGGGGGTTTCCGCGCTGAGGCGGAGGAAGGCGGAGGACGGGCCGTCCGTCAGCGTGATCCGTGACAGTCCTGCCCGCTGGTACATGTCGTTGATGCCGATCAGCCAGGCGTCGAGGCTGGCTGTTCTGTCCTTGAACGGATTGGACGCGTTGGCAAGATACAGGTGCAGGTCATTCGAATTGTTTTCGTCGGCGTTGTAGAGACTGAGAAACCGCACGACGTCCTCCCCCTGCCCGGTCCGGGCCAGGGCGTCGAGGAAGAACTCGGCACGCCGCTTTTCTCGGAACGGCTTCGCTCCGAGCCGCTGGAAGACGTACTTGTACAGCGTCGCCGCATTGAGGATGTCGTCCTGGAGAATGTTCTGGCGGAAGCACAGGTCGCCCAGGTGCAGCAATACCGAACGCGGTGTCTTGTCCAGGATGGGCTGTACTGTCCGCCGGCTCTTGCCGCCGATCCGGTACATTTCCAGGGCAACTGACATGTCCCGCCAGCCCCAGCGGCCCATGGTGGCCGAGGCGACCAGGACATCACGGCCGTCAACTGAACGCAGCTTGGTCAATCGCTGGGCAAGCCTTGCCTCGGGGATCCGGGCGCGGGCGCCCCATTCAACAAGTGCCCCGGGGCGCGGGTCCTGAAGAGGAGCCGGCTTGGCTAACTCCGCGGCTGCCCGCTGCGCTGCCCGCCGGGACGTCTTGAGAAGCCTGTCCATGTACAGTGCTCCCACGGCAAGCGCGGCCGCGAAGGCCAGGCCCAGCAGCCCCAGGAGCCACGGATTGCGTGCATAGGCAGCGACGACCACCAGGGCAAAGAGGATGGCAAAGACGGCGGCGGCCGCCTTCTTTTTTGGGGACAGGCGAGCAAGCCTGCGGAGAGTTTGTTGGAGTTTCATTCCGTGAGCCTTCTAAAGATTCGGATGAGTCAGGTGGGCGGATTGATCCGGGTGCTGGACCTGGAGTGCGGCAAAGTGGCTCCGCATGGCATCGAGCCGCGTTCCGCAGGGACCGCCCGGAACGGTGCCGATCTGCGGCGGCGGCCGGAACCCGTCCCATTGTTCGGCCACGCTTTGCAGGAACACGCTGTCGTCGGGATTCCAGGTATGTCCGCCATGCGAATCCGCGCCCGAGCGGCGATGCATGACGTAGTTCTGGCCGTGGGAGCGGTACACCAGACCTCCCGCGGCCTGGACGGCTTGCAGGAGGCAGCGGTCGACGGCGCGGTGCACCGGCCGCCATCCCCCGAGTTGGCGCAGATCGTCCCGGCCCAGGAGCATAGTGCCGCCTGCCACGTGGTCCGAGTACTGTTCCCCCTGCGGTGGCCTCCGCGTGGTGATGTCCAGGCTTTCCAGATAGACGAATTCGACCTGCGCACCGACCAGGGCTGCACCACTGAATTCCTTCGCGTGGACAAGGTCGCGAATGTGGTGCCGGCCGTACCAGTCGTCGTCGTCCATCTTGCACACGAAGTCGCCGCTCGCGGCACTGACCCCTGCGTTGAGCACGTCGCCGAAAACCATGTCGGCGGGTACCGACCGGACCTGCAGCTCGCCGCGATAGCCGGCGATGGCGCGCCGGATCTCCGGTTGCCCGGCGTCGAAGCCGTGCAACACCACCACGACTTCCAGAGCATCCCAGCTTTGGCGGGAGAGCTGGTCCAGCGCGGATGCCAGCTTCTCGGGCCGTCGCGTGGCCAGGAGCACACTGACCGAGGGCACGGGCATCGGCGGCTTACCCAGCTGGCCCAGCAACGTGTTCCACACCGCCCGGGGACTGTGGAGATCCAGTGCCGTCCGGCGCAGGTCGATCGATTTGGATTCACGCACGACATTCGGATCCGTGATGTCGAAAACCTGGAACCGATCCACCAGCTGCTCCCCCAGCAGGGACCGGACCGGTGCTGACAGCGACCGTGCCAGGACAGGCACGCCGGCGACGGCGAGCTGCGTCAGGCGCTGTGCCAGCGGTCGGTCCAGTTCGCCGAACCGGGCGCCGTCGACCTCCAGATAGCTGTGCGGCCTCAGGGCGGCGACGTCGGCCTCGCTCAGCCCCCGGCCAAGCTCGAGGGGGTTCAGGGCGCGCGTCGGCTTATCAGGGTAGGGCAGGAACCCCATGGGTGAGATGACAGCGGTGTCGACAGGAGGCAGTGCTGCCACCGGTGGAGTCAAGACCGCCGGGGTCACCCGTCCTGGCTGGTGCGTCAGCGCCCCGCTCCCGAGGACGATATCGACGGAATAGATGTCATCCGGGTCCGGCTGCAAGAGCTCTTGCGTCATGTAGCTCGCCATCGGATCGCCGGCCAGCCAGTCCGCTGCCAACGGATCCGTGATGCCGACGCGCAGTCCGCCAAGCACGGTCCGCGGCGCGGCAACAGAACAGCAGTTCAGCGCGGCCACAGCCGCGGCATGGACGTTGAGCCATTTGCCGCCTTCCACGACGACTGCGGTGCCCAGCCCGGGGACGGTCAGGGCCGCGGTGCTGGCCTTGACCTGCAGCATGCGGGGATTCCAGACCTGGAAGTCGTCCGCCGGGAAGTACCCCCGGATGACAAGGACGAAGCGCTGTGCCCTTCCCTCGCTACGGAACATGGGCAGCAGCTTTCGGGCTGCGGCCAGGGACTCCGCCTGGACAACGTAGTTGTGCCACCACAGCTGATCCGCACCGACGGCGTGCTCCCAGTCGGATCCGATCTGCGGATCGCGGTGCTCCCAGTCCGTGCGGGCGTAGTCCAGGCCCAGGTCCAACGCCAACTGGGCCATGGGATAGTCTCCGGAACCGACGGAGACGCTCTTGATGTGCATGCGGCTAGCTCCCCGACCGGCCGGCGCGGGACTTGAGCCGGTTGAGGACATAGGCCGGCCCCTTGCGGGCAACCGCGCGGACGCGCGAGAGTCCCCGGTTCGGCGCGATCCCTTGTTCGAGGCGCCGGCACTCGACAGCCGACCTCTTCAGCCGTGCCTCCAGTTGCCGGATCTGCTGCTCATAGTCCAGGCGCGTGGCGCTGTCCGCCAGGTCCCGGACCACGATATTCAGGTCAAGGGTCGCTGCAGCGCCTTTGCGGAGATGCAGTTTGGGCTTGGGACGCCGGTAGTCGTACAGGCCCAGGGCACTGCCGGACGCCCACCGCTCTCCCCCGGCGCTGCGCGCCGATTTCTCCGGGTCCCCGGTTGCCGCAAGGGTCCGCAGGGTGGCCGTCTGCCACAGTTCGACCGCGCCTGGTTGTCCGTCGACCAGGGCCCGCAGGACCAGCGCGTGCGTCTGCTGCAGGCTGTCGATCATCGCCTCCAGGGAGTGCGTGCCCAGGGCCGTGCCGGCCCAGAGGACCAGCGTATAGGTGGCCTCCGCAACCTGTTGCCCGTCGGTCCGGACGAACGAAAAGCGGCTGTCGGTCGCCAGCCAACCCTCCAGCCTGGGCCTGCGCCCGTCCGCCACGAGAATGTCGACTGCGAAGTCCTGGCAAGCGGACCCTAAGAGCGACGCCACCGTCCCCGCAATCTCAAGATCGGCCGCTTTCGCGGCCCGGACCAGGATCCGGACAAGCGGAGTCCCACGCCGCGGTGTGTGCAGCGCTTTGAGGTCAAAGCCGGCCAGGCGCAACTCGTCTTCGATGGACTCTGAGGCTGTTTGGTTTGTCCTATCCACCAACGTTGGCCCCTACGGGGACAGGCGTCCAGGCGGAGTCCACGGGATCGGCCTCGTTCCAGATCCCCTTGGTGTCGATGACCAGCTTCCCCTCCAGCGACGCGGGCTGGATCGCCAGGAACTCGTCATGGTCCACCAGAAGCAAGACCAGGTCTGCGGCCGCCAGGGCCTCATCCGTTTCGTGCAGCCGGGAGATGCCCGTCGTGGCCAGGGCCGAGGGGAGTTCGTCGACATTGGGATCGACCACCAGCACTGTGCGACCCGGCAGCTGCCGCACCAGCTCCTCGACGATCGTCACCGACGGCGATTCCCGGACGTCGTCGATGTTTGCCTTGAAGGCCAGTCCGAGGACGGCCACGGTGGCTTCCGGCATTTCCGCGAGGGCCTCGACGGCCTGGCGCACGACGTGGTGCGGCTTGGCGTCGTTGACTTCGCGGGCCGTCCTGATCAGGTCGGAATGCTCCGGAACTGCGTCCACGATGAACCACGGGTCGACGGCGATACAGTGGCCCCCGACCCCGGGGCCGGGCCGAAGGACGTTAACACGGGGATGGTGGTTCGCCAGTTCGATCAGCCTCCACACATCGATGCCCAGCTTGTCGCAAATGACGGAGAGCTCATTGGCAAAGGCGATGTTGACGTCACGGAAGGTGTTCTCCACCAGCTTGGTCATTTCGGCCGTGGTGGCGTCCGTCAGCAGGATTTCCCCCTGGCAGATGACCTCATAAAGCCGTTTCGCGAGCTGGGCGCCCTCATCGGTGAGCCCGCCGATGACGCGGTCGTTCGTCACCATTTCAATCATGATCCTGCCCGGCAGAACGCGCTCGGGCGAGTGGACGATATGCACCTGTTTTTTGCCCGGGGCGTCTTCGAGTGACAGGTCGGGGCGCAGCTCCATAAGGAACGTTCCCAGCCGCTCCGTGGTGCCGGGCGGGGACGTCGATTCCAGCACGACAAGCTCACCCCCGCGGAGCCTGGGCGCAAGGGCCTCAACGGCGCTGTGGAGATAGGAGAGGTCAGCGCCCTTGCCATCCGCCAGGGGCGTGGGAACAGCGATGATGAACGCGTCGGCCTGGGGGACAGTGGACATGGCGACCAGGTTTCCAAGGCTCACCGCGCCGGAAACGACCACGCCCATGTCGGGTTCCACAAACGGAACCTCGCCACGGTTGACGGCGTCGACCGTTGCCTGTTTGACATCGATACCGGCCACGCGCTTGCCCTTCGCAGCAAAACTCGCCGCGGTGGGCAGGCCGATGTATCCAAGTCCGATGACCGCAATATCAAAAACCGTCTCGTCCATGTCTCCCTAAACTAAAATATGATCTGCGGGCGAACCGAAGAATTGGATCTGTGAAGTAGCCAACAGCTCTTCATTGGTAATGGGCCAGGTGTGCGACGCCACATCGGAGCCGCGCATCTGGCAGTAATTAAACCGGTCGGCGGAGTAGATTCTTGCCCCCGACTCGACGATGTCCTCGAGAAACCCCGAGTCTTCCCCCCGCTGGACCTGCCGGAAGGGAAAGCCGCGGAACGTTTCGGTGGCCGCGAAGATGGTGGGCCCCGACACGGCACTTACGAAGCGGTGCTCAAGGTGGGGGTTTCGAAGGATCGTGGCCCCCGGACCCGCCAGGTGCATGAAATGGGCACGCTTTCCGACGACTTCGGCTTCGGAGTACATCATGGTGTTGACCTGATCGGCCAGGTACAGCGGACTGTACAGGTCGTCGTCGTCCCATTTCGTGGCGAGGCGGCCGTCGGCATGCGCCACGAGGGAATTCAGGCAGGCCCCCAGTGGGGTTTGCTTCGGTTCGTGGAGAACCACGACGTCGGCGATGCCGGCGAGCTGGCACTGCCGCCGCAAGGCGGCTTCATCGACGTCGAACCCATGCGCCAGGTAGACCAGCTGGACGTCAACCCCGTGCTGGGCGCCGACGCCTGCAACCACGTGCTGCAGCTGCTGGGGGCGGAAACTCGAGACCAGCACCGACACCTGGGCGCGGGAGGCGTCCACGGCCAGCTCGGGGCGGGCTTTGGCAATAATCGACTCGGCCCGGTGGCTGAACGTATGTTCCGCCCAGATAATGCGCTGGGCCTTGTGGACGAGGCGCTGGGCGTAATCCGGGTTGGCTGTCAAAGCTTTCAGGAGATGCGTGGCCTCGTCCCGCGTGGTCGCCGTGGGAATTTCTTGGTCCGGGAAGAACTCAGCAATTGCGGCACTGGGCGTCGAGACAACGCAGGAGCCAGCGGCGGTGATCTCGAAAATTCGCCGTGCGCACATCGACGGCGAGTCCGTCACCGAATTGACGTTGAGGAACACTTTGTACGCCTTGTAGGCAGTGAGCATCTGTTTGTAGGAAAGCGAGCCCACCACGTGTTTCTTGAGGATTCCGGGAAACTGGTACTGCGGCTGCTTTCCCAGTTGCCTTGAGAAGATCTCAAATCCGGACTTCTGGCCGGCGGTGGCGTCGACGGCGGCGCCCAGAAGGTAGTCCATCTGCCGCCGGCGGTCCTCGTATTTGTGCGCAAAATACATGCCCGCAAAAGCGATGTCCCGGGCCTGCCACCCGTGTCTGGGCCTCACGGGGTTGTGGATGCGGGGCTGCGCGGCAAACGGCAGCACGGAGATCCGATCGTGGCCAAGATCCGACCGGTAACGGGGCAGCATGTTGGCATCGGTGGTGAAAACGTGGTCGAACAGTTTCGCAGCGGGAAGGAAGTCCTCGTAGTGGGGCGGGTCTTCCTTGTTCCAGAAGACCGCCGGAAGGCCGGCGGCCCGGCACCCCCCGACCAGTTCACAGAGTGCCGGCGAAGGTCCGGCCGGGCCGGTGATCTTGCCGCGCCACAGTCCGCTGTTGCCGGCCCAGGCCGATTCAACCACAACAAAGGACAAGTCCTCATCGCGCAACTGTTGCTGCCAGGTGTCCGGCCGGAGGGCCACGACGGTCCACTCGGCGGCAAATGCGGCCACGGAGAAGTCGTCCATGATGATTCCGACGCGAACGGCTGAATTTCTGGGAGCGGCAACGTTGGCGGCCGCCTCCCGGAAAATCAGGTGGCGGCCCCGTCCGAAGCCGCGCCAGGCACCTTCCGCGCCGCGCACGCCGGACAGGCTCGCTTCATCCCGTTCCGTTGTACTGCGGTGCAGGTAGCTCTTGACCTGCCCCAGGCCGCCCTGGCGGGCGTGCCACAGCGCGCGGCGCCAATACACCGCCCTGTCTCGAAGTCCCATGTCCTATCGGGCCCGTTTCCAGCCGTTGGGAAGCAGGGTGGTCCGAATTTCCGGGAGGCTGGCCATGAGGTCGGCCCGGATCTTGCGGCCATAGTCTGCGTTGCCCTCGTTGATGCGCCAGATGAAGTTCCGGTACTCCTTGACAACGTCCTTGGGACTTCCGTCCATGATGAAGTCCCCCTTATCGATCCAGAAGGCACGGTTACACGTTGAGGTAATGGTGTCGAGGCTGTGGCTGACGACAAAGACAGTACCGGCGTTGCTCGTCACCTGCTTCATCCGCTTCTTGGAACGCTCCTTGAACTGTGCGTCGCCTGTGTTGAGCGCCTCATCGACGAGCAGGATTTCGGGGTCCACGGCAGCCGCGATCGCGAAGCGGAGGCGTGCACCCATGCCCGACGAATACGAGTTCATGGGGTGGTAGATTTCGTGCTCCAGCCCGGACATCTCCACGATGTCGTCAAACTTCGCATCGATCTCGGCGTGGCTCATGCCCATGGCCAGGCAGCCAAGCCGAATGTTCTGGGCGCCGGAGATGGAATTGATCAAAGCCGCGTTGACGCCGAGCAGGATCGGGTTACTCGCCGCGTAAACGCTGCCGGAGTCCGGGATGATCAGTCCGGCGAGGACCTTCATCAGGGTGCTCTTGCCTGAGCCGTTGCGGCCAATGACGCCGATGGCGTCGCCTTGGTTGGCGACGAAGGACAGCTTGCTCAAGGCAGTGGTTCGGACCGCGCCATCACCGCGTCGCGGTCTCCGCAACGTCTGGAGTATGGAGTTCCTGCTGTTCGTCCTGCCCCCGGACTGGTTCTTGGTTCTGTAGACGACGGAGATGTCGTCCACCACCACGGTGGGCTCCGAAGCCGGGCTCACGGTCAACTTAGGCACGTCCATAGCTTTCCTCTCCACGCCAGAAGACAAAGAGCCCGGCGGCCACGGAACCCAGCGCCCATACCGACAAGACAGCCCAGGTGCGCCAGGACGGCGACGTGTCGTAAAGAACTGAATC
Organism: Pseudarthrobacter sp. PvP090; assembly: GCF_040547365.1. Lineage (NCBI taxonomy): Bacteria > Bacillati > Actinomycetota > Actinomycetes > Micrococcales > Micrococcaceae > Pseudarthrobacter > Pseudarthrobacter sp. PvP090. The sequence goes on from NZ_JBEPPO010000006.1 coordinate 80,465, forward strand.
GCGAATAATCTTGATCACCAGAAATATCGGGTTAAAGTCCATCAGCGTGCGGATTACGGGGTAGTTGTCGAAACGGTCCTCCGAGAAAAATACCGCGGAGGCGTACATCCACAGGCGCATCACGAAAGACAGCAGCATTCCGAAGTCCTGGACCCGAAGGATCAGTGGAGCGAGCAGCATGCCGATCCCGAGGTTGAGCAGAAACTGCAGCAGGATCGCCGGCACCATCAGCAGCCACCGCCAGGAGATCACCTCGGACGGCGCCGCGAAGATGATCAGAATCAGCATAACGATGGTGACGGGGATGTTGGACAGCAATTCCCGCACATTGAGGGCTATGGGCAGGGCCGCCCGGGGAAACTGGAAGGCCCGGATCATGGACGTGTTGCTGGTGAGCGATTTTGCCCCGCCAATGATGGACCGCGTGGACATCTGGAATGTGAAGACTCCGATGATCAGGTAGCCGATGAAGTTCTCGATGCCCTTGCTGGTGTCCAGGAGAAGACCGAAAATCAAGTAGAAACTGAGGCCGGTAAGCAACGGCGTCAATACCAGCCACGCGACTCCCAGGTTGGTCTTGTCGTGGCCGCTTTGAACGCGGGCGCGGGCGTCGAAGAAGATGAAGCTCCGGCGGTCCCACAGTTGCACGATGTAGTCGAGCAAGTCGGGCCTCTGTCCGACCTTGCTGAGCCGGACGAGGTTTACAGGCACAGAGACTGCGGGCGCCTTGGTTTGTTCTTTGGTGCTCATTTGATAGTTACTCCCAGCATTTCCAACTCTCGTGCCAGGGCAACCGCGTTGGCGGCCCATGTCCTGTCGCGCAGCACGCGTTGCCGGCCTGCTGACCCGAACTCGGCTGCGAGCTGCGAATCTGCCAGCAACGCCCGAATGGCGGCGGCGAACGCCGCCGGCTGCCCCGCAGCCGCCAGGAAGCCTGTCACCCGGTCCTCCACAATCTCGGCCAAAGCGGGCAAGTCGCTGGCTACTACGGGCCTGGCGCACGCCATGGCTTCGACGGGCTTGAGCGGTGTCACGGAGCGCGTCACGTCCAGATCCTTGCGCGGCACCACGAATACATCCAGCGCTCGATGATACAGGGCAGCGTGGCTCCGTGGCACACGTCCGGTGAATATAACCCGATCGGCGTACCCGCTCCGGAGCGCCTGGATCTCCAGAGACGGCCTGGCAGACCCGTCTCCAACGATCAAAAGACGGAGTCCGGGCATGTCCGGCGCGAGCAGGACGAACGCCGCCAGAAGATCATCAATCCCTTCATAGGCTACCAAGCTGCTCACGGTGCCGATGAACTGTCCGTCTTCCGCGAGACCAAGCTCACGCCTGGCGCTGGCCGTATCCAGCGGATCGGAGAGATAGTCACCGCCCACAGCATTCGGGGCGAGGAGGACCTTTTTTTCAGGGATGCCGGCAGCAACGATGTTGGCCTTCATGGCCTCCCCGAGAGTCAGCACGAGGTCCGCGTCCTGCATGACTTCGGTTTCCCGGTCCTTGAACAGACGGTACTTCTCGCTGCTGAGAGCCTCGGGTCCGCGGGTGGAAGCCCACGTGTCGGCAAGTTGCCCGCGGACCTCGTAGACCCACGGGATTCCAAGGGCCTCGGCCACGGCCCGGACCACCAGCCCATTGACGTAGTGCGTAGTGGTCTGCAGTACGCTGGGCTTGAATTCCAGCGCCACGGCAAGGAGCTCCTCGGCCTGCTGCTGCAGCCGGGCATCCGTGGTTGGGGCCATCTTCGCTGGAAGGAGCCTGAGGTAGCGGACGCCGTCCACCGTGTCGGCGGCTTTCGCCAGGAGCTTCCCCACCATCACGGGATAGCCCATCCTGGTGACCGCCAACACCTCGAATCCGGCCTCCTGCTGCGCCAGCAAGGTGGAATGGGAGCGCTGGGCGTAGCCGCTGGCAGTGTGCGGCAAGGAGTTCGTCAGAAGGTGAAGGATGCGGCCCGGAACGGGTGCGTAGGGGCGCCGTTCCAGCGACGGGGACGCGTCCTGCAGAACCGCCGCCTCTGCAGCCAGCCGGGACTGCTGCCTCAATCCTGCCGTTCCCGAGCCCGTCAGCGCCTCGACAGCCCCGGTGATGGAGCCGTCGTGCCACAAGCGGCGGGCGCGCGTCTGCTTCAGGCGCTGCGCGCCGCCGGCCTTGGCAAGGAAACCGTCCGACAGCACAGGAAGGTTGGCGGCGAGGGCGATATCGGCCAAGTGCCGCGCGTGCTCGCCCCCGATGCTGTTGGCGGCTGCCAGACGCAGACGGCGCTCCACATCGGCGTTGTCTCCAGCCGCAAGCGCGGCGAAGAGAACAACCGTGGCGGCGGAGTCCCTGGGCGCCCAGCGGCAGAGCCGCTTCGCCAAGGGCATCACCGCTGCGGGAAGCCGGCGGGAGATTTGCAGGAAAAGAATGACGGGATCATCAGTGAGCTGCTGCCGGACAGAGCTCCCTGCCAATCGCGCGTTTTTGAAGAGCTGCATCATGCTTTCGAGCGGGATTCCGCGACAAGTTCGCTGATCAGCCCCAGGTACCGCCCGGCCAACTGGCCGTATTCGGCGTTGGCTTTGACCCACTGCCGGCTGTCCCCATTGCGGACCAGCCGCCCGCGGTCCGCTGCCAGCTCGCGCCACAGGGCGGCCAGGGCTTCGGGGTCGCTGGCCACGATGTCCCCGGCTTCGGCGTCGGAGATAATCCGCGCCGCCTCCCCGCGCACGACGGCCGTGACGTGTCGTCCGATCGACAGGACCTCGTAGGTCTTGGATGGAACAGTAGTTTCGAAGGATTTCCAGTCATCACGCAGTGACACCAGGCACGTATCGGCGGAAGCGTAACGATCCATCATGGCGTCGCCGGTGAGGGGTGCATGAAAAGTCACCGGAGCGTTGAGCTCGCGCGCCAGTTTCTCCAGTGCGGGGCGCTGCGTGCCGTGGCCCACCATGTGCAGATGCATGGAGTTCCCCACCAACGCGCTGGCCCGGATCGCGACGTCCAGCCGTTGGCTTTCGCCGTGGTTTCCCAGGTACAGGGCCTCAAACACAGCGCGTTCCGGGTCGGGAGGTCCGACGACGGCAATGGCGTCCAGGTGAACGCCGTTGCTGACTGTTGCCACGTTGCGGATGCCGCGGGACCGCAGCGTGGCTTCGAATCCCTCCGTGACGGTAACGACGAGGTCGGCGCGGTGCTGGACGAAGTCAACGACGTGCTCGATGACGCTCTTGACCTTTCCTTGCACCAGGCGGGCGTCGCGGGCTAGGTCCGGCCAGGCGTCCCGCATCTCCACGATCAACGGCACGCGGCGCAACTTGGCCAGGGCATATCCGGCGGCCAGTGAGGGCAGACCGGGGGCGGTAACAATGACGACGTCGGGTTTTCGGACCATGAGTCCAGCCGGGACCGACAACGCGGCGGAGAAACACTGGTCCAGCAGGCGTGCGACACGGGAGTTTCCATGACGCAGGTACGGGACGTGGAGGATCTTCTCGGTGAACTGGCCGTTGCGCAGATGGAATGGCCTGCCCGCCATCCAACGCGGCAGGGCACGCCGGCCGAAGGGATAGTGGGCCACCGGGGTAATGACATCGACGTCCCAGCCCGCATGCGAGAACTCTTTGATCATGGCCGTCCAGCGGCGCTGGGGAGGGCTCTGTTCGGGCCAGTAGGAGTGGGTGATAAGCGTGATCTGCAGCCCCTCCAGCTTGGGCGCAGGTGAGTTCACTGAAACGTCATCCTGCATGGCTCTCAGGACTTACCGGTTCCGGGTGAGCCGCTGACTTTTTTGGAACCGAGGAAGCGGAAATAGGCGTAGCCCAAACCCAGGAGGAACACAACTGTGATGGCCTGGACCGCCAGCGGGCTGCCGGTAGCGACTGCGACTGCCGCCTGAACCTGGGACTTCATGATGAGTTGGGACGCCGGAGCCTCCACCGCTGCCGCTTCAATCGATTTGACCGGCTCAGGGGTAGGCGTCGGCGTTGGCGTTGGTGTGGGAACCGGCGCAATCACCACAGGCGGGACAACGGCGGGGGCAACTGCGGGCGGCCGGACAGGCTCAACGACCGGAGGCGTCTCGACCACGGGCGCAGGCTCCACTACCGGCGGGGTCTCCTCAGGCGGAGCCGGAGGCGGCGGGGTCTCCGCGGGCGGGGGTGTGGGTTCCGCCGTGGGCGGGACGGCGGGTTCCGTCGTGGGCGGCGCGGTCTTAGTCGGCTTGGGCTTGGGGGCTGCCGTCGCCGTCGGTGACGGGCTGGGAGTGATTGTCTCCAAAGTAGGAGCGGCCGGCGCGGCATCCTCGGCGTGGGCGGCAGCGGCCGTTCCCGCGATCAAACCGGCCAGGAGCAGTGCTCCAAGCCCGGCGCGTACTGACTTAAGTTTTCGGCTGCGCGACTTCATATCGACAGTCCCTCCCCCAGGTGCGAGATTGAATCTAGTGTGCCCCACGCGGCCATCACTAACGTCGTTGTAGGCAGAGTCTGAGTGGTACACGAGATTCCCAGTCTACTCGAAGGTAGGAGCCAGCCTGCCAGACATGACGTTACCGCCGCGTCCCGTCCGTGGCCACTTTAGCCGCTCGGCCCGGGATAGGCTGGGTGAATGCCCCGTTTCCGTCGCCCAATTTCCTCGCGTCTTGTCCCTGTCGCGGCGGCCGCAGCAACCGCGAGCCTTGCCTTGGCGGCCTGTTCTCCGGTTGTCGACGTCGCCCCCGCCAAAGACGCGGCGAACGCCGCCTGTGCCCCCATGATGGTGGCGCTGCCGGATGCGATCGGCGAGGCCAAACTGCGCAAGACCAACAGCCAGGCGACGGCGGCCTGGGGCGACCCGTCCCTCGTCGTCCTGCGCTGCGGGGTGAATGTTCCGGGGCCGACGACGGACCGCTGTGTCAACGTGAACGGCGTCGACTGGGTCATCAAGGAGGGCGACCCGGTGTGGACCCTGACGACGTTCGGGCGCGAACCCGCCACCGAGATCCTGATGGATCCGGACAAGATCAGTTCCGCCACCGTCCTCGCGGACCTCGCCGCCGCGGCGGCGAAGGTACCGGCGGCGCGGAACTGCGTGGGCCAGGCGGACCTGCAGAACCTGCCGCCGAGCCAGTAGGGCCCTACCGCAGACCGGTCCTGCGGTGCAGCGCCAGGTAGATCAGTTCGTCGATCAGCTCCGCGTAACCCAGGCCGGAGGCCTTCCACATTTGCGGGTACATGCTCTTGGGCGTGAACCCGGGCATGGTGTTGATCTCGTTGATGATCAGCTCGCCCTCGGGGGTGTAGAAGAAATCGACCCGGCTCAGGCCCTCGGCTCCGACGGCGTCGAACGCGACAGCGGCCAGTTCGCGGACCCGGGCGATGGCTTCGTCCGGGAGGTCGGCCGGGCAGCTGAGGGCCGCGGCGTCGTCCACGTACTTGGCGTTGAAGTCATAGAACTCATGGCCGCCGCCGGCCACGGAAATCTCGCCGGGCATGGACGTCCGGGGAGCGTCGGTCCCCCGGCCTTCCAGCACCGCGCATTCGATCTCGCGGCCGACGATGCCCGCCTCGATGACGAGTTTCGGATCATGTTCCCGCGCGGCTTCAATCGCGGCATCCAGGCCTTCGAGGGAGTCGACCTTGGAGATGCCCATGGAGGAACCAGCCCGCGCCGGCTTGACGAAGACCGGGAAACCGAGCTGGTCCACACGTTTGCGGACGGTTTCGGGGTCGTTGCGCCACTGCCGGTCCGTCACGGCGATGTACGGGCCCACGCGGAGCCCCGCGGATTCAAACACCACCTTCATGAAGTGCTTGTCCATGCCCACGGCCGACGCCAGAACACCGGCGCCCACGTAGCGGGTGTCGGACAGTTCCAGGAAGCCTTGGACGGTGCCGTCCTCGCCGAACGGGCCGTGCAGCAGCGGGAACACCACATCCACGGCGCCCAGTTCCTGCGGCACCTCGTTCGGGGAGGCCACGATCAGCTGGTGTTCGCCGCCGATTTCGGTCAGCGCCACGGTCCGGGCCGCGGCCGCGACCTCGGGCAGGGATGATGCCGAGAGCGACCAGTCGTGGGTGTCCCCGGAGGCCAGCACCCACTGGCCGGTTTTGGCGATCCCGATCGGGATGACCTCGTACTTCGTCTGGTCGATCGCGCCCAGAACCCCGGCAGCCGTCACGCAGCTGACCGCGTGTTCGCTGGAGCGGCCACCGAAGAGCACCGCCACCCGGGGCCGTGCCTGGGCGGATCGGCCCTCTATGCTCACGTTTTCTTCAGACACGCTCAGTAATCGCCTTCAGGTTTCAGGTCCCGGGACAGCAGGAGCGGCCCCAGTTCATCGACGGACAGTTTTCCTGCCAGCACGGCAACGACCGCCGCGGTGATGGGCATTTCGACGCCGAGCTTGCCGGCCAGCTCCTGGACGGCCTGGGCGGATTTGATCCCCTCGGCCGTCTGCGTCATTTCGGCCGCGACCTCATCCAGGGTCAGCCCCTTGCCCAGCAGCCGTCCGGCCGTGTGGTTCCGGGACAGCGGCGAGGAACAGGTGGCCACGAGGTCGCCGAGGCCGGCGAGGCCGGCCATCGTCTGCGCCTCGCCGCCCAGGGCAAGGGACAGCCGGGAGGTCTCCGCGAGGCCGCGCGTGATAACGGAGGCCTTGGTGTTGTCACCCATCTGCTTGCCTTCGCAGATGCCGACGGCCAAAGCGATGATGTTCTTGACGATCCCGCCGATTTCGACGCCGACGACGTCGCCGGTGGTGTAGGGGCGGAAGTACGGGGCGGTGCAGCTGCGGGCGATCCAGCCGGCCGCAATCGGGTCGGAGCAGGCCACTACGGAGGCGGTGGGTTCTTCCCGGGCGATCTCCATGGCCAGGTTGGGTCCGGACACCACGGCGATCCGGTTGGCGGGAATGCCGAGCTCCTCGGAGATCACTTCGCTCATCCGGGCGTCGGAGTGCAGTTCGAGTCCCTTCATGAGGGACACCACCAGGGCGCCGGGCGCCAGGAGGTTCTTCCACTGGCGCAGTTGCGGCCGCAGGGTCTGCGCCGGGACGGCCAGGACCACGAGCTCGGCGCCGGCCAGGACCTCGGCAACATCGGTGGACGCGGTGATGCTCGGCGGCAGGGCAATGTCCTTGAGGTACTGCTCGTTCCGGTGCTTCAGGTTGATCTGGTCGACGACTTCACCGCGACGGCCCCAGAGCCGGATGTCGCGTTCGACGCCGGAGGACGTGGCGGCGTCAGCGAGGACCTTCGCAAAGGTAGTCCCCCAGGATCCGGCGCCGAGTACCGCAACTCTCGTGGCCGACAGTCCTCGCGTTTGGTCGAATGTCATTCGTCGGTATCCCCAAGTTTCTCTTCCGGTGTTGCAGAACCGCCGGTTTTGCCGCCTTGCTCAATGAAGCGGCCGTGCGTGGACTGGTTGTGGGCCGAAGGGTCCCAGCGGACCAGCGGAGGCTGTCCGCCCCGGAGGGTGGCCAGGAGTTCGGTGATGGCCTCCATGATGACGTTAGTGGCCTCGGTGAGGGTGGCCTTGTCCAGTGGGCGCCCGGCGAAGGGACTGAGGTCAACCGGATCGCCCACGACCAGTCGCGAGGTCTTCCGGGGAAAAAGGTGGAACCGTTTGGCATAGCGCGGCAATACCTCATGAGCTCCCCAGTGGGCCATTGGCACTACGGGGATTCCGCTTTGGAGCGCCATCCGCGCGGCACCGGTGTGGCCTTTCATCGGCCACAGCTCGGGATCCCTGGTGAGCGTGCCCTCGGGGTAGATGATGATGGCTCCGCCCTCGTCCACCACGTCCTTGGCGATCTGCAGCGAGCGGTTGGCGCCCGCCGTCGAGCGTTCCACCGGGATCTGTTTGGTAGCGCGCAGCACGAATCCCAGCACGGGCACCTTGAAGAGTCCGGACTTGGCCAGGAAGCGTGGCATCCGCTTCTGGTTGTAGAGCATGTGCCCCACCACCAGGGGATCGATTTCGGTGCAGTGATTGGGTGCTGCGATGAAGCCGCCGGCGGGCAGCTTCTCGAGGCCGATCCATTCCTTCCGCATCAGAAGGTTCATGACCGGCCGGACAATCCCGGCCACAACGACAAAGGTGATGTGGCTCTTAGCCGATTCCTTCACTTGGCCCCCGCTACTCGGCCGAGGTGATGTCGAAGTCGGCGCCCAGGCCCGCGAGTTTCTCCGTGAAACGCTCGTAGCCGCGGTTGATGATGTCGATGCCGGTGACCCGGGAGGTGCCGTTGGCAGCCAGCGCCGCGATCAGGTGGCTGAATCCACCACGCAGATCGGGCACGTCGATGTCGGTGCCGGTCAGCTGGGTGGGGCCGGAGATCACGGCGGAATGCAGGAAGTTGCGCTGGCCGAACCGGCAGGGCACGCTGCCGAGGCATTCGCGGTGGACCTGGATATTGGCGCCCATCCGGATCAGCGCCTCGGTGAAGCCGAAGCGGTTTTCGTACACGGTTTCGTGGACGATCGACACGCCTTCGGCCTGCGTCAGGGCGACGATGAGCGGCTGCTGCCAGTCCGTCATGAAGCCGGGGTGCACGTCCGTCTCGAGGACCAGCGGGTTGAGCTTGCCGCCCTTGTGATAGAAGCGGATGCCGTCGTCGCCGATGTCCATCCCGCCGCCAACCTTGCGGTAGGTATTGAGGAAGGTCATCATGTCGCGCTGGGTGGCGCCCTCCACGAAGATGTCGCCGCGGGTCACCAGCGCAGCGGACGCCCACGACGCCGATTCGTTGCGGTCCGAGAGGGCGCGGTGGTTGTAGCCGCCGAGGTCCGGGACGCCCTCGATCCGAATGGTGCGGTCCGTCTGGACACTGATGATCGCGCCCATTTTCTGCAGCACCGCGATGAGGTCGACGATCTCCGGCTCCGTGGCCGCACCGGAGAGCTCGGTGATGCCCTCGGCCCGCGTGGCGCTCAGCAGCACCTGCTCGGTGGCGCCGACGGACGGGTAGGGCAGCGAGATCTTGGCGCCTTTGAGGCCGCCGGGCGCGGAGATGTGGATGCCGCCGGGACGCTTTTCCACCACGGCACCGAACTGCCGCAGGACGTTCAGGTGGTAGTCGATCGGGCGGTCTCCGATCTTGCAGCCGCCCAGGTCCGGGATGAATGCCTCGCCGATCGCGTGGATCAAGGGACCGCACAGCAGGATCGGGATGCGGGAGTCGCCGGCGTGTGCGTCGATCGCCGTGTGGGACGCCGTCTTCGCGTTGGTCGGATCGAGGGTCAGATCCCCGGTGATGGGGTCTTTCTCGACGGTGACGCCGTGGAGCTGGAGCAGGCTGGTGACAACCTCGACGTCCTTGATTTCAGGGACGTTGCGCAGCACGGATGGCTCGTTGCCCAGCAGGGCGGCCACCATGGCCTTGGGGACCAGGTTTTTGGCCCCCCGCACGGTGACGCGGCCAGTCAGCGGGACGCCTCCGCGGATTGTCAGAACACTACTCATATACCGGTTTCCTCACGACTACTCGCCCCCAAATCCTTAGAAAGGCTCCTGCTAAGCATAGGAGCTTGCGTTACCGATCTGAAATACGGGGCACGCCGGCTCGCCGTCTCCGCCGCAGTCACTGCCGTCGAAAACGAAGCAACGCGGGGTCACTTGCGGCCGGTCCCGGGGCCCGGGACGGGCTGTAGGTGACCCCGCGTTGCAGTGTTGCGCGCCAGTCAGGACAGTTTGGCCGGCAGGGTTTTGGGCATAAACGCCGGCCGGGTGGCCTCGAAGGCGGTGATGTCTTCCTCATGCTTGAGGGTCAGGCCAATGTCGTCCAGGCCCTCCAGCAGGCGCCAGCGGGTGTAGTCGTCAATCTCGAACGGCGCCACAATGTTGCCGCACTGGACCGTCTTGGAGACAAGGTCTACGGTGACCGCGGTGCCCGGGGCGTTCTCCAGCTCTTTCCAGATAAGTTCGATGTCGTCCTGGGCCAGCTCCGCGGCGAGCAGGCCCTGCTTGCCGGAGTTTCCGCGGAAAATGTCGGCGAAGCGTGAGGACAGCACGGTCTTGAAGCCGTAGTCCTTGAGCGCCCAGACCGCGTGCTCGCGGGAGGACCCGGTGCCGAAGTCGGGGCCGGCCACCAGGACGGAACCCGCGTTGAACGGCTCCTGGTTCAGGATGAATGCCGGGTCCTTGCGCCAGGCCGCAAAAAGAGCGTCTTCGAAGCCGGTGCGCGTGATGCGCTTGAGATAGACGGCCGGAATGATCTGGTCGGTGTCGACGTTACTTTGGCGCAGCGGGACGCCGATGCCGGTGTGGGTGGTGAACTTTTCCATGGCGGTCTCCTAGGCGGCGTCGGTGCGGATGGTTGCGGACTCGGGAGCGGGGTCCAGGTCCGACGGCGAGCTCAGGGTGCCGCGCACCGCCGTCGCCGCTGCCACCACCGGGGAGACCAGGTGGGTGCGCCCGCCCTTGCCCTGGCGGCCCTCGAAGTTGCGGTTCGAGGTAGAGGCGCAGCGCTCCCCCGGTTCCAGCTGGTCCGGGTTCATGCCCAGGCACATGGAGCAGCCGGCAAAACGCCATTCGGCTCCGAAGTCCTTGAAGACCTTGTCCAGACCCTCGGCCTCGGCCTCGAGGCGGACACGGGCCGAGCCGGGAACCACGAGCATCCGGATGTTGGGGTCCTTGGTGCGGCCGCGGATGATATCCGCCGCCGCGCGCAGGTCCTCCATCCGGGAGTTGGTGCAGGATCCGAGGAAAACCGTGTCCACCCGGATCTCCTTCATCGGCGTCCCGGCTTCCAGCCCCATGTACTGCAGCGCGCGTTCCGCCGCGGCCTTGGCGTTCTCGTCGCCGAAGTCCTCGGGAGAGGGAACCTTGGCGGAGAGGGACACGCCCTGGCCGGGATTGGTCCCCCAGGTCACGAACGGTTCCAGGGTGTCGGCATCGAGGTCCACCTGAACGTCGAATGTCGCGTCGTCCTCGGAGCGCAGGGTGTTCCAGTACTCGACGGCGGCATCCCACTCGGCGCCCTGCGGCGCATGCGGGCGGCCAAACATGTAGTCGTAGGTGGTCTGGTCCGGGGCGACGAGTCCGGCACGGGCGCCGGCTTCGATGGACATGTTGCAGATGGTCATCCGGGCTTCCATGGACAGCGCCCGGATCGCGGAGCCGCGGTACTCGAGCACGTAGCCCTGGCCTCCGCCGGTGCCGATCTTGGCGATGACGGCCAGGATGATGTCCTTGGCGGAAACGCCGGGACGTAGGGTGCCCTCGACGTTAATGGCCATGGTCTTGAAGGGCTTCAGGGACAGCGTCTGGGTGGCCATGACGTGCTCAACCTCGGACGTGCCGATGCCCATCGCCAGAGCACCGAACGCCCCGTGGGTTGAGGTGTGCGAGTCGCCGCAGACCACCGTCATGCCGGGCTGGGTGAGGCCCAGCTGCGGGCCCACGACGTGAACGATCCCCTGCTCGGCGTCGCCGAGTGAGTGCAGGCGGACACCGAATTCCTGGCAGTTGTTGCGCAGGGTCTGGATCTGCGTACGGCTGGTGAGATCGGCAATTGGTTTGTCGATGTCCAGCGTGGGAGTGTTGTGGTCCTCGGTGGCGATGGTGAGGTCGGGCCGGCGGAGCGGGCGCCCGGCCAGCCGGAGGCCCTCAAAGGCCTGCGGCGAAGTCACCTCGTGCACCAGATGGAGGTCGATGAAGAGAAGGTCGGGCTGGGCATTGGCTCCTTCGCCGTCGCCTTTGCGCACCACGTGCGCGTCCCAAACTTTCTCGGCCAGTGTCTTTGCCACGGCCTGCTCCCTTCACTGCGGTATCCGTACTTCCCGGCTTGTTCTCTCCACTGAATCAGCACTCCCGCGTAATGCGCCAGCGAGTTGACTTGCATCTCAGATAATGAGACGGCAATATCATTACATGGACAATTCTAGTGGAGTCGGTGTCATCGATAAAGCGGCCCATGTGCTTGACGCACTTGAGGCCGGACCTACCACCCTGGCCCAGCTTGTTGCGGCTACGGGACTGGCGAGGCCAACCGTGCACCGGCTGGCGCTGGCGCTGGTCCATCACCGGCTGGTCAGCCGCGACATCCAGGGCCGTTTTGTCCTGGGCAGCCGCCTCGTAGAGCTCGCCTCCGCGGCCGGCGAGGACCGCCTGATCGCCTCCGCCGGACCGGTCCTGATGCAGTTACGCGACGCCACGGGCGAAAGCGCCCAGATTTTCCGCCGGCAGGGTGACTGGCGTGTCTGCGTGGCCTCCGCTGAGCGGCCCATTGGCCTGCGCGACACCATCCCGGTCGGCACCCAGTTGTCCATGAAGGCCGGCTCCGCCGCGCAGGTGCTGCTCGCGTGGGAGGACCACGATCGGCTCCTGGAAGGCCTGCAGGCCGCCCGCTTCACCCCCACTGTCCTGGCCGGAGTACGACGTCGGGGCTGGGGCCAGAGCCTCGGCGAACGCGAGCCGGGGGTCGCCTCGGTGTCGGCCCCCGTGCGCGGTCCGTCCGGCCGGGTGATCGCCGCCGTATCGATTTCCGGGCCGATCGAACGCCTGACCCGCCAGCCGGGCCGGCTGCATGCCGAAGTGGTCTGCAACGCGGCCCGGGTGCTGACCGAGGCACTGCGCAAGACCAACGACTAAAGCCATCCCCGTTCGTCAAGGAACGCCACCGGGGCGCGGACCCACTGGGGCGCGGACCCACGGAAGATCAGTCACTGTTGAAAAGTGCTATCCAGGCATGCGTCGTCTGCGGACCCTGACCAGCCCGGATCGATTCTGTCCGCGGCGGCCCACGGATATCCGGACATAAGGTCGTGCCAGTCCGGGCGGGGGTCCGGGGGCAGGTCCAGATCCGAATCCCAGCCGGGCTCCGCGGGCAGGTCCAGATCCGGATCCCAGCCGGGCTCCGCGGGCAGGTCCAGGTCCGGATCCCAGCCGGGGTGAGCGGGCAGGTCCTGGCCCAGGCTCGGGTCCGCGTGCGCGGGTAGACTTCCGTCCGTTTCCAGGATCCCGGGTGGCCAGTGGGGTGGTTCCCAGTCCTGCTGTTCGCTGGGGTAGTACCTTCCGGACGGGGAGGTCCAACCGGGCGGGTTGTGCTTGTTGGCCCCGGAGGGTGTCCAGGCTGAGGCGTGTTTGAGGCGGTGGTGTTTGCGGCACGGCTGGCCGAGGTTGGAGATGCCCGTCGTGCCGCCGTCGGCCCAGGCCAGAAGATGGTCGGCGTCGTTGTCCAGGGACGGGTTGTTGCACCCGGGGAAGGGGCATCTGCCGTCGCGGAGCCGGAGCCATTGGCGCATGGTCTTCGTGAGGCGGTAGCTGGTCCGGCCGATTTCCAGCGGGGCCCCGTCGCGGGGATCGATCAGGACCCGGTGGAAGGAGTCGGCGCCGTCGGCGACCAGGCGGCGGGCCATGGACGGCGGGATCGGACCGTATCCGTCGAGCATCGCCGGTTCCTCCGTGGCGCCCAGGAGGGACAGGACGGGGACGGTGATGAGGACCTGTGCGCGCGGGACCGGCACATCCCCGGTAAGGCCGTTGCCGTCGGTGCCGGCGTCGGTACCGGTGTTCAGGAGCAAGGTGGCGGCGATGTCGGCGCGGAGCTGGGTCAGGGTGCGTGCCTCGTCCGGGCCCTGGAGGGCGCGGGCGGCGGCGGTGGTCCGGTCCCAGATCCCCGCGGCGGTATCGGCCGGCAGGTACGCGGAGAACCAGGCCATCCCGTCAGAGTCCGGGCGGAACTCGACCCGCCGGTCCTTGGCGCTTTTGCTGTGGCGTTTCTCGATGCTGTCCGGGTGGTGGCGTTCCCGCCAGGTGCGGGCTTTGCCGCGGAACCGGTACGGGACGAGGTCCCCGGCCGGGCAGCCTCGGGCGGGGTTCGGGGCGTCGGGGTCCAGGAAGTGCGCCTCCAGTGCGGCTGCGCCAGCCGGGTCCAGGTTCGCGGTTTCATTCACCATGGCCCGGGCGTGGGCCCAGGAGATGGTGCCGGCCTGCAGCGCCGCCAGGGTCAGGGGCAGCGACGTTGTCAGGGCCTCGGACTCGGCCAGGAGGGTACCGGCGGTGTGCTCGCTGACGGTCAGGGCACAGGCGACCTCGGAGACCATGACCATCTCCTGGACCGAGTGATCATGCGCGGACACCGTCGGGGGCGCCAGAGCCCGGGTCGCCTTCGCATAGTCCGCGGCCAGCAGTACCTTCACCGCCGCCATCCCGGCTTCCACCCGGGCCGCCCCGGTGAGACCGTCCAGGCAGGCATCCGCCAGAACCTGCAACGGATTGTCCCACAACGGATCACACTCGGACTCCCGGAGCGGATCGGTGTCCAGCAATAGATCCACGTCCCGCAAGGGATCGTTCTGGAGCGGATCGGCGTCCAGCAATAGATCCACGTCCCGCAAGGGATCGTTCTGGAGCGGATCAGACTCGGCGCCCCGGAAGGATCAATGCCTGACGGATCAGCCACGGACTCCCCGGCGCCGGCGAAAGCAGCCAGCGCGGCGACTGACGCCGCGAGAGCCGCCAGGGCTTCCCGGCTCTCCACACTCCAGACCGTGCCTTCCATATCCTCATCAAATCACCGGGGTACGACCAAAAGACGACCGGCCGGCCTGGCACCGGCACTGGACCCGATAGCCGGAAAGGGGTCAGTCGCAAGAAAAGACGGGCGTCCGGGTCGCTGAACTCCTCCCACACCCGCGGCCCCTTGCTGACTTCGGCTCTGCCGGAAGCATAGGCTGTCCGCATGAGCAGTTATGCGGTTTTCCTGCGCGGGGTCAACGTCGGCGGCATCACCATCAAGATGGCCGAACTGAAGACAGCCCTGGAGTCCCGCCCGTTTTCGGGCGTGAAGACGCTCCTCGCCAGTGGAAATGTTGTGCTTGCAAGCGAGCTGTCCTCCGCCGGGGTCAAAAAGGAATTCGAAGCCTGCCTCCGGGAGTCATTCGGCTATGACGCGTGGGTGGTGGTTCTGGCCGCGGACCGGGTGGGTGAATTGGTGGCGGCGTGCCCCTACCCCGCGGACGACGCATCCACCCACACCTACCTGACGCTCGGCTCGGATGCCGGGGTGCTTACTGAGCTGTATGAAGCCGGCAGTGCACTGGACGGTGCGAGGGTGACTGTGCTGGGGCCGGAGGCCCTGGCGTGGCTGGCGCCCGCCGGCGGCACGCTGGACAGTCCGTTCAGCAAGGTGTCCTCGAAGCCGAAGTACAAGGCGTCCACCACCACCCGCAACCTGCGTACGATGATCAAGGTCCGCGACGCCGCGGCGCTGCTGTAGGCCCAGCCGGAGGTGCAGCGCGGGCATCTGGGCGGCACGGCGGCAGCATGACACGCAGGTGAGCGGTCAGCCCGCCGCCGCGTGCAGGGCCCTGCTGAAGGACGCCAGCCGGCTGACCTCGAGTTCCACCGGTTCCACCACATAATCCTCCGCCACGGCCGCGACGGATGCCTTGAGCCGCTTTCGCGCCGCCGCCCCCCGTGCCCGGGCAGCGGCCCCCGCGATGAGCTTCGCCAGAAGAGCCAGGACAATGCCGAGCAGCGCACCGCCAGCGATCATGACGGTCGGCACGGGCCAGCCCTGCACCATCGGGACCTCCGGGACGGGGAGCTGCAAATACCCCAGCGCGGCAAGCACCCCGAGCCAGGCGAAACCGCCGAGGGCCGTCAGCAGCGCCAGCCACTGCACGATGTTGAACGGTGTCCACCACCACGCCTTGCCCGCGGCTTTCAAATCTGTGGACGCGATGGCCTGGTCCAGCGCATCCGGCAGCCGGTCGCGGCCCTCCCGGGCGGCGCCGCGGATAACGGCCCGCCAGGGGCCGGGGGCGCCGTCGGACGCTGCATCGGCGAATTCGCGGACGGCGGCATCCGTTCGGGCCCGCTCGGGGGCGCCCGCAGGCGGCAGTGACGTGCGGTTCACTTCGGGCCGGGATCCCTCCCGGCGCAGGTTGAGCCGCCGCAGCGGGTCGGGCCGGAACCGGACCAGCCAGCGGGTGACGGGCCACCCGGTGCGGCGGGTAGACTCCAGCCGGTACGACCCGACGACGGCTTCCACGACGAGCGGGACGTTGGCCGCGACTGCCAGTTCCTCGGCCAGCCGGGCCTTTGATGCCGCCTTAACCCCGGCCGCCCCGCCTGCTCCCGACGCCTCAGCAAGGCGGGCGCACGCCTGCGTGACGTCGGCGCCGAGGCGCTGCGACTGGGCCTGCCGCTGCGTGGCCACCTGGCGGATGGCAGCCCGGACCTTGTCCACCCCCGTGCCAACGACAGCGGAGGCGCCAATGACCTGCACCTTGCCCAGCCCGTCCCGCGCCAGGATGCCTTTCAGGGACTCCAGCACCGGGGGAATGTCCCGGTCCGGGAGCCGGTCGATCTGGTTCAGCACCACCAGGGTGACGGCGCCGTGCGAGGCGAGCGGGGTGAGGAAATCGTTGTGCACCGCGGCGTCGGCGTACTTTTGCGGGTCGAGCACCCAGACGAGGACGTCGACAAGTCCCACCATGCGCTCCACGATCTCGCGGTTGGCGGCACGGGTGGAGTCAAAGTCGGGAAGATCCAGCAGGATCAGGCCCGTGCCGTCGTCGGCGAACCCGGGTACCGGCGTGGCGTGGTGCCGGTTGCGGACGTCCAGCCAGTCCAGCAGCTCGTCGCTGCCCTCGGCACCCCAGATGCCGGCGAGAGGCTCGGAGGTCGTCGGCCGCCGCGCGGCCGCCGTCGCGATTTCCTCGCCGCTGACGGCGTTGAACAGGGACGACTTGCCGCTGCCCGTGGCGCCGAAGAAACCGACGACGGTGTGGTCCCCCGAGAGCGAGCGCCGGGAACTGGCCCGGTCCAGCACCTGCAGCACGCCGTCCAGGACGTCGTCCGGAAGTGCGCCGTCGGCTAGTTCGCGGGCCTCGTTCAGGGCCTCAAGCCGGCGGTCCAGGCGGGAGGCCTCGGCGGCGGCACCATGGCGGCTCACGCGGAGGCCGCCAGCTGGCTCAGCGCCACGGCATGGCCGGCGAGCACCGCAGGCGTGGCCCCGCCGGAGGTCTCGAGCCGGGCCAGGAAACGCTGCTGTTCGTCCTGGAGCAGGCTCTGGCAGCGGGTGTGGAGATCCTCGCGGGCCGTCTTGGCGAGCCGGCGCACGGCGTCCTCGCCGAACACCGCCTCCAGCAGCCGCTGTCCAGCGACAGCGGTTCCACCTGCGACACCGACCTCCAGCCCCGTGAGCCCTGCCGTCATGGAGAACACCACGATCATCAGGGCGGCACCGAGGCCGTTGATGCCAAAGGACAGCCAGCGGGCCTGGGTCCGCTTGCCCTGGCCCTCGGTCCGGATCAGCTCCATAAGGCTCCCCTGCCAGGCCCGGATCTCGGCAGCAGCCTTCTCGGCGAAGCCATCGGAGGTTCCGGACAGGTCGTCGCTGCCAAGCAGCTGGCGGCCGGCCGGATCGGAGCGCCACCGCCCGTCGGCATCTTCGGCCGCGTTGGCGGCCTCATCGACGATGACCGCCTGCAGGCCGGTTTCGATCGCTGTCTCGACCCGCACCGCCGGCGCCGGTTCGCCCCGAAAGAATGCACCCACCCGGTCGCGGAAGCGGCCAATGTTCTGCTCCATGGCCCGGAAGAACTCGCCGGTGCCCACGAAGTCCTGCCAGCGGGCCAGCACCTCTCCCCGCAGCAGGGCGCCGTCCCGGGTGGCCTCCAGGATTCTGGCCACGGCGTCCCGGTAGGCGTCCCGCGCGTCCCCTGCGAGGACGTCGGCCGCGTGTTCCTGGTCCCCAGCGGCCTTCGCCACCGCCTCGACGCGGCTCCCCAGGGCCTTGACTGTCCCGTTGAGCGTCCGGCGCGCGATGCCGGCGCGCCCGGCGGCGTCCGCGGCGAGTTCCTGCACCCAGAGCCGCAACGGCTCCACGACGGCGGGCGGCAGCATGCCCATGCCGTCCAGGGCCGTCTCGGGGACGACGAACAGGCGGGACCCGCCCAGGCCTTCCCTGCTGAGCATCGACTGCAGGTCGGCACTGACCTCCGCTTCAGCGGCGGCCGGCACCCGGTCCAGGACCACGGCCACTGTGATGTCCCGGGAGGCCGCGTCCAGCAGCAGCCGCCACGGAACGGCGTCGGCATACCGGTTGGCGGTGGTGACGAACACCCACAAGTCGGCCGCAGCCAGCAACTGCCCGGCTAGCTTGCGGTTGTCCGCGGAAATCGAGTCGACGTCGGGAGCGTCCAGCAGCGCGATTCCTTGCGGCACGGCCGCATCGGAGACCAGCACCAGCGAAGTGATTGCGGCAGCGTCAGGGGTGGGGCCGGCCTGGCTGGCTGGCAGTGGCTCGCGGTTCACCGCGCCGCGGATCCGGCTCAGGCTCGGCAGGACCCGCTGACCCTCGAACCATCGCCCGTCGGCGGGGTGGTGCAGCAGGATGGGCTGGCGGGTGGTGGGACGGATGGCGCCAGCGCGGGTGACAGCGTGCCCGACGAGTGCGTTGACGAGGGTTGATTTCCCTGCGCCGGTCGAACCGCCGACGACGGCCAGCAACGGTGCGTCCAGGCTGCGGTAGCGCGGCAGGATGTAGTCCTCGAGCTGGGCCAGGGCGTTGCGGATGTCCCGCCGGGCCTCATCCGAGCCGGGCAGGGCCAGGGGCACGGAGGTGGCGGCCAGGTCGCGGTGGACGGCTTCCAGCAGTTCAACGGCATGGCCAGTGGTTTCTTCGGAGCTCACCGCAACATCATGCCAGTTCGGGATCAGGCCGGTTCGGCGCCACGGACGGCGGACAACGAAAAACGGCCCCGGGCTGATGCCCGGGACCGTCTCATCTGTGACCCCAGCGGGATTCGAACCCGCGTTACCGCCGTGAGAGGGCAGCGTACTAGGCCGCTATACGATGGGGCCGCGTACTCTCCAGAACAGCATTTCTGCTATTCGCGCTAAGCGATTATTTCATACACTCAGCAAGTGTTTCAAATCGGCGAACCGGCATGAAACCCCTGATCAGCCGCGGAAATCCGCGGATTTTTCAGAGCTGGGATACCAGGACTCGAACCTAGAATGACGGTACCAGAAACCGTAGTGTTGCCAATTACACCATATCCCAATGGAACTTTCGGGCCGGATCCGTGGGTCTAAACCCGCGCTCCCGGCGCCTCAGCACGAGTAATTACTTTACCCGAGAGTTTTCGTCTGCACAAATCGAGGCACGCGGAAGCGTATTTAGCCGGGAGGGCGGAGCAGCGCTCACGCCTCCCCCCTCGGGGCCTATCGGGCGATTTTGACGCCCGCGGACGTTCGGGAGGTCGTGGTGTAGCCGGGTTTGGACCCCGTTACTTTCACCGTGATGGTCCGGTCATAGTCACCGGCAACCGGCTTGTATGTATAGCCCGTGGCCCCGCTGATGGCAATGTGTGACCGGTACCACTGGTAGGACAGGGTTACCGGGGACGGCCCCCAGGTGCCGGGCACCGCGGTAAGGGTTGACCCGACCTTCGCCACGCCGCTAATCGTCGGAACCGCGGCCGTGAGCGTGCCGGGGGTAGTGATCTTCAGGCCCGCGGACGTTCGGGAGGTCGTGGTGTAGCCGGGTTTGGACCCCGTTACTTTCACCGTAATGGTCCGGTCCAGCTCGCTGCCGCCCGGAGTGTATTTGGCCCCCGTGGCCCCGCTGATGGCAATGTATGACCGGTACCACTGGTAGGACAGGGTTAGCGGGGACGGCCCCCAGGTGCCGGGCACCGCGGTAAGGGTTGACCCGACCTTCGCCACGCCGCTAATCGTCGGAACGGCGGCCGTGAGCGTGCCGGGGGTGATGCCGGCGGCCCGCATGTATGCGGACAGGTAGGTCTTCCCGAGGTATTCGATACCGGTCCGGTTGAAGTGGCTGGTGTCGCCCCCATTGAGCGCACCCGCCATGGAGGGTGCAAAGCCGGTACGGGGGACCCGGCCTGGAGTTTCGGAGTGCGCCCTGTCCACGTTTTCCCGGCCCGGCGTAGCCGCAATTCCCTCCGGCGCCATGCGTCCGACCACAAAGGGTAGATTCGATGCCGACAGACGGGACCTGAAGCTGGCAATCAGTTGGTCCAGCTTCGCACTGTAGGTCGAAGTGGACATCGATGAGTTGTTTTCCCCCTGGTGCCAGAGGACGCCCTTGAGAACAACGGCGTAGCCAGCCGCTCTGGCCGCCGAAATGCCTGCCAGCGTCTGCTTCACTGCCAGGCTCGGCAGGTCGTACTGCGGCGAGGAGGCGGCACCTACGGTCCAGGTGCGCGTGGATGTCGCACTGGTAAATCCCGTGGAACCGTGAGCCGCCGGGATGATGAGAACGCCGACGTTTGTGGGCTGGGTCGACAGGTACTCTCGAGCAAACGTCGTGGCGGGCGAGATTCCACTGGGGCTGTCCAGCATGTCCAGCGGAACAGTCGCAGCCCGGAGTGTGGGATTTTTGGCGCCGTATTGAAAGATCCGGGGGTTCACCGGGTCCCGACTGCCGCCAGCCGGTAGACCCCGTCCGGACATATTCGACTGCCCAGCCGCCAGAAACACATGCAGGGCCGTAACCCCAGTTTCGGCCTGCACAGGCGAAATGCCGGCCAGCATCAGGGCAGAAACCGCAAGCCCGATCAGCATTCCTCGAAGCCACGCGGTGATCCCGTTCACGAATCCCACCCCCGTCATCGGTCGGGCGGCACCTGCAACAAGCTTCCGAGCGGAAACCGAGCCCCAAACCAGCCGTGAGTGACAGTGTTGTCCGGGGACCTTGGATTTTTCTTGCCCAAATGGCCTCGGGCACCGCACCGGGGACCCTGCGCTGAGCGCCGGTGTCACGGTGACCGCTGGCTGCCGGGCAGCCCCCGGCGGAATATCAGGCCAGCAGCTCCAGCAGGGAACCGATCTCACGGCCGGCGAAACCCGGGGCCGGTTCCCCGCCGCGGTTCAACCAGACACCCAGGAGGCCGGCCGCCGTCGAGCCGTCAGCGTCAAGGAGGCGGTTGTCCCCCACGTACAGCGTCTCGCCGGCGCCCGTGCCGAGCCGGCGGACGCCCTCCAGGTAGATGGCCGGATCCGGCTTCGCCGCACCGACGGTGTCCGTCCCAACCAACACACTGATACGTGCCAGTCCGGCGGCGTCCAGCTTGACCCGCTGGTAGTCGTGGACGTTGTTGCTGACGGCGCCGTAGGGGATGCCGGCGGAATCCAGCGCATCCAGCATCGGCGTGACGTCGTCGAAGGCGCGGATGTAGCCGTGCTGCCGGCTGGCGTAGGAACTGACCCAGTGGTGGGCCTGCTCGCCCTCCTCCAGCTCAACGCCGAAGTGCCCCAGGGCGGCCCGGCCGCGGAGCAGGCGCTGTTCATTGAAGCTCAGTTCACCGGCCAGGTAACGGTCGTAGAAATGGGTCGTCTCGCGGGTGAAGATCCGCCCGAACTTTTCCCACCCGGCCTGGTCCAGGCCGGGCAGGAGATGTTCACTGACGTCGCGGAGGGCTGCCGTCATGGCGAATTCGAGGTCCACGAGGGTGTCGTCGATGTCGAACAGCACGCCGCGGATGCCGCCCAGGCCGGCGGCCAGGGCGCTGGTCCTGACGTTGTTATGCGCTGAGGGCGAGCTCATCAGCCGCGGAATGCGCGCAGCCGGGCCAGGGACGAGTCCTTGCCCAGGATCACCATGGATTCGAACAGCGGCGGGGAGATCCGGCGGCCGGAGATGGCAGTGCGGACCGGACCGAAGGCCAGCCGCGGCTTGACGCCAAGGCCCTCCACGAGGGCCTCCTTGAGCGCGGCCTGGATACCCTCGGCATTCCAGCCGGCCAGCGGCTCCAGGGCGGCCAGGGCGGCGTCGAGCACCTCGGTGAGGTTCTCCGGAAGCCCCTTGCGGGCGTCGTCCGCGACGTCGATCGCGTCGTCGGCTTTGAACAGGAAGGCGAGCATCTCGGGCGCTTCGCCCAGCAGGGAGATGCGCTCCTGGATCAGCGGGGCCGCCTCGGCGAGGATCTCTTCCTGGCGCGCGGTCAGAGTCTCGCCGACGAATCCTGCGGTGCGCAGGTACGGGACCAGACGGCCGCGGAAGTCCTCGGCGTCGAGCATCCGGATGTGCGTGCCGTTGATGGCTTCGGCCTTCTTGATGTCGAAGCGGGCGGGGTTGGCGAGCACGTCATTGACGTCGAAGTGCTCGATCAGCTGGTCCACCGTGAAGATGTCCTCGTCGGCGGAGAGGCTCCAGCCGAGCAGCGAGAGGTAGTTGAGCAGGCCCTCCGGGATGAAGCCGCGGTCCCGGAGCAGGAACAGGTTGGACTGCGGGTCGCGCTTGGAGAGCTTCTTGTTGCCCTCCCCCATGACGTACGGCAGGTGGCCGAAGACCGGCAGGTAGCTGGCGACGCCGATGTCCATCAGGGCGCGGATCAGCACCACCTGGCGGGGCGTGGAGGAGAGCAGGTCCTCGCCGCGGAGCACGTGGGTGATGCCCATCAGCGCGTCGTCGACGGGGTTGACCAGGGTGTAGAGCGGGGAGCCGTCGGCGCGGACGATCACGTAGTCCGGAATGCTGCCGGCCTTGAAGGTGATGTCGCCGCGGACCATGTCGGTGAACGTGACATCCGAATCCGGCATCCGCACGCGGAGCACCGGCTGCCGGCCCTCGGCCTTGAACGCGGCCAGCTGTTCCGCGGAAAGCTCGCGGTCGAAGTTGTCATAGCCCAGCTTGGGGTCCCGGCCGGCGGCGCGGTGGCGCGCCTCGACTTCCTCCGGGGAGGAGTAGCACTCATAGGCGTAGCCGGCGTCGATCAGCTTGGCGACGACGTCCTTGTACAGGTCCAGGCGCTGTGACTGGCGGTACGGCTCGTGCGGCCCGCCGACCTCCACGCCTTCCTCCCAGGTGATGCCGAGCCATTTGAGGGCTTCAAGCAGCTGCTGGTAGCTCTCCTCCGAGTCGCGCGCCGCGTCGGTGTCCTCGATGCGGAACACGAACGTGCCCTTGGTGTGGCGGGCGTGGGCCCAGTTGAACAGGGCCGTGCGGATCAGGCCGACGTGCGGCGTGCCGGTGGGCGACGGGCAGAACCGGACACGGACCGGGGTGTCGGCAGTGACTTCGCTGGTCACACTGGGGGCGGAGCTGGAGACGGCGTCGGGCGCAGAGGGAGTAGTCATAGTGACTCCAACATTACCAACCCCGACCATCGCCGGCCGCCCGGGGTTTCTGCCACGAAAACGGACAGCCGCACCGTGGATCCACGGTGCGGCTGTCCGAAACCGGAGCAGCTTCTTTCTGAGGTACCGCTAGCGTCGGACGACCGGGTTGGAGAGCCGGCCGATTCCCTCGATCTCGACCTCGAAGCGGTCACCGGCCTGGACCAGTCCGACCCCGGCCGGGGTTCCGGTCATGATGACGTCGCCGGGCAGCAGGGTGAAGGCCTGCGAGACGATGGAGACGAGTTCGCGGACGCCGCGGATCATTTGGCTCGTGCTTCCGTCCTGGCGCAGCTCGCCGTTGAGGCGGCCCTGGATCTGCAGGTCATCGGTGTTCAGTTCGGTCTCGATCCAGGGACCCAGCGGCGCGGACGTGTCGAAGCCCTTGGCCCGTGCCCACTGCAGGTCCGTCTTCTGGACGTCGCGGGCGGTGAGGTCGTTGCCGCAGGTGTAGCCGAAGACAACGTCGTCGACACGCTCCTCGGGGACGTCCTTGCAGATCCGGCCGATCACGACGCACAGCTCGGCTTCGAAGGAAACTTCCTCGGAGAACTCCGGCAGGACGATCGGATCGTTGGGCCCGATCACGGAGGTGTTGGGCTTGAGGAAGAGCAGCGGCTGCTTGGGAACCTCGTTGCCGAGTTCCCGGGCGTGCTCAACGAAGTTGCGGCCGACGCCGATGACCTTGCTGCGCGGGATGATCGGGGCGAGCAGGCGCACATCCTCCAGCTTGTGCCGCACGGCGGTTCGTTCCACGCCGTGGAAGAAGGGGTCGCCGTTGATGACAGTGATTTCCTCACTGCCGGGCTCACCTTCAACAATGCCGTAGAGGGGATCAGAATCGACTACAAACCGGGCGATACGCATGGCTCCAAGCGTACCGTCTCCAAACGGCTAGGCGGTGCCGCCGTCCAGCCTCAGGTAGTGCAGCTGGGCGGCCACGGAGAGTTCCGCCGCGGGCCGCACGGCGGGATCGACGGCGGCGTACACGGCGTCGGCCACCTCGGCCACCTCGGCCCCGGACCCCAGGTTCTCGAGGGCGGAGCGGATCTGCCCGAGCCGGTCCTCGCGGTGGTCCCGGTAGGCGCGGACGATCGTGTCCAGGGCGGGCAGCATGGGACCGTGCGCCGGAAGGACGGTCGCGGGGCCCAGCCGTTCCAGCCGGTCCAGCGAAGCCAGATAGTCGCCCAGCGTGCCGTCGGGATAGTCCAGGACGGTGGTTCCCAGGCCCAGGATCGTGTCGCCGGTGAGGACCGAGCCCCGGGCGCCGTCCTGCGGCAGGTGGAAACAGACCGAGTCGGAGGTGTGGCCCGGCGTGGCGAGGACCCGGATCTCGGCCCCGGCGGCGTGGATGACTTCGCCGTCCACCAGGGGGCTTCCCCCGTGGCAGTGTGCGGGATCCTTGGCGCGCACGGGCGCTCCCGTCAGTTCGGCGAAGCGGGCGGCGGCGGCGGTGTGGTCCGCGTGCCGGTGCGTAATCAGGATGAGCTCGACGGCGCCGGCCTGGGCCAGTTCCTGCAGGTGTGGCTCGTCGAGCGGGCCGGGATCCACCACCACGGTGCCGGCGGCCCCGGGAGCCGCAATCACATAGGAATTGGTCCCGTGCAGGCTCATTGGCCCCGGGTTGGGGGCCAGCCTGAAGCGGGTCAGCTCTGTGCTGCGCACCATGGCGCGGGGGTCGTCCGGGATCACAGTTCCATCTTCCCACCGAAGAGGCACTCACACGAGCGGCCGTCACACGAGCAGCAGCACCGCAATGACCGCCGGCAGGAGCGCTTCGGCGATGCCGCTGGCCCACAGCCGCCGTTCCGACAGCACCAGGATGATGCCCAGGAGCACGTGGCCCACGCTCGTGAACAGCAGCAGGACCCGCCCGGCCGACGGCTCCGCCCCGGTCAGCAGAACCGCGCCAACGATCGCGCCCACCCCCCAGATCATGTTGTAGAACCCCAGGTTGAAGGTCCACATCCGCACGGTCTCCGTGTCCTCCGGCTTGATCAGGAACAGCCGGTGGAAACGCTGGTCCCTGAAGAAGAACGACTCAAGGATCCCCACGAGGATCAGCAACACCCCGAAAATGACACCGAGAACCTGAATAAGCCCCGTCATGCGCCATATTGTGCCGCCGCGTCCGGGGACACGCTAGGGACTTCCGGCCGGTCTCACCTGGCCAATTGCCGGGCTGTTAACGACGACGGCGGCCCCGCACCGGAAGGTGGGGGCCGCCGTCGAACGCTGCCTCCGACTGAGGCGCTGCCGCTTAGGCGAGGCGGGTCAGCCAGCCGTGGGTGTCCTCGACGGCGCCGGTCTGGATGCCCAGAAGCTGTTCGCGGATGGCCATGGTGGTCTCCCCCGCCTTCGCGTCCTCGGAACCGATGAATTCAGTATCATCCTTGAGCACGCCAATGGGGGTGATCACGGCGGCCGTACCGCAGGCGAAGACCTCGGCGATCTCGCCGGAGGCCACGCCGTCGCGCCATTCATCCAGCGTGATCTTGCGTTCGGTGACCTCGCGGCCCATGTCCTTGGCAACCTGGATGACGGACATCCGGGTGATGCCCTCAAGGATGGTGCCGCTCAGCGCGGGGGTCACCAGGGAGCCGTCCTTCATCACGAAGAACACGTTCATGCCGCCGAGCTCTTCCACGGCGTTGTCATTGAACTGGTCGAGGAAGAGCACCTGCTTGCAGCCGTGGGCCTCGGCTTCCTGCTGCGCGATCAGTGATGCGGCGTAGTTGCCGCCGCACTTCGCGGCGCCGGTGCCGCCGCGGCCTGCGCGGGCGTATTGGCGGGAGATCCAGATAGAGACCGGCTTGAGCTCGCCGCCGAAGTAGTTTCCGGCCGGGGAGGCGATGACGCGGAAGGACACCTCGCGGGCGGCGCGGACGCCGAGGAACGCTTCGGTGGCGATCATGAACGGCCGCAGGTACAGGGCTTCGCCGTCGCCGGAGGGGACCCATTCCTTGTCCGCCGAGACGAGTTCGCGGATGGCGCCCAGGAAGTACTCCTCGGGGAGCTCGGGGAGCGCCAGGCGGCGGGCCGACTTGCTGAGGCGGGCGGCGTTGGCCTCGGGGCGGAACGTCCAGATGGAGCCGTCGGCGTGGCGGTAGGCCTTGAGGCCTTCGAAGATTTCCTGACCGTAGTGGAGCACGGCGGCAGAGGGGTCCAGGGAGATGGGACCGTAGGCCTCAACCCGGGCATCGTGCCAGCCGCCCTTGCCCTCGGCGTCGACGCTGTAGTCGACGATGGCCGTGTGGTCGGTGAAATAGTTGCCGAAACCCGGGTTCGCCAGGATGGCAGCACGTTCTGCAGCGGACTTCGGGGTTGCCGAAAGATGCTGGGTGAATTCGACGCCATGGGCAGTCTGAGTCATGGTTCCTCCACGGTCGGCTGCCTGGCGTGTGAACGTGGTTCAGCGTCGGACCACGGCAGCATATTGGTGATTCGAAACAAGCTTACGCCCGTTGGCGGGGCCGCCGGCCCGGTGCCTCGTGGCGCCTACAGGGCAGCGGCGATGGCGTCGCCGATCGCGCTGGTGCTGCGGACGGCGGTGCCGCGGCCCGCGACGTCGGCGACCACGGCCGCTTCGATCTTGCGGGCGGCGCCCCCGTAGCCCAGGTGGTCCAGGAGGAGTGCGGCGGAGAGGATGGCCGCCGTCGGATCCGCCTTCTGCTGGCCGGCGATGTCCGGTGCCGAGCCGTGGACCGGTTCGAACATGGACGGCGCGGTGCGTTCCATGTTGATGTTTCCGGATGCAGCAAGGCCGATGCCTCCGGTGACAGCGGCGGCAAGGTCGGTGATGATGTCGCCGAAGAGATTGTCCGTGACGATCACGTCGAACCGCGCCGGGTCGGTGACCATAAAGATCGTGGCGGCGTCGATGTGCAGGTAGTCGTGGGTGACCTCGGGGAACTCCTGGGCCACGGCCTCCACGGTGCGCTTCCAGAGGTGGCCCGCGAAGACCAGGACGTTGTGCTTGTGCACCAGGGTGAGCTTCTTGCGCGGGCGGTCGTTGGCGCGGCGGAAGGCATCACGGACGACGCGTTCCACGCCGTGGGCCGTGTTGAGCGAGACCTCCGTGGCGACTTCGTGCGGGGTGCCGGCACGCAGCGTGCCGCCGTTGCCCACATAGGGTCCCTCAGTGCCCTCGCGGACCACAATGAAGTCGATGTCGCCGGGGTTGGCGAGCGGGCTGGCGACGCCCGGGTAGAGGCGTGCCGGGCGCAGGTTGACGAAGTGGTCCAGGCTGAAGCGCAGCTTGAGCAGCAGTTCACGCTCGATGATGCCGGAGGGGATCCGGGTATCGCCCGGGGCTGCACCGACCGCACCGAAGAGGATGGCGTCGCGGGTGCGGAGATCGGCGAGGGTTTCCTCCGGCAGGGTCTCCCCCGTTTCGAGCCAGTGCTGCGCACCGAGCTTGTAGTGGGTCTGCTGCAGCACAATGCCCTCGGCGGCAGCAGCCTTTTCAAGGACCTTCAGGGCCTCGGCGGTGACCTCGGGGCCGATGCCGTCGCCGGGAATAACGGCCAGATCAATCGTGGATGCGCTCATGTTTTCAGCGTAGCCAAGAGATCCACATGCTGGTCAACTTGTCTCATTATTCGAACAGCCGGGTTCCCCGTTACGGGACCCGTCAGGGGCCGCGGGCCGGGCTGGCGACCACCACAACGTTCTTGCCCCAGGGATCCTCCGTGTAGCAGCTGATCAGGACCAGGCGGTTCGGGACGGCATCCCAGACGGCACTGTCCTTCAGGGTGGACTTCGTAAAGGTGGTGACAGAGTCCACGGCGTAGCGGAGGACCCCCGTCTCCGTGGTCATGGTGAGTTCGTCTCCCGGTGCGGCGGCCGAGCTCAGGTGGTTGAACGGCGCGTCCAGGCCCTCCCAGCTGTGGCCAACGACGTAAGTGGTGTTGTCGGAGCCGGCCCCGGGGGTGCCGAAGGGGGTGAGCCAGTAACCGTCCATCGTCTCCGGCGGAACAATGCTCCGGCTTTCTGCGGCGCCGCCCTCCGGTGCCAGGGGGTGAACCGCCACGTCCATGCCGGCCGCCGGGTAGGTGATGCGTTGCGGGACAGAGACAGCAGGAACATCCACGGCGGGCTCCCGCGCCGGGGGCGCCTGACCCGCTGACGGGGCAGCGGTACCCCCGCCCGAAAGCAGCCCAGAACTGCTTCCGGCCGGGACAGAGGACGGAGACGACGTCGCCTGTGGCGTGACGGCACCGCCCGGTTCCTTCGATTCTCCAGCTTCCAGGCCGTAGGCAGGATGCCCGCTCCCCGGGCCGCTCGCCGCGTAGAACAGCCACGCAACGACGAGACCCAGTACGCAGACGGCCAGGATGAGCATGTCCCGCGGGCTAAGCACCAGCCCACGGGTACGGCGTACCCGGCGTCCGTGGTTCTCACGGTGACTGCTCATCGGCGCTCCTGTGTGGTGCCTGCGGTGGCCTGGCGATGCGGAAGCGGACCGTGCGGGGCGGGCTCTGCAAACCCGCACCCACCCCTGCCCTGCCGTCCGCTATCCCACGGAGTTCCTGGCGCGCCTGCTGCCTTGCCAGAGCACCGTTGCCGCTCCCGCGGTGAACACAGCGGTCAGCGCGGTCAGCCAGACGGGCATGCCGTTATCCGGATTGCCGGCCACTGCGGTCTGGACGTTGTAACCGACATTTGACCTCTTGGCTGCCGGCGCTGGGGTTTTCGCGGCCGGAACAACGGCTTTCGGAACCACAACATCGCGTGCCAGCGGCGTGATAGACAACACTGGCGTCGTGTCCGACTCCGCCGTTTCGTCACCCGATGTCTCGTCACCGGTTCCAGGCGATTCATCACCTGGCTCCGGATTTTCGTCACCCGCTGTCTCGTCACCGGTTCCAGGCGATTCATCACCTGGCTCCGGATTTTCGTCACCCGCTGTCTCGTCACCGGTTCCAGGGGTCTCATCACCTGGAGTCTCATCACCCGGCGGCGGCGTTTCGTCCCCGGGTCCCGGAGTCTCGTCAGCCGGCACCGGCGTTTTGCCCCCCGGCACCGGAGTCTCATCACCCGGCACCGGTATTTCGCCCGCGCCCGGCGTTTCACCACCCGGCACCGGAGTCTCATCGCCCGGCACCGGCATTTCGCCCGCGCCCGGCGTCGCACCACCCGGCTCCGGCATTTCGCCCCCCGGCACCGGCGTCTCACCACCCGGCTCCGGCGTTTCACCGCCCGGCACCGGCGTCTCACCACCCGGCACCGGAGTCTCATCGCCCGGCACCGGCGTCTCACCACCCGGCACCGGAGTCTCATCGCCCGGCACCGGCGTCTCACCACCCGGCACCGGAGTCTCATCGCCCGGCTCCGGCGTTTGGTCGCCCGGCGTTTCGCCCCCCGGCACCGGAGTCTCATCGCCGGGCACGGGACCGACCGGCGGGACCCCGGGCGGTACATCCGGACGAACAACGACGGCGACGCAATTGTTGGCCAGCAATGCAAGGTTCGCCGCGGTCAAGTTCTGGCCTTTGGGGAAAAAGTCCCCGTCGTTGGCCGGCACGATGTCGAGCGTGTCGTTCGCGTGGGTCCGCAGGGAATTTAAGTTGACGGTCGCAGCAACGAACGGGTTCCCTGCCGAGCTGGTCGCATGACAGATCGTGATCTTCTTTTCTGAAGGTGCCGCGTTGGCAGTGACCGCGGCCGACATGATCCCCAGCCCCACAACCCCCACTGTGGCAATTGTTCTTCGCATTTGTCCGTCGCTCCGTCCAGTCAGATTAACAAACTGGCTTGACCGCGCGGAGTAACCGTCATCGAGACCCGGGAAAGACCACTATTCGAGACCTCCAACAGCGAATTGATTGGTGACAGTTACTCCCCAGCAGTGTCGTCAGTTCGCTTGCTATTTCAGGCTAGGCGGGCAGCCTCAACCTGGTCGCGAGTAGTGACTACTCGTCTAATCGATGGACTAACACCCTGGCTTCCGTCCGGGGTACTCAGTCCTGGGGTGATTCACTACCTGCCGGTAGCTTCTAGCCACAAGACCTCCGGAGGCCCGGCCATTGAACCGGCTGAATTACCCCGAAATTCGCCCGCAGCTCCCGCGAGTACAAAGCGAACGCTCCCTCACCTTTCTTCAGTGGTGAGGGAGCGTTTCGCGGGGGGCCGCCGGATCTGAGGGCGCGTTGGGCGGGGCCGTCAGGCCTCGGCGGGTTCCTCGTACTTCGGGAAGACCGGGGAGGGGGCCGGCAGGGCCGTGCCCGCAGTAATCGGTGTGCCCAGGGCGGCGAAATCCCGCGCGTCCCCTTCCGGCTGGCCCAGCGTGTCCAGGATGGCCGCCGCCGCCGCCGGCATGACCGGCTGGGCGAGGATGGCGACAATCCGCAGCACCTCAAGCGTGACGTACAGGACGGTGTTCATGCGCTCAACGTCGGTCTTCCGCAGCACCCAGGGCGCCTGCTCGGCGAAGTACGCGTTCGTGTCCCCCAGGACAGTCCAGATCGCCTCCAGGGCGCGGCTGAACTCCTGCTTTTCGAACGCGGCGCGGGAAACGTCCAGCAGCCCGTTGGCCTGGCCCAGCAGCGCGGCGTCCTCGGCGCTGAAACCCCTGGGGACGGGGACGGTGCCGCCGCAGTTCTTCGCGACCATGGACAGCGAACGCTGGGCCAGGTTGCCGAAGTTGTTGGCGAGGTCCGCGTTCATCCGGCCCACGATCGCGTCATGGCTGTAGTTGCCGTCGGCGCCGAACGGCACCTCGCGGAGCAGGAAGAAACGCACCTGGTCCAGGCCGTACTGTGCTACCCAGTCCGCCGGTGCGACCACATTGCCGAGCGACTTGGACATTTTCACGCCCTGGTTCTGCAGGTGGCCGTGGATCATAACGCGCTTGGGCAGTTCCAGCCCGGCCGACATCAGGAACGCCGGCCAGTAGACGGCGTGGAAGCGGGAGATGTCCTTGCCGATCACATGGACATCCGCGGGCCAGTACTTCCGGAAGGACTCGGACTCGGTGTCGGGGAAGCCGACGCCGGTCAGGTAGTTGGTCAGCGCGTCCACCCAGACGTACATGACGTGGTCCGGGTTCCCCGGGACGGGGACACCCCAGTCGAAGGACGTGCGGCTGATGGACAGGTCCTCGAGCCCGCCCTTGACGAAGCTGACGACCTCGTTGAAGCGGTTGTGCGGGGCGCCGAAGGACGGGTGGTCCGCGTAGAGGGCCAGCAGCCTGTCCTGGTAGGAGGAGAGCTTGAAGAAGTAGCTCTCCTCTTCGGTCCAGGTCACCTCGGTGCCGGTTTCGGAGGCGTAGCGCAGCCCGTCGGCCTGTACCTCGGTTTCGTCCTCGACGAAGTACCGCTCGTCGCGGACCGAGTACCAGCCGGAGTACTTGGAGAGGTAGATGTCCCCGTTGGCTTCCATCCGCTGCCAGAGCGCTTTGGCCGCCTCGTAGTGGTCCGGGTCCGTGGTACGGATGAAGCGGCTCAGGGAGATGCCGAGGTCATCGCTCATCTGGCGGAACGCGGCGGAGTTGCGGTCGGCAAGTTCCTTGACCGGAATGCCTTCCTTTTCCGCCGTCTGCTGCATCTTGAGGCCGTGCTCGTCCGTGCCCGTCATAAAGAAGACGTCGTAGCCGTCGAGGCGCTTGAAGCGCGCCATCGCATCGGTGGCGATGACCTCGTAGGCGTGGCCGATGTGCGGCACGCCGTTGGGGTAGCTGATGGCCGTGGTGATGTAGAACGGGGTCTTTTCGGAAGTTGTCACAGCTTTAACCTAGATCAGTTCGGTAAGGGTATCGCTCTGGCGGACAAGTTCGTGGTCATGTGAAGCCACCAGGACGGCGATTCCGTCCGAGGTGGTGTCCTTCAGGATGCTGATGATGCGGTTGGCCGAGGAGCGGTCCAGGCTGGCGGTCGGCTCGTCGACGATCAGCACGCGGGTGCCGAGGATCAGGGCCCGGGCGATCGCCACGCGCTGGCGCTCACCGCCGGAGAGCTGGGCCGGGCGGTGGCGCATGCGCCGGCCCAGGCCGACGAGGTCCAGGAGGTCCTTGGCCATGTCGCGGCGCTTTTCCACCTCGCCGTCGGGCACGGCCGGCAGCAGCACGTTCTCCAGCGCGCTCATGCCGTCGATCAGGGCACCGCCCTGGTCGACGTAGCCGATCAGGGCGCGTCGTCGGTCGGCGATTTCGTCGTCGCCCATGGTCTCGAGCGAATCGCCCTCCCAGAACACCCGGCCCGACGTCGGCAGGGTCAGTCCCGCGCCGACCGTCAGGATGCTGGTCTTGCCGGAGCCGCTGCGGCCGGCGACGCAGTGCATCTCGCCGGCGTGCAGTGTCATGTTGAAATCGTCCACCACGTTGACGGCTTCGGCGCCGCCCTTGCCGCCGCCGTAGTGGATCGTGATGTTGCTGAGCTCCAGCGGCGTGGCGTGGTCCGCGGCCTTCACGATCGTGTTGGCGCGCGTCTGGTGAGCGCCGCGGCGGGTGCTCGCCGTCATCCGCTCGTGAGCCTCACGGTCAAGGTTCAGGTCGTTGTTCATCGGACCACTTTCGTTGCAATTGGAATCCAGCAAAGTACAGCCACGAGCCCGGCGACCGCGGCCCAGAGCGCGGCATAGGGGGCGAGGAGGAGGCCCACGCCCAGGGCGCCCAGGACACCCAGCGGCAGTGCGACCGTCCCCACCATGGCATTTTCGAAGAAACGGACCTGGCCCAGCATGTCCGGGTTCCAGCCCATGGCCTGCAGCGTGCCGAGGTACTGGCGCTTGGCCTGCAGTTCGAAGCGGCCCGTGACCATTGTCAGGACCAGGCCGACGGCCACACCGGACAGGCCCAGAACGATGCTGGGCAGCGCGATGCTGGCGGCAGCCAGTCCGCTGAGCGCGCTCGCCCCGGCGGCCCGGGGAATGTCGATCAGCAGGGCCACCATTCCGCCGACCGCAGCCGCGAAGACGCCAACGGCGACGGCCAGGGAAATGGTGTTGAACTTGTTGGTGCTCAGCTGCCGGTTTGCGAAGGTCAGCGGTGAGTCCACGGCGATGAGCCGTTCATCGTGCTGCGGTTCCTGGTCGACCTCTTCGCGGTGGCGCAGCTGCTGGGCGGCGAAGAAGGCCGCCCCTGCGTAGAGCGCGAGCACGGAGGCCGAGACGATCGCTGTGGCCGGATTCCAGCTGACGAGGCTCAGGAGGATTCCGGCGACGGCCAGCAGGGCCGCGCCGACACCAAACTCGGCGAGCACCCAGGACCGGATCCGGCGCTGCGTCCAACCCATGGCGCGCAGGGTTCCGGCCTCGCTGCGGCGCTTTCGGACATAGCTGACCGTGGAGGCGCCGGTCAGCAGGGCAGCACCGCAGAGGGTCAGGAAGAGCAGGGTCAGGTTAGTGCCGGTGAGGGAGCCGGAGACGGCGTCCGCAGCATCCTGGCGGACCCACGACTGCTGCACTGTGCCGAGCGGGGATTCCTTGCCGGCGTCGTCCTTGGAGTAGCCGGGGACAAATATGCTGGCGTCCTCGCGGGCTGAGCCGGCCACGACGGTTGCCTGCAGGCCCATGTCCCGGATCTCGTTGGCGAGCTTCTCCACCTCGGGCTGCGCCTCCTTCCAGCTGCCAGGCACCTTGGCCCGCACCCGGACGGCGTCGATCACGGAGGCGTTTTCCTCGTAGCCGCGGGCGGCGGCGAGGCCGTAATAGTCGGTGATGGCACCGGCGGACTGGCTGGCCAGGCCCGTGGCGCTCAGCGAGGGCTTGAGTTCGGTGTTCTCGACGTCTTTGCCGGAGGCGTCCTTGGTCAGCGTGAACGGTGTGGGGTCATAGCCGCCCAGTGGCAGGCGGTTGACGTCGCCGGCCACTTCCTTGACCTGCTCGGCGTCGAACGTTCCATAGACCATGGCGAGCGGCGTGGCGAGCTTCTTGCCGGTCTCGAGGTCTTCGCGGTAGGCGCGCTCGTCCACGGGCTTGCGCTGTGTTTGGTCGACGGCGGCGCCGTTGGCTGCTTTCTCCGGGAGACGGTTCACGGTAACCCAGTCGCCGGGGGTGGCGCTCTTGTCGACAGCACCGTTGCCCGCGGTCTCGCCGTCCTGATACTTGGGCGCGGAAGCGAAGTCCGTGCTCCACGTCGCGGGGTTGTAGAGGCCTTGGCTGAAGCCCCCGGTGTCACCGAGCAGCTGCGTCAGGTCCTTGGACCCCGGCCAGGCCAGCGCGAAGGGGGACTTCGAGACGAACGGCAGGTAGTCCTTGTCCAGCGAGCGGGTCACCGTCCCGACATCCTTGACCACGTTGCCGGAATCGTCGATTTCCTCGATCTTGACCGAGTACTTCAGGTCAAGGGACGTGCCGGAGCGGACGATCAGCGGGATCGCCTGCGAGTCCTCGGTCAGCAGCCCGTTGCGCCTGGCCTGCTGGTACTGGCTCATCAGCGGGGCCCAGTACTTGAGCTTGACGCCGAGGAAATCGGGGCCTTCCTTGAGTTCGTCCATGCCGATGCCGGTGGTGAAGAGGCTCTCGAAGTGGCGGCCGATGGCGCCGGCGTTGCGGGCGTCCGCGGGCGGCGCCTTTTCCAGCGGGGCGAGGAAGTCGCCGGCGCTGCCGAGCAGGGCGCGTTCGGCGACGGGGTCGACGGCGACGACGGATTCCGTCACCTGCGGAGCGAGCGGAAGTGAGACCGAGAGATTGAAGAGGTTGTGCTCGGAGCCGCCGGCCGGGGCCGGGAACTTGATGCCGGTCTCCCCCTCCGGGGCATCGATGCGGACGTTCTTGCCGCCGGCAACCTGCTCTTCGACGAGCCGGGCCTTGCCGAGGGAGCCTTCGGCCATGGTCTTGAACAGGGTTTGGTCGGACTTGCCGTCGGAGCTGACGGCGCTGGCGGTCAGCCGGTAGTTCTTCAGCGTGTCGGACAGGACCGACTCCGCGGCCGGCCATTTGCTCGGATCGGTGGCGCTGGGGTCCCCGGCGGTGCCGGCGAGCCCGGCGTTGAACCCGAGGTAGTCGGTGGCATCCAGGCGCGGGGACTCGAGGTTCTGGGTGACGCGGGAGACGAGGCTGATGGGGGCCGCCACGGAGGTGCCGGAAAGCTTGCGGAGGGACTCCAGCTGGTCGAAGCTGATGCCGCCCTGGCCGGTGGCGATGTCCGGCTGCATGAGCCCGCCGTTGTCGTCGGCCTTGGCCTGGACAAGAATGTCGTAGAGCCCTCGCGAGTTCTGGTCGACGGTCCGGTTCAAGGCGGCCTGCGACTGACCCTGCACGAGGACCGACAGGCACATGGCCGCGATCAAAATGGACGCGGTCAGCAGAAGCACTCGGCTTCTGATGAACCTCTGGACGGCGTTCATTGGGCTCCTGAAAGCTGGATTGCGTGCGCACACCTCAGTTCATTCCATGCGGAAGTGAAGGCGTCCCCTGCCGGGTGTGCAAAAGTAAAGGCCGGGCTGCCGGCCGGATCCGAAATTCGGACCTAGCCATTGTACGCAGACCAGCCGTAGGTTCGCGGACACCGGCGGCGGCTCTGACTGCCGCCGGTGTCCACGCTGAAGACATCAGTCCTCGAGGTCGACCTCGCGCACCATGTCAGCGCCGATGCCGGCCTTGATGGCGTCCAGGACCTGCTGCGGGACCGAGCTGTCTATGGTCAGCAGTGCGAGCACCTGGCCGCCCTCATCCTGCCGCGCGACCTGCATGCCGGCGATGTTGATGTTGTTCATGCCCAGGATGTGGCCGATGGTGCCGATCACGCCGGGGCGGTCCGAGTAGGCGACCACCACGAGGTGTTCGCTGATCGGGATCTCCACCTCGAAACCGTTGATGCCGACCAGCTTCTGGACCTGCTTGGGCCCCGTCAGCGTGCCGGCGACGGAGATCTGCGTGCCGTCGCTGAGGGCGCCGCGCAGGGTCAGGACGTTGCGGTAGGACTCGGTATCCGGCGTCGTGATCAGGCGGACGTTGATGCCGCGCTGCTCGGCGATCACGGGGGCGTTGACGTACGAGACCTGCTCGGTCACGATGTCGGCGAAGATGCCCTTGAGCGCCGCGAGTTCGAGCACCTTGACGTCGAGGGACGAGATCTCCCCGGCGACCTCGACGTCAAACTGGGTCAGCGAGGCGTGCGTCATGGCGGTGAAGATGCGGCCCAGCTTCTCCATCAGCGGTATGCCGGGGCGGACGTCCGGGGCGATGACGCCGCCGGCGACGTTGACGGCGTCGGGAACCAGTTCCCCGGCCAGGGCGAGGCGGACGGATTTGGCGACCGAGACGCCGGCCTTTTCCTGCGCTTCGTCCGTGGAAGCGCCCAGGTGCGGGGTGACCACCACGTTGTCGAGCTTGAAGAACGGCAGGTCGGTGCTGGGTTCCTTGACGAAGACGTCGACGCCGGCACCGGCGATTTCGCCGGACTCCAGCGCAGCGTAGAGCGCCTCCTCGTCGACGAGGCCGCCGCGGGCGACGTTGACGACGTACGCGGTGCTCTTCATCTTCTTGAAGGACTCCGCGCCGAGCATGCCGACGGTCTCAGGCGTCTTGGGCATGTGGATGCTGATGAAGTCCGACTGCGCGAGCAGCTCGTCCAGGGTCACCAGCTGCACGCCGAGCTGGGCGGCACGGGCCGAGGTGATGTAGGGGTCGTAGGCGAGGATCTTCGTGTCGAAGCCCTTCAGGCGGGCGGCGACGAGGGCGCCGATCCGGCCCAGGCCGATGATGCCGATCTTCTTCTCGAAGAGTTCGATGCCGGTGTACTTGGAGCGCTTCCACTCGCCGTCCTTGAGCGCGGCGCTGGCCTGCGGGATGTGGCGGGCCAGGCTCAGGATATGGCCGACGGTGAGTTCCGCGGCGGAGACGATGTTCGAGGTGGGGGCGTTCACCACCATGACACCGGCCTGCGTGGCGGCCTTGATGTCGACGTTGTCGAGGCCGACGCCTGCGCGGGCGATCACCTTGAGGTTCTTCGCGGCGGCGATGGCCTCGGCGTCCACCTGGGTGGCGGAGCGGACCAGGATCGCGTCGACGTCGGCGATCGCAGAGAGCAGCTGGGAACGGTCGGCGCCGTCGGTCTGCCGGATTTCAAAGTCCGGGCCAAGGGCATCGATCGTGGCGGGCGAAAGTTCCTCAGCGAGGAGTACTACAGGTTTGGTGCTTGTCACCGGTGACCTCTTTAGCTCTCTTGTATATCAGGTGGGGATTTTGGTGCAACGGGTGGTGCCTACAGCAGGGAAGCCGGACCCCAGTGATGGTGTCCGGCTTCCCTGCCGGTCAGTGCCTAGCGGGCTACTGAGCCTTCGGTGTAGTCGTCTTCGTTCTTGATCCAGGAGAACAGCTTGCGCAGTTCGCGGCCCGTGGCCTCGATCGGGTGGTCCTCACCCTTCTTGCGCAGTGCCTTGAACTCGGGGGCTCCGGCGTCCTGGTCGTCGATGAAGCGCTTGGCGAAGGTGCCGTCCTGGATGTCCGCCAGGACAGCCTTCATGTTTTCCTTCACGTCCGGGGTGATCACGCGCGGGCCGGAGACGTAGTCGCCGTACTCAGCGGTGTCGGAGACGCTCCAGCGCTGCTTGGCGATCCCGCCTTCCACCATGAGGTCCACGATGAGCTTGAGCTCGTGCAGCACCTCGAAGTAGGCAACCTCGGGCTTGTAGCCAGCCTCGGTGAGGACCTCGAAGCCGTACTGGATCAGCTGGGAGGCGCCGCCGCAGAGGACAGCCTGCTCGCCGAACAGGTCCGTTTCGGTCTCTTCGGTGAAGGTGGTCTCGATGACGCCCGCACGGGTGCCGCCGATGGCCTTGGCGTAGGACAGGGCCAGTTCCTTGGCCTTGCCGGACGGGTTCTGCTCGACGGCGATCAGGTCGGGCACGCCGCGGCCGGCTTCGAACTCGCGGCGGACGATGTGGCCCGGGCCCTTGGGGGCAACGAGGGCGACGTCGACGTCTGCCGGGGGCTTGATGTAGCCGTAGCGGATGTTGAAGCCGTGGCCGAAGAACAGGGCGTCGCCCGGCTGCAGGTTCGGGGCGATGTCCTCGGCGTAGACGTGGCGCTGGACCTGGTCCGGGGTGAGGACCATGATGAGGTCGGCTTCGGCGACGGCGTCCGCGACGTTCAGGACGCGCAGGCCCTCGGCCTCGGCCTTGGCGCGGGACTTGGAGCCTTCCTTGAGGCCGACGCGGACGTCAACACCGGAATCGCGCAGGCTGAGGGCGTGGGCGTGGCCCTGGGAGCCGTAACCGATGACGGCGACGGTGCGGCCCTGGATGATCGACAGGTCGGCGTCGTCGTCGTAGAACATTTCAGTCACTGGGGTGTCTCCTTTTGAGTGGATTCTTGGGTGGTGCTTGTCGGTGAAAATTTGTCGAAAGCTGGTGCCTTGCGCGGTTTCTTACGCGCTGCGTAGGGCCCTGTCGCTCATGGAGCGGGATCCCCGCCCAACGGCCAGGGTGCCGGACTGCACGATTTCGCGGATGCCGAAGGGCTCCAGCACTGAGAGCAGTGCCGTGAGCTTTTCGGGGTGGCCCGTTGCCTCAATGACCACGGACTCTGTGGAGACGTCGACCACTGATGCGCGGAACAGGTCTGCAGCCTGGGTGACCTGCAGCCGTGTTGCGGCATCCGCACGTACCTTGACCAGGATGTGGTCACGCTGTACGGAAGATTCGGAGGTGAGTTCAACGATCTTGATCACGTTGACCAGCTTGTTCAGCTGCTTGGTGATCTGTTCGATGAGCTCACCGTCGGCGTCGACGACGACGGTCATCCGGGACATGCCCGGAACTTCGGTCGGGCCGACGGCCAGGGAGTTGATGTTGAAGGCCCGGCGGGCGAAGAGGCTGGCGACGCGGGTCAGCACACCGGGCTTGTCTTCGACCAGAACGGACAGTGTGTGGCGGGTCATGTTCAGTCCTCCTCTTCCCATTCCGGGGTCATGTTGCGGGCAACCTGGATCTGGTCATTGCTGACTCCGGCGGGGACCATCGGCCACACCATGGAGTTGGGGCTCACGACGAAGTCAATGACCACGGGGCGGTCGTTGATCTCCAGGGCCTTCTGGATGGTGGCGTCGATGTCCTCGTCGCGGTCGCAGCGGAACGAGGCGCAGCCGTAGGCGTCCGCCAGCTTGACGAAGTCCGGGATGCGGACGGTGTCGTGGCCGGTATTGAGGTCGGTATTGGAGTAGCGGCCCTCGTAGAACAGGGTCTGCCACTGCCGCACCATCCCCAGCGAGGAGTTGTTGATGATGGCAACCTTGATCGGGATCTTGTTGATCGCGCACGTCGCCAGTTCCTGGTTGGTCATCTGGAAGCAGCCGTCACCGTCGATGGCCCACACCACGCGGTCCGGGTTGCCCACCTTGGCGCCCATGGCGGCCGGCACGGCGTAGCCCATGGTGCCGGCGCCGCCGGAGTTCAGCCAGGCGTGCGGGCGCTCGTACTTGATGAACTGCGAGGCCCACATCTGGTGCTGTCCCACGCCGGCGACGTACACGCCTTCGGGGCCGGTGAGGGCGCCGATGCGTTCGATCACGCGCTGAGGGGCGCTGAGGCCGTCGTCGGGTTCGGTCCAGCCCAGCGGGTAGGTCTCCTTGAGGTTGTTCAGGAAGGCCCACCAGTTGGTGTAGTCCGGGGTGCCGGAGACGGCGAACAGGGCGCGCAGGGCCTCGCTAAGTTCCGGGATGATCTCCTTGACCGAGCCCACGATCGGGACATCGGCGGTGCGGTTCTTGGAGATTTCGGCCGGGTCGATGTCCGCGTGGATGACCTTGGCGTTCGGGGCGAAGGACTTCAGGACGCCGGTCACCCGGTCGTCGAAGCGGGCCCCGAGCGTGATCAGCAGGTCCGACTGCTGCAGCGCGGTCACGGCGGAGACCGTGCCGTGCATGCCCGGCATGCCGACATGCTGGGGGTGCGAGTCCGGGAACACGCCGCGGGCCATCAGGGTCGTGACCACGGGGGCGCCGGAGAGTTCGGCAAGTTCCAGCAGTTCCGCCGAGGCGTGCGCCTTGA
This sequence comes from Pseudarthrobacter sp. PvP090, assembly GCF_040547365.1. Taxonomy (NCBI): domain Bacteria; kingdom Bacillati; phylum Actinomycetota; class Actinomycetes; order Micrococcales; family Micrococcaceae; genus Pseudarthrobacter; species Pseudarthrobacter sp. PvP090. The sequence continues at coordinate 120,460 of NZ_JBEPPO010000006.1, forward strand.
CGACGCCGCCGCCCACGTAGAGCACGGGCTTGCTGGCCGCCGCGATGAGGCGGGCTGCCTCGCGGACCTGCTTGTTGTGGCCCCGGAGGACCGGGTGGTAGCCGGGGAGGTCGATCTTCGGCGGCCAGGAAAAGGTCATCTGACCCTGCTGGGCGTCCTTGGCGACGTCCACCAGGACGGGACCCGGGCGGCCGGTCGAGGCCAGGTGGAACGCCTCGGCCATGACGTGCGGGATGTCGTTAGGGTCGGTCACCAGGAAGGAGTGCTTCGTGATCGGCATCGTAATGCCGACGATGTCCGCTTCCTGGAAGGCATCGGTACCGATGACTCCGCTGGAGACCTGGCCGGTGATGGCCACCATCGGCACGGAGTCCATGTGGGCATCCATGATGGCGGTCACGAGGTTGGTGGCACCCGGACCCGAGGTGGCGATGCAGACGCCGACCCGTCCGGTGACCATGGCATAGCCTTGCGCGGCGTGGCCGGCTCCCTGTTCGTGACGGACCAGAATGTGGTTCATTCGGGAGGCCATCAAGGGGTCATAGGTGGGCAGGATCGCGCCACCGGGCAAACCAAAAATATCGTCCACGCCGAGTTCTTCGAGCGAACGGACAATTGCTTGTGAACCGGTCATCACCGTCGGGGGTACGACGTTGTTCGGTCCAAGGACAGGAGAGACGGCAGCAGTGTCGGCGCCGGCGTCAGCCGGACGCTCGGCGCGTTCCGGAGCCTTGTGGGCTCCAGCGGACTTAGTGGCCATCAGCGAGGGGCTGATCGGCGATCCTTTGCTCATCGGACTCTTCCTTTGTGGATCTTCGGTTGGATCTTCAGTGATCGTGGAACTGCTGGTGTTGCGTGATGCTGGTGTACTGGTGGTGCTGGTGTACTAGTGGTGCTGAAATAAAAAAACCCCTCAGCCGGGCGGCTCTTCGAGGGGTTTGCGCGTGACGGTTCGTTACCAGTGAAGGCTATGGAGCCACGCGCTTGGTAAGGACGACGGAGACACCTGCAGAGGCGCCGACGGTAACGAATGCGATCATGCGTTCAGTTTTCCCTCATAGTGAGACGCGTGTCAACGAGCCCGCGCCATGTCTCACTATCTGGACTTCGTTGTCCACTGATTGAACTCATCCCCAACTAGCTCGCAGTTACGGGCCGCTCTGACCGCTCAAAACGGCCTCAAGTGCGAGCTAGTTGGGCCCAGCGGCTTCTAGCCGCAGTAGGCGCCGGTGGAGGCGCTGTGGACGAGCTTGGCGTACTTGGCGAGCACACCCTTGGTGAACTTGGCCGGGAGCGGCTCCCAGCCGACCTTGCGGGCTTCGAGCTCCGCCTCGTCGACCAGGAGGTCGAAGCTGCGGGCGGCGATGTCCACGCGGATCCGGTCGCCGTCCTTGACGAAGGCGATGGGGCCGCCGTCGACGGCTTCCGGGGCAACGTGGCCGATGCAGAGGCCTGTAGTTCCGCCGGAGAAACGGCCGTCGGTCAGCAGCAGCACGTCCTTGCCCAGTCCCGCACCCTTGATTGCGCCGGTGATGGCCAGCATCTCGCGCATGCCCGGTCCGCCCTTGGGGCCTTCGTAGCGGATGACGACGACGTCGCCGGCCTTAATCTGGCCCTTGTCGAGCGCGTCCAGGGCGCCCTGCTCGCGTTCGAAGACGCGGGCGGTGCCCTCGAAGACGTCGGCGTCGAAGCCCGCGCTCTTCACGACAGCACCCTCGGGAGCCATCGTGCCGTGCAGGATCGTGATGCCGCCGGTCTTGTGGATCGGGTTGTTCATGGCACGAAGGATCTTGCCGTCCAGGTCCGGCGGGTTGATCGCCGCGAGGTTCTCCGCGACGGTCTTGCCGGTGACGGTGAGGCAGTCCCCGTGCAGCAGACCGGCGTCGAGCAGCGCCCGCATAATGACCGGAACGCCGCCGATCTTGTCGACGTCGGTCATGACGTAGCGGCCGAACGGCTTGAGGTCACCCAGATGCGGGATCTTGTCGCCAATGCGGTTGAAGTCATCCAGGGTCAGCTCAACCTCGGCCTCGCGGGCGATGGCGAGCAGGTGCAGCACGGCGTTGGTGGAACCGCCGAAGGCCATGGTCACGGCGATCGCGTTCTCGAACGCCTTCTTGGTCATGATGTCGCGGGCGGTGATGCCCTTGCGCAGGAGGTTGACCACCGCTTCACCCGACTTGCGGGCAAACTCGTCGCGGCGGCGGTCGGCCGAGGGCGGCGCGGCCGAGCCGGGCAGGGACATGCCCAGTGCTTCGCCGATGCAGGCCATCGTGTTGGCGGTGTACATGCCGCCACAGGCGCCTTCGCCGGGGCAAATGGCCTTTTCGATGCGGGTCAGGTCTTCGAGGCTCATCTTGCCCGCGGCGCAGGCGCCGACTGCTTCGAACGCGTCGATGAGGGTGACTTCCTTTTCGGAGCCGTCCTCAAGTTTGACCCAGCCCGGCATGATCGAGCCGGCATAGAGGAAGACGGCGGCAAGGTCCAGACGGGCGGCCGCCATGAGCATGCCGGGCAGTGACTTGTCGCAGCCGGCCAGCAGCACCGAGCCGTCGATGCGCTCGGCCTGCATGACCGTTTCCACGGAGTCGGCGATGACCTCGCGGGAAACCAGGGAGAAGTGCATGCCCTCGTGGCCCATGGAGATGCCGTCCGAGACGGAGATCGTGCCGAACTGCATGGGGAAACCGCCGCCGGCGTGCACGCCTTCCTTGGCGCCCTGGGCAAGCCGGTTCAGGGAGAGGTTGCAGGGAGTGATTTCATTCCAGGAGCTGGCCACACCAATCTGCGGCTTGGCGAAGTCGTCGTCCCCCATGCCGACCGCCCGGAACATCCCGCGCGCCGGGGCGGCGTGGATTCCGTCGGTAACGACCCGGCTGCGGGGCTTGATGTCCGGTTTGGTGTCTGTCGCTGTTTGGGTGTCCTCACTCATGGGTCAAAGTCTAGGGCTCTGCCGCGGGGCCCAACGACCCGGAATGGAGGATTAAGCGTAAAACCGGGAATGTTTCGACCAAATAGTGGACTTCCGTCTCACTGTATGGACACATGGGGGTCGGCGATCCAATTGAGGTGAGCGGCGTCACGAAGTTCCGGGGCTTGCGCAACGGCCTGCGCCTCCGCCCTGAGCAGCGTGAGCACCTGCTGGATGGTGGTCCGGGCCGCCACGTCGGGGCGGGCGAGGGCAACGATGCTGCGGCTGGCCTTGACCCCGGCCAGCGGGCGCAGCACGAAGCCGCGGCCCTGGTTTTTCAGGGCGGTGTAGCGCGGCAGCAGGCTCAGCCCGTGCCCGGCGCTGACCAGGGCCTCAAGGACCCTCAGGTCGGGGAACGTCTGGGCGCGAACCGCAGGGGAATCGGCCTGCACTTCGATCTGGCGGAGCACCGTGTCGAACGGGAACCCGTCGGGTACGCCCATCCACGGGAAACCGATGACGTCTTCCGCCCGCAGCGTCGACTTTCCCGCGAGCGCGTGGCCTTCGGGGACGGCGACGTCGAGGGGCTCGTCGAGTAGCGGCACGACAGTAAGTCCGAGCCGGGCAAAGACATCGGGCCCATCGACGCTGTGCGCCAGCACGATGTCGTAGTCGGACGTCAGGCCGGCGAATCCGGCCACGTTGGGGTCCTCGAAGTGGGCCTGGAAGCGGAGCCCGTCAATGGATTTGACGCGGTGCAGGAGACCGGGCAGGAACATCTCGGCGGCGCTCGGGAAGAACGCGGCTTTGACATGGGTCTGCCAGCCGCGCCGGTAAGTGTCGATGGTCGCTTCCGCGCGGGCCATGGCGGTGGAAACCTCGGCGGCGGCCCCTGCCATCGCGAGTCCGGCCTCCGTGAGGCGCACTCCGCGGCCCGACTTCTCGACCAGGACGACCCCCAGTTCCTCCTGCAGGGTCTTTAGCTGCTGCGAGACGGCTGAGGGCGTCACGTTCATGGCTTCCGCCGTGGCGCCCACGGTGCCGCGGTCGGCCAGCTCGCGGAGAATGCGCAGTCGCTTGAAATCCATGATGTGAGGCTACAGGGCGGCGACTTGGAGGGTGGACAGGCCCCTTGAGGCAGACGTACCGTCAAGCGACGGCAACCTTGCCTCATGGACAGAAAGGCTCTGCTATGGATTGGATTATCTGGCTCGTCGTCATCGTCGTGATTGTCGCGATCGTCTGGTGGCTGCTTAATCGCAACAGCTCCCGCCGCAGCTCCGGCTCAGCCGGCCCCGGGACCGCCGTCACACCCGATTCCGCCACTCCCCATCTGCACGACGTGGACAACGACGCCACGCACCGTGGCGCCCTTTCCGACGGCGGGTCTGGCCCGTCCGCGTCGGCCGCCGGCCTTGCCTCGACGCCCACGGCTGCCGGTTTCCACCAGGCCGAACCCGAAACCGAACCGGAACCGGCGCCCGACGCAGCGGCCGCCGCTGAACCTTCCACTGAAGCCGCGGCTGTGGCGGCCCCGGCCGGGGCTGGCCCCGAGTGGGAAACCCAGTGGTCCGAGACCCCGCCGGCCGAGCCGCATGCCGAACTCCATCAGCAGCCGGGCGCCAGCAGCCGTGGCGACCAGACGATGGGCGCTACCGCCGCCGGTGCGGCGACAGGAGCCCCGGTGCACCACCGGGAATACACCGAGCCCCACGCCCCCACGCTCCCCGGCGCCGAATCCGCCGCGGCTGAGACGGAGACAGAGGCTGGCGTGGACGCGCAGGACGAAGCAGGCCGGACTGCCGCGCCGGCTACACATCCGGCGCAGGCGCCGGCTGAAGCCACCACTGCCGAGGCCGAGACCCGGCAGACTGCCATGTCCGCGGCGGCGTCCGAAACGGCAGCGGGCCACACCGCCGAACCCGCCGGCCATCTCGCCGTCGACCAGCCGTATGGCGAGGGATCGGCAGCACCAGCGCCTGACGGCAGCGGCCCGGAGGGCTTCACGGTCAAGGGCAACGCCTCCTCGATGGTCTACCACGACGAGACCAGCCCCGCCTTCGAGTCAACCCGCGCCGAGGTCTGGTTCCTGTCCGCGGCGCACGCCGAGGCTGCAGGCTTCCGGCCGCCGCGGCGGACGCGGCAGTAGCCCGGTGAACGGGCTGCCTGGGCCCGGGGAACGGATCCCGGGGCGCCGTTGATGACGACCAAGTTGGGGCGGTGGGCGGGCCTTCCGGTCGCCGTCGCAATTCTATTAAGCGGCTGCACCCCGGGCGGCGGGGGCGGCAGCACCTCGCCCGCCCCCGAGCAGCCGACGGTTGCAGCGAAAATCGACGCCGAACTGCAGCTGCCGTGGTCCACGGTCTTCCTGCCCGACGGCACAGCCGTCATTTCCGAACGCGACAGCGCCCGACTCCGGAGCATCGAGCCCGGCTCAGGCAACGGGCGGGCCGGCACCATTGGGACGGTGCCCGACGTCGTACCCGGGGGCGAAGGCGGGCTGTTGGGGCTGGCACTGTCCCCGGACTACGCGAGGGACCGGCACCTCTACGCCTACTTCACCTCCGCGAATGACAACCGGATCGCGCGGCTGCGGCTCGAGGAGCGTGCCGGGAAACTGGAGCTGGGACCCTCGGAAGTCATCTTCACCGGAATCCCCAAGGCCTCCACCCACAACGGCGGCCGGATCCGGTTCGGACCGGACGGCCACCTGTACGTCGGCACCGGCGATTCGCAGCGCCGCGGACAGCCACAGGACGCCAACGCCCTCGGCGGCAAGATCCTGCGCCTCACACCGGAGGGACGCCCCGCTCCGGGGAATCCCTTCGGCGACAACCCGGTGTACAGCCTGGGCCACCGCAACGTCCAGGGGCTCGCCTGGGACAGCGCCGGCAGACTGTGGGCGAGTGAATTCGGGCCCGATGTCGACGACGAGCTGAACCTGATCGTCCCTGGCGGCAACTACGGCTGGCCGGAGGTGACCGGCGCCCCGCACCGCACCGGGTTCCTTGATGCGAAGGTGGTGTGGCCGTCCACGGCGGAGTCCTCCCCCAGCGGGCTCGAAATCGCCGGCGACACGGCCTACCTGGGCGCCCTTCGCGGACAGAGACTGTGGTCGGTTCCCCTGAACGGCGAATTCGCCGGTGATCCTGTGAGCTATTTCACGCGGACGTACGGGCGGATCAGAAACGTTTCGCTGGCTCCGGACGGGCGCCTGTGGGTGCTCAGCAACAACAGAAACCCTGATTTTGTGCTGGTTTTGCAACTGCCGGAGTAGCTCCCGCGCCGGCCGCCCGGCCCGATTTCACACTCCGCCCAAACTCGTGTAGAGTTTCATGTCGTTGCGGAGAACAACGCGGGAACAAAAAGACCGCGCTGAACGAAAACAACAGATGCACCTCTAGCTCAACTGGCAGAGCAATTGACTCTTAATCAATGGGTTCCGGGTTCGAGTCCCGGGGGGTGCACCAGCAAAGGAAACCCCGTCTTCACTGGCCGAAAGCCATGAAGGCGGGGTTTTGCTTTGCCCGGATTAGGCGCAAGGGGCTTTCTGTGGGTTATTGATTCCGACGTTCTTCCGCCCGCATGAGCAACCGAGGACGGGATTGGGCTGGGGGCCCGTTGGGCAAGGAGGTCCGGCAGGGGAAGGGATCAGACCGGCTTCTTGGCCAGGTCTTTCACCCATTCGGGGGTGACTTTGCCCAGCCTGCGGTCGGTAACCAGCCGGAGGCGGGCGGCCCGGATCTTGACGCGCTCCTCCGCACGGGAAGGAACGGCCTGGACGCGCTGCGTCCCGGCCTGCGGGTACTTGTTCTGCGAAACGGTGCTCACTGGTCGACCTCCTCTGCTGCCTCGTCTGTTTCTTCATTGTCCGGCACAGCGGCACGTGAGTCCAGCACCGCCTCCTCTTCCTCGAGCGGCTCCTGCCACGCTTCCTCAACGATCTTCAGCTCTTCCCTGGTCGCCAATCTGCTCGCAGCGAGGACCTCCAGAACGGCCAGGCCCATGGCCTGCCGGTCCGGATCCGAGTCGAAAGAGGCGTCCAGACCCCATTGCGCGCGACGCCACCACTCGGCCCGGTTATCCGCGCGGCGCTTTTGCCACAGGGCGGCCGCGGCGATCAGGCCGGCAACGACGGCGGCGATCAGCGGGGCGAACGCCGCCCACACCTGCCAGGCCTCGGGCGGGGCGGATTGGAGAATGATGGTCGCCGGAGACGGCGAAGGAGTCGGTGCCACGGGGCCATTCTAGGCGCGGACACCGACGGGCCCGTTCACGCTGCCGCGGGCAGTCGCTGGTACTCCTGGGGCGTCAGGGCGAGGCCGTCGAGGGCTTCACGTTCATGCCGGTTGCCGAGGGCCGCGGTCAGCTCCATCATTTCGTCGCGCGGGGCGTCGCGCGGGCGAGGACCGCTTCTGTCATCAAGGGTGCCTGCTAGGTTTCCCGCGGCGCCGGAGGTGTCAGTCCGGCGAAAGGTTCGAGCCGCTCCGTGAACTCATCCCGGTCCGCGTCACGCAGGAGCCCGTTCGCGCCATAGCTGAGGCTGACCGTGTCCAGCTGCCAGCCAGACCCGGAAGGTGGGGCAAGGCGTTCCTTGAAACGGCCTGTTGCGTCCTTGGAGAGGTCCTGGAAGGTGAAGGACAGCCACTGGCCAGCGGGCCCCTGTGCCATCCCGGACACGATCACCTGAGTCTCCGGCGTCAGTCCGCCAAGGTCACTCATGCGCTGCTCATCAGTCCACCGGTCGAGCGTGTCGATGACGGGCGCCGAGTACCCGTACCTGGCGATGACCGTCCCGACGATTTCCAACGCACGCTGTTTGTCCGCCCAGTCCCGGGGCACGCTGGTGCTTTGCGAGGGAAGCGCATTCACGACAGTCAAAAGGGATTCACCTCCGAAGTAATTCTGGATCCGGTGGACAAATGGGTCGAAATCGTCCCGCCCTTCCGTTGGCGGCGCCCATTCCAGCCCAAGCTCCGCCGTTAGGGCAGCCCGGACCTCGGCGATCATGTCTTGCCCCGCGGCATGCGCCTCCTCGGGGGTGGGACCGTGCAGAATTTCCTGGGGGTTGACTCCTGCGACGCCCGGATACTCACGCCAGTACACAGTGCGCTCCCTTCCATCGGCGTCCGTGACCACAGTGACGCGGCCAACGGCCTGGCTGATCATGAAGTCCCCAACTGCGACGGCAGGAATCGCGATCAAGGCACCCACAATGACGAAAATCGCGACGGTCCTCTGCCTCCGGCCGGACCATGTTCTGGAGTTCCTGTTCATCTACTCCCCCAAGCTGCTCTTACCCAGAGGCTACAACGCCGCCGAAGGACCGGACAGCAACGTCAAGTCCAAGGAGACCTTAAGGCTTCCAGGTACTGCGCGGCTGCGGATCCTTTGTCGACAACGCCTTCTGACCGCTCACTGGCCACACCGCCAGGCCACCGGCGAGCACGGCAGCCAAGCCAAGCGGCCATGGAAAGAGTGGTTCCCATGCGAATGCCGGAATCATGGCCGGTAGCGCGGACACCAGCCCCACGCCCGCCCGCTGGGGCAGTCGCCCGCTGCGGAGGGCCTCCACGCCGAGCATGAACACTCCAATGAGAGCAGTGAACAAGCCTGCCAGCAGAACCAGCCACGCAGCCGTCCGGGCATTATCCGGATCATATGGGAGGTCCGAGAAGATCCGGAATTCAGCGAAGTTCCCGGCCATCATCGCGATAAACCCGATTACGACTATCGTGGCGCCGGCCTTGCCCAGCAGGGTGGCGCCGAATCGGTAGCGGGCAGTGAGTCCCAGAAAGCCACAGGCCATGAGTGCGAATGTGAATATCCATAGCTGCGCCGCTGCTTCGTACCTTTCATATTGGGCCGTGCCGGGAGAACCCCACGCGGGCATAAAGGAAGCGATGGCAATCCATGCGACCCCTCCAACAATTCCGAGTACACCCGGCACTGCATAACGCGGTTTCATCCGTCCCACTCTCGCGCGTCATCCCCAGCACGTATGGCGAAATAGTAGTCCTGGAACGTATATTCCGGGGCTTTCTCAGTGCTTGCTGTCAGGCGTGCGACCAGGTTTTCGAACCGGTAGCGGGTGTCGCCGACGACGACCTTGTCGATGACCGTGATGACGGCGGATCCTGCGACGTTCATTGCCTCGTTGCATGGGTCCCGGCGAGCCGGTGGCTTCAACTGGCCATCGGGAACGTACGATCCTGGCGGACGCATAATCCGCCCGGCTATGAAGGGACACATGAACATCAGCAAGAGACTGGGCGCATCACTGCTGACCGCGGCACTGGTCCTGGGACCGATCGCCGCAGCTACCGCCAGTCCGGCAGAGGCAGCCACCCAGGCCGCGCCCTCCACACTGAGTCTCTTCAAGGCGAGCAACCGGAAGACCATCATCGAGACCTTCGACGGCATCAACGCCTTCCGCGCGTCCAAGGGCCTGAAGCCCCTGAAGTTCAACGTCGCCGTCGCCTCCATCTCCCAGAAGTGGAGCAACCGGATGGCTGCGAGCAGGGAGTTCACCCACAACAGCGATTACGTTTCCGGTGCCCCGGCCGGATGGGATGCCGCGTCGGAAAATATCGCCTGGTACACCTGGGCGCCCAGCGGCCAGCGGTTCGTCGACATGTGGATCGACTCGCCTGCCCACAACGCGCAGATGTCCCGTCCCGGTGATGACTACATGGGCATCGGCATCAGCTCCCGGAACGGGGCAACTTACGCGACCGCCAACCATTTCAGCTACCGTGACGGGATCATCCCGGCCGGCTCCTACAACCACCCCCGCGACTATTTCAATGGCCGTCCGGCCCTCAGCGGTGCCGCCACCGTCACCGCCCCGGCCCCGGCATTCCACTGGACCACGGGCCGGTACACCATCCCCGCCCGGGCCGGGGTGACCTACTCCGTGGAAGGAAAGATGCTGAAAGCAGGGACGCACAAGGCCCGTAACCGGAAGGTCGTCATCACCGCCAAAGCGGTCCCCGGCTACAAACTGTCCGGCCCTTCGAGCTGGAGCGGCGATTTCCGCAGGACGGCGGCTCCGGTGAGGCCGGCCATGAGCAGCAAGTCCAACCGCTACACGATCCCGAAGCAGGCCGGCGTGACTTTCCTGGTGAACGGCAAGGCCGTCAAAGCCGGAACGTACAGGGCGCCCAACGCCAAGACGCTGAAGTTCACCGCAGAGACCGCCTCGCCCACCTATCGGCTCACGGGCACAGCAGCCTGGTCCTACCGCTTCTGATCCTCACACTGTGTCTGCAGCCTGCGTGGGTGCCTCTCAGGCCCTCAGCGTCTTGGACCACGGGGCGGCGTGCTGCCGGTAGAGTCGGCTCCAATCATCCGAATGGGAGTGGGGAACCGATGAGGCTTGAGGGATGGCACGTGATGGTGCTCCTGTCGATGCTGGTGATGGCCGCCGTCGTCGTCGTGGTCGTAACGTTCATCGTCCGCTGGACACTGCGTTGGACCCGGAGGAAGAACGGCGGCGGCGGCTAGGACCCGCACTCGGGCAGACCCGTGCGTTCAGGATTTACGCCGGACTGCAACGGCCAGCTGGAAGTGGATGGGCAGCGCCAGCTGCACCGGTGATGCCCCGACGGGCTCGTCGAGCAGCTCGTTGATCGAGGTCTGCCCTTCCAGCTGCACAGTCGGGTTGGTGTCCATCCCTCGAGCCTATGCGCAGACTGCGCCCGGTCCGCTGAGGGACACGGATCTGGCGGGAACGGAGGGTGAAGAGTCCAAGACAAGTCTTGCGTTGGCTGGAAGCGCGGCCTAGTTGGCCTCGACCGGCAAGCTGGGTTCCGCTGTGGTGACAATCGTCTTTACGTCGGCCGAGGAAATCCTGGTTGCCAGTTCCGTGACGACTGCCTGGAGTTCCTGGCGCAGGACATCGGGATCGATGGAGGCGGCGGCGAGCACGGACCGTTCCATGTCCGCGGCTTCAGCAACGGCCTCGCGGCCCCGGTCGGTCAGGGATACGACGTGGCTGCGCCGGTCGGAGGCGCTCCGCTGGCGGGAAATATGGCCGTGTGCTTCCAGCCGGCTTAGGGTCTTTCCCATCGTCTGCGCCTGGACGCGCACCAATTGGGCAAGTTGAGCCTGGGTCATGGGTCCGTTGACGGAGAGCACTTCCATGGCGATGACCCCGGCATGGGTCAGGCCAATGGCCCCCAATTTTTCGTTCCAGGAGTGTTCAACAAGGCGTGCTGCCGTGGACAATAGGCGCCCAGTGGGCCAGCGATCCATATCAGGCATACCAAAGAGTATAGCGAGCGAACGATTCGGCGCCGCCACCAACGCTCATTAGGCTGGTATCTCGCCACCTGGGGACCACGCGCTGTCCACCCGGTGTCCAACCCCGAGAAGGAGCACAACGTGCCTGAACGACTCATCCCCGGTGATACGGCGCCGGCTTTCACGCTGAAGAATGCGGAAGGGCAGGACGTCTCCCTCGGGGACTTCCGCGGCCGCAGCACCGTCGTCTACTTCTACCCGGCCGCTTCCACCCCGGGGTGCACAAAGCAGGCCTGCGATTTCCGGGATTCCCTGGCGTCGCTGCAGCAGGCCGGCTACGAGGTAGTGGGCATTTCCCCCGACACCGTGGACAAGCTCGCGAAGTTCGCAGCCGCGGAGGGACTCACCTTCCCCCTGCTGTCAGACCCCGACCACACGGTAGCCGAGGCCTACGGGGCCTGGGGCGAGAAGAAGAACTACGGCAAGACGTACGAAGGCCTGATCCGGTCCACGGTGGTCGTCGACCCCAACGGCCAGGTTCTCGTCGGCCAATACAACGTCCGGGCCACCGGGCATGTCGCAAAGCTCCGCCGGGACCTTAGAATCGACGCCTAGACGCACTCGTTCAGTCGCCCGGGTGCCCCTCAGCATCAATCCGTGGCAGCCCCATTCACCGCGGTGCAGTTCCCGAGCGCCGCGCTCACCCGCTGTAGGTGATGCGTGCCAGGATTCTGCGGGCATACGTTCACTGAAGGTCCAGGTCACTCCGACGTCACGGGATGGAGTACTGTGCTTGAACTCGTTGCGGAGTTGGTGCCACAGGCTGTTGGCATGGCGGCCAGTCCTCTTCCGCTGATCGCGGCGCTACTGACGATCCTTTCCCCGAATGGCCGGGGCAGGAGCATTGGCTTTGCCGTGGGCCGGGTTTTCGCGGTCCTGGTGACGGTGGTTGCGGTCGCCGGTTTGTCCGAACTCGCCACCCAGGGGTCAGGCGGTACCCGCGCGGGCGCAGTCCTCAGGCTCGTGCTTGGCCTCGTGTTCGTCCTCCTGGCACTCTCCAAGCTCCGTTCGCGGCCGAGAGACGACGCCGAAGCGAAGACCCCCGCATGGATGCTGGCCCTGGACGGGATGTCGCCGGCAAAGGCCCTGCGGACGGGATTCCTGGTGACCGCAATCAATCCGAAGGAACTGATCTTCGGCATAGCGGCCGGCGTCGTGATCGGCAGCGCCACGCTCCCATTCGGCATGGTTGCCGCGGCCCTGTTCATCTATACGGGAATCGCGACGATCACCGTCGTGGTGCCGGTTGTGGCGTATCTACTCATCGGCGCTCCGGTGCGCCGAGTGCTGGAACCGGTCCGGACATGGTTGGTTCGCTACTACAACATCATCATCGCGGCCGTGCTCGCCATCATTGGCGCAGTCATGATCGGCAAAGGCCTCGTGGGCTTCTAGGTGTTCCGTCAGCCTGGGCTGCGAAATGTACAATGGAGCCTGGCATCCGCTGTCGACGGTCTTGGCACCTGACAGGCGACGACGCCGCGCGCGAGTGGTGGAATTGGCAGACACGCAGGATTTAGGTTCCTGTGCCTTCGGGCGTGGGGGTTCAAGTCCCCCCTTGCGCACACGAGAGAGCCCCGGTCTTCGGACCGGGGCTCTCTCGTTTTTACTCTGAAAGCTGCGCACGAATTGCTCAGAATCATGCGCACAAAAAAGAATTTTCATCCTGCACCCATCCGTTTCCCCGGACCCCGCGAATACCCATTGAGACACCAACCAAGGGTCGGTGCCCAACAAGTCGGAACAGGGCCAAAGCGGCAACAGTTCGCCGCTGGCAACGATCGGCACAACAAAGGAGAAACCGAAATGCAGACCATCAAGCGCACGACTCTTTCCGTTGCAGGAATCGCCGCTGCAGCCATGCTCAGCCTCACTGCCTGTGGCGGAGCAGCCACCACGGCACCTGCCTCCTCGGCTCCGGCCGCCACGCCGATGGAATCAAGCATGGCACCGTCACCGTCCACCAGCTCGGCAGCAGCCATGGATCCGGCCGCCAACCTCGTCGGGGCCGGCTGCGCAGGCTACGCCGCACAGGTCCCCAGCGGCGCCGGCTCGGTCTCCGGAATGGCCCTTGACCCGGTAGCGGTCGCGGCCTCCAACAACCCGATCCTCACCACCTTGACCGCCGCAGTGTCCGGCAAGCTCAACCCCAAGGTCGACCTGGTGGACACCCTGAACGGCAGCGAGTTCACGGTCTTCGCTCCGACGGATGACGCCTTCGCCAAGATCGACGCCGCCACGATCGAAACGCTGAAGACGGACGATGCCCTGCTCAGCAAGATCCTGACCTACCACGTTGTTCCGGGCAAGATCAGCCCGGACGAGATCGTCGGCACGCACGCCACGGTCCAGGGTGGTTCCGTGACGGTCACCGGCACCAAGGACGCCCTCAAGGTCGACGACGCCAACGTCGTCTGCGGCGGCGTCATGACCGCCAACGCCACTGTCTACATGGTGGACTCCGTCCTGATGCCCAAGTAGACAGCACTGAACGCTCCTGCTGCGGTTCCAGCCTGACTCACTGGACCAACTAGGAGAAAGGAAGGCCCGCACCGATGGTGCGGGCCTTCGTTTTTGTTCCTCTGGTATGCCACGTGGGCAGCGCCTGCGTTGGGCTCGGGCAGGGCCTCCGCCCGGCCCTGCATGGCTCACAGTGACCGTCCGGGCCGGTCAACTAGAATGGCCCTGTTCCGCAGCCGGCGGTCCATCCAGTACCCCGAGGTGATACCCGAGTGCCCAAAAGTACAGTGTCCAGCCGTACCGCACGCCCCAGCGATGCCGGTCCAGCACTGGCCCACGGAGCGCGGACCCGTGCTATGCGCCGCATCGCAGCCGGTCTTGGTGCTGCGCTCCTGGTGCTGCCGCTCGCCGCCTGCACCGGCACCCCCGGACCGGGGCCCGCCTCCGCCAGCTCCACTGATGCCGCTGCCAGCCCCACGAACGCCGCCCCCAGCGCCGTGTTCACCTTCGGCACGGCCTCGCAGCCGCTTGGCCTGGACCCGGCCCTCGTTTCCGACATCGAGTCCTACCGGATCACCCGCCAGGTCCTGGAGGGACTCGTCGGTGTGGACCAGACCACCGGAGAGCCCACGCCGCTGCTGGCCACCGAGTGGGCGTCCAGCAGCGACGGCAGGGCCTATACGTTCAAGCTCCGGGAGCAGGTGACCTTCCAGGACGGAACCGCCTTCGACGCCGCGGCCGTCTGCAGCAATTTCAACCGCTGGTTCAACTTCCCCGACATGCTGCGACAGCAGGCGCCGGGGACGACGTTTAAGGGCGTCTTCAAGGCCCACGCCGATCAGGCATCGCTCTCCATTTACAAGGGCTGCACCGCCGTGGCCCCGGACAACGTGACAATCGAGCTGACCCAGCCCTTCACCGGGTTCCTGCAGGCCCTCACGCTCCCCGCCTTCGCCATCTCCTCGCCCCAGGCCCTCGCGGCCCAAAACGCCGACCAGCTGAACCAGAGCCGCGAAGGCCAGCCAGTCTCCGCCTACGGGCTCCACCCCGTGGGAACCGGCCCGTACGTCTTCAGCAGCTGGGACCCGGACAGCATCACGCTCGCCAGCAACAAGGACTACTGGGGGGACAAGGGCCAGATCGGCACCATTAACTTCGTCACCTACGACCACACGCAGACCCGGATGCAGGCCTTGCTCGACGGCAAGATCGATGCCTACGACGCCGTGACCGTTGGCAACTTCGACCAGCTCGTGAAGCGCGGCCAGCAGATCATCCAGCGCGATCCCTTCTCCGTCATGTACCTGGGCATGAACCAGGAGGTGCCGATCCTGCAGAACCTTAAGGTCCGCCAGGCCATCGAAATGGCCCTGGACAAGGACACGCTGATCCGCCGGTTCTTCATTGACAACACCGCCCAGGCGACGCAATTCGTCCCACCCAAGCTCAGCGGCTTCAACAACAACGCCCCGTCCCTGGGCTACAACCCGGCAAAGGCCAAGGAGCTGCTCACCGAGGCCGGCTACCAGGGCGAGGAACTGAAGTTCTACTACCCCCTGAACGTCACGCGGCCATACCTCCCGACGCCGGAAAAGGTCTACGCGGAAATCAGCAAGCAGCTGACCGCCGTCGGACTCAACATCAAGCCTGTGCCGGTCGAATGGTCCGACGGCTACCTCCAGAAGGTCACCTCCCCCGGCGACCACGCCCTCCATCTGCTCGGCTGGAACGGCTCCTACTCCGACGCCGACAACTTCGTCGGACCGCTCTTCGGCGAGAACACCGGCGAGTTCGGCTACCAGGACCCGCAGGTCTTTTCCAAGATTGCCCGGGCGCGCGGGCTGCCGGACGGCAAGGAGCGGACGGAGCAGTACCAGACCATCAACGCGCAGATCGCCGCCACTGTCCCCGCCGTGCCGATCGCCTTCCCGATCTCGGCCCTGGCCCTGTCGGACCGTGTGCTGAAGTACCCGGCGTCGCCCGTTCTGAATGAAGTTTTCACGAAGGTGGAGCTAAAGCCTTGACGGACGGAGCCAATTTCAGTATGTGGCGGGTCCGGGGATATTCTGTGACAGCCAGACCCGCTGCTATCGGAGACTGATTGTGACTTTCATTTCCAAGACCCAACATGCCGACGTCGTCCTGATTGGCGGCGGCATCATGAGCGCCACGCTCGGTGCTTTCCTGAAGCAGCTTGAGCCGAACTGGACGATTTCCTTGTTCGAGAAGCTCGACGAGCCGGGTCTGGAGAGCTCCGGCCCCTGGAACAACGCCGGCACCGGGCACGCCGCGCTGTGTGAGCTCAACTACTCCCCCGCAGCCAAAGACGGCTCCGTGGACCCCGCCAAGGCAATCCTCATCAACGAGCAGTTCCAGCTGTCCCGCCAGTTCTGGTCCCACCTCGTCACGAACGGCATGATCGGCTCCCCCAAGGGATTCATCAACACCGTTCCGCACATGAGCTTCGTCATCGGCGAGGACAACACCAAGTTCCTGCGCACCCGCTACGAGGCGCTGAAGCCTAACCCCCTGTTCCGTTCGATGGAATACTCCGAGGACCACGCCCGGATCGCCAAATGGGCCCCGCTGATCGTCAAGGGCCGCGACCCGAAGCAGCGGATCGCCGCCACCCGCGCCGCGGAAGGGACCGACGTCGACTTCGGTGCCCTCACCCGGGAGCTGACCACCTACCTCGGGAACAACGGCGTGGAGGTCAACTACGGCCACGATGTCTCGGGCATTAAGCGTGCGTCCGACGGCGGCTGGGACCTCTCGCTCAAGCACCCCAAGTCCGGCGAGCACGGCTCCATCCACGCGAAGTTCGTCTTTGTCGGCGCCGGCGGCGGGGCCCTGCACCTGCTGCAGGCCTCCGGGATTCCGGAAAGCAAGGGCTACGGCGGTTTCCCGGTCTCCGGCCAGTTCTTCCGCTGCACCGACGAGACGCTCGCGGGCCAGCACAGCGCCAAGGTCTACGGCCAGGCCTCCGTTGGCGCCCCGCCCATGTCCGTCCCCCACCTGGACACCCGCTTCGTCAACGGCAAGCGCTCCCTGCTGTTCGGCCCGTACGCCGGCTTCTCCACGAACTTCCTGAAGAACGGCTCCTACCTGGACCTGCCGCGATCCATCCGGCCCTCCAACATCATCCCGATGCTGGCCGTGGGCAAGGACAACATGGACCTGACCGCCTACCTGATTAAGGAAGTCGCGAAGCGGCACGGCGCCAAGGTCGAGGCCCTGCGCGAGTACTACCCCGCCGCGCAGGACGGCGACTGGGAACTCATCACCGCCGGACAGCGTGTACAGATCATCAAGAAGGACCCGAAGAAGGGCGGCGTGCTGCAGTTCGGCACCGAAGTCATCGCTGGCCGCGACGGAACCATCGGCGCCCTGCTCGGCGCGTCCCCCGGCGCGTCCACGGCGGTGCCGATCATGATCGAACTGCTCCAGAAGTCCTTCCCGAAGCAGTTCAAGGGCTGGCAGCCCAGGTTCAAGGAGATGATGCCCGGCTATGGCGTCAAGCTCAACGAGAACCCGGACCTCGCCGCCCGGCTCGAAGCCGACACGGCTAAGGCACTGCAGCTCGAACCGGTCAACGCCGCGCGCAACTGACGCCCGCTCCGGGTTGCGGCCGGTTTGACCCCTTGGAAGCCCGTCCGTCAACCCATCAGGAGACCTTGAGATGTTCCGGCTCGCAAAATTGTCACTGGCCAACCGGGCCCTGATCGCGCTGGTGACCGTCTTCGCATCAGTGTTCGGCGTGATCACGATGTCCTCGCTCAAGCAGGAGCTCATCCCGTCGATCGAGTTCCCGCAGATCACGGTCCTCACGTCGATTCCGGGCGCCTCCCCCGAAGTCGTGGACAAGCAGATCAGCAGCCCGCTGGAGACGGCCCTCAAGGGCGTGGAAGGGCTGGAGTCGACGTCGTCGACATCGCGCAACGGTGTCTCGCAGATCAGCATGGTGTTCACCTATGGCTCGAACCTGGATCGTGCCCGGAACCAGATCGACCGTGCCATCTCCAATGCCAAACGGTCGCTGCCGGACGACGTCCAGCCGCAGGCGATCGCCGGAAGCATCAGCGATTTCCCGATCGTGTTCCTCGCGGTCTCCTCGGACAGGCCGCTCAGTGAACTGAACGCCGATCTGGCCCGGCTTACGGTCCCGCGGCTGCAGAAGCTCGACGGCGTCCGCGGCGCCGAGGTGACCGGCGGCGCCACGCAGCACATCAAGATCCTCCCCCGCCCCGAGGCCATGGCGGCGTCCGGCGCGAGCATCCAGTCCATCAGCGAGGCCCTCAGTAACAACGGGGCGCTCGTTCCGGCAGGCACCATCGAGGAGCAGGGCAAAACGCTGTCGCTGCAGATCGGCAGCCCGGTCGATTCGATCGACGCCATCAAGGCGCTGCCGCTGGGCGGCACCAACAACGCCGCGACCGTTGGCAGCGTGGCGGACGTCAGCATCACCGAGGACGCCCGCACCTCGATCACCCGGACCAACGGCAAGGAAACCCTGGCCCTGTCCGTCACCAAGAAGCCCGAGGGTGACACCGTGGGCATCTCCCACGCGGTGAAGGACTCCATCCCTGAGCTAGAGGCCGAGCTCGGCTCCAATGCGCGGTTTACACCGATCTTCGACCAGGCGCCGTTCATCGAAAAATCCATCAAGGACCTCACCACCGAGGGCCTGCTGGGCCTGGGCTTCGCCGTCGCCGTGATCCTGGTGTTCCTGATGTCCGTCCGCGCCACCCTGGTCACGGCCGTTTCCATCCCCCTGTCCCTCCTGATCACGTTTATCGGGCTCTCGGCCACCGGCTACTCGCTGAACATCCTGACCCTCGGCGCGCTCACCATCGCGATCGGCCGGGTGGTGGACGACTCGATTGTGGTGATCGAGAACATTAAGCGGCACCTGAGCTACGGCGAGGCGAAGATCACCGCAATCCAGACCTCCATCCGGGAGGTCGCCGGTGCCATCACGGCGTCGACCCTCACCACCGTGGCCGTCTTCCTGCCCATCGCGTTCGTCGCCGGCCTGGCCGGCGAGCTGTTCCGGCCGTTCGCGCTGACCGTCACCATCGCACTGCTGTCCTCGCTGCTGGTCTCCCTGACCATCGTGCCGGTGCTGGCGTACTGGTTCCTGCGGAACCCCGCCGAGAAGGCAGGCACAGCCCGGGAAGCCACAGCCCAGCAGTCTGCCCGGGAGGTCGCGGTGAGGGCCCATGAGGCGGAGCAGCGCACCGTCCTGCAGCGCGGCTACCTCCCGATCCTCACCAAGACCCAGAAGCACCCGGTGGTGACCCTGATCGCGGCCGTGCTGGTCCTGGCCGGCACCGCCGCCATGACCCCGCTGCTGGCCACTGACCTGCTGGGCAACTCCGGCGAAAACAGCATGACCGTCCGGCAGGCGCTCCCCGCCGGCACCAGCCTGGCCGAGGCCAACGCCTCGGCCGTCAAGGTCGAGGAAGTCCTGCGGGAGATCGACGGCGTCAAGGACGTCCAGGTCACCACCGGCAACGCCCAGACCGGCTTCTCCGCGCTGCTGTCGGCAGGGGCCTCGAACTCCAGCTTCACCGTGGTGACGGAGGAAAAGGCGAACCAGGGCAAACTCAAGGACACCGTCCGTAGCGAACTTGCCGGCATTCCTGATGCCGGCAAGATCACGGTGGGCTCGCAGCAGGGCGGCTTCGGCACGTCCTCGACCGTGGACATCACCCTCAAAGCTGCCACCACCGCCGATCTCCGGACCGCAAGCGATGCCATGGTCAAGGCCATGGAAGGCGTCCCCGGCTCCTCCGAGGTGGCCACCAACCTGGCCGCCAGCCAGCCCGTGGTCCAGGTCAAAGTAGACAGGGCCAAAGCCGTCGCCGCAGGCCTGAGCGAGGAGCAGGTGGCCGGCGTGCTCGCCTCGACCATCAGCCCCATCCCGGCCGGAACCGTGCGGATCGACACCAACGACTACCCGGTCCGCATCGGCGAGGGCACCCGCTTCACCAGCATCGACGCCGTCCGCCAGACCCCGCTGCCGACGGCGGCCGGTCCCGTGCCGCTGGTCAGCATCGCCGCCGTGGAGCAGGTCGATGTCCCCGTCTCGATTACCGCCAGCAACGGCCAGCGGACCGCCCGCGTATCCATCACGCCGTCGGGCGCCAACCTCGGCGCGGTCAGCACCGAAGTGCAGGCCCGGCTGAAGACCGTCCAGCTGCCGCCCGGCGTCACGGCAGAAATCGGTGGCGCCACGACCCAGCAGGCCGAATCCTTCGCCCAGCTCGGCCTCGCCCTGCTAGCCGCCATCGCGATTGTCTATGTGATCATGGTGGCCGCGTTCAAGTCGCTGATCCAGCCGCTGATCCTGCTCGTCTCGGTGCCGTTCGCGGCCACCGGTGCCATCGGGCTGCTGCTCATCACCGGCGTGCCGCTGGGCCTGCCCTCGTTGATTGGCATGCTGATGCTGGTGGGCATCGTGGTGACTAACGCGATTGTGCTGATCGACCTCATCAACCAGTACCGCCAGCCGCATAACGGCGAACCCGGGATGAACGTGGCAGACGCGATCACCCACGGCGCCCGCCAGCGCCTCCGGCCGATTCTGATGACCGCGCTGGCCACCGTATTCGCGCTGACGCCGATGGCCCTGGGCCTGACCGGCGGCGGGGGTTTCATCTCGCAGCCGCTCGCCATCGTGGTGATCGGCGGCCTGATTTCCTCCACCGCACTCACCCTGGTCCTGGTGCCGGTGCTGTACCGCCTCGTGGAGGGACGGCGCGAGCGGAGGGCCCTGGCCAAGGCCGGGCCGGGTGCCGGGTCCGGTTCGGACGACAGGGCGGATCCCGGGGCGGGTGCCGCCCGTTCCCGCGGCCGTGGCCGCCGGGCTGCCCCCGGGGCCGTCCCCGATGACTTTCCGGACGACGTTCCCGACGACGCACGGGTCCCCTCGGGCTCGCATTAAAAGTCGCTGGGCCGCGGGGTAACCCGTCAGATCCGGACCGCCTTTTGGCGGCGTGGAGCCTGGGTGCCGTGGGGCGCCCCCGCGGGTGCATGGGCTCCGCCGGCCGTTCGCGTCACTGCCCGGTGGCGGGGCCCGCTGGGCAGAGGGGCCGGGCGCTGGTCCCGCGGCGGGCTCACTTCCCGTGCCGGGTTGCCGACGTACGTAGCGTTTTCCGGGACATCTTCGCCCTTCATCAGGAACGCGTCAGCTTCGAGGGTCGAGCCGTCGCCCATCGTGACCCCGTAGTGGACGAAGGCTTCGACGCCGATCGTGCAGCGGTCGCCGAGAACAATGTAGCCGGATTTGAAGGTTCCGTCTTCGAGGGAATGGCCTTGGATGACCGTTCCTTCGTTGAGCGCACAGTCATCACCGATGGTCACCAGTGTCTTCTCCGGTATGCCGCAGCCTGCGTCGTAGAGCCGCTTGCCAACCTTGATGCCCAGCATTCTCATGAACATGGACTTGAACGGTGTCCCACCGAAGGGCGCCCCGCCCAACAGCTTCCACAGCAGCTCGTGCCGCCAGAAGTAGCGGTCGTAGATCGAACAGTACTCGGGCTTGAGGCGGCGGAACCCCATGACCGAGCGCTCGACCAGTATGGCGAAGAAGGTGCTGAACAGCATGAAGCCGAGCATGGCTGCGGAGACCGCCAGCACGCCGATGTAGCCGTGCGCCGAAACGGCGACGGCGGCGGTGAGCGTACCGGTGTACAGCAGGAACCAGCGCACGGCCAGGAATATTGCCATGCTCCTGATGTTGTACCGGTTCTTCGCCGGGAGGAGCCGGTTCTTTTCCTCTTCAAGCTTCTCTTCATCGAACTGTGCGTCGCGCTGCACAGACCGGGGGATTTCGAAGGGGGGCGAGCCCAGCAGACCTACGTCCGACCGGGTGGGACCGTCGATCGGAACCATCACTTTGGTGCCCAGAAGGCAGTTCTCCCCGACCCGGGCGCCTATCGGGAACGTGATGTCGTTGCCCAGGAAGTTGCGGCCCGCGACGCTGACACGTGAGAGGCGGAAAGATGTGCTCGAGAAGTCCGCGTTCATCATGTTCAGGCCGTCCGAGGCCATGGTTCCGGATCCTACGGTGCTCAGGAACGGCGACTCCTGGCCCACTGCCGGGCCGAAGTTTGATCCGGTCTGCACCACTTTGCCCAGGTCATAGCCCAGGGCCTTGAGGTAGTGCACGATGTAGGAGCTGTCACCGAAGAGGTTCTTATAGATCCCGGCGTTGGAGATCCCGGCCATCATCCTCTGTAGAGAATAGTGGACTCCGTACAGCGGATAGACCTTGTCCGGAGTGAGGAAGAGGTTCAGCAGACGCGGAACGCCGAGGACAAAAATGAGGCCAGTTATCAGTCCGACGATGAACATGATCAGTGTCACGACCAGTGCGTCGACAAAGAACGCCAACGCGCCTAATTGCAGGTGTCCGGTGTCCAGGTAGGAGGGCAGCAGGGCGGCAAGCCCGAGGACAGCGACCGGGACGACGAGCACAAGGCGGTTGAACAACTGGAGCAGGCTGAAGATCACTCTTCGGCGTGTGCTGCAGTTCGCTTCCGGAACCCGCCGGAATTGGGTACTGGTGCGCTCGGCTGGGGAGCCATGCCAACTTTGACCATCGGGTACCGCCTGCGACGTCTGAAGTGCCGAGGCGTGGCCCAACTGGGTGTCATCCCCCATCGAGGTGCCGATGTCGAACGTGGTCTTCTCCGACACCAGGACGTTCCTGCCAAAAGTCACCGGACCCTTCTCGAGGACGCCCGGGCGTGCCCGGTAGCAGAGGAAGAAGGAGTTCTTATGGATGACGGTGTTGTCGCCGATGGTGAGCAGGTCGGTGCACACCGGCACCGTGCGGGAGAAGATCACCACGCCCTTGCCGATCTTTGCCCCCAGGAGCCGCAGGTACAGCACATAGATCGGTGATCCCGCAAACAGGACGAGGGGATTGGCCCGCGTCAGGGTCTTGACAGCCCAGAACCGGACGTACGCCATGCTCCAGATGGGAATCAGCCCCGGCTTCCATCTCCCCACGAGGACCCATTTCACGAGTATTGGGGTCAGTGACAGGATCAGGAAGGTGGCTATCCCGAAGCCCACGGACCGCAACCACATGTCGAGGGGTGTGGTTCCACCGGACACCCATTCGAAGCCGAAAACCAGCAGCCAGCCGGCGTACATTGTGTAGCCCAGAAAAACGAGCAACTGGATGGCACCACAGAGAACGTACTGGAAGGAGCTGGCGCGGGGCAACGTCGCCGGCGGCGCATCGTCAACCGACTGGGCAGCCGGGACAAGGTCCGCCTCGATGCGCCTGGCCTGCAGACATTCGGCCAGCTGCCGAACCGTTGGATGCTGGTAGATGTCCTGCATTGCCGCTGGCGGCAGCCCTGTTTCTTTCCTGACACGCGCGCAGAAGTGAGCCATCAGCAAGGAGTCCGCGCCCAGGTCGTTGAAGAAATGCGCGTCCGTGGACACTTTCTCGAGGCCCAGCACGGCACCAAGCTGCTCAGCCAGAGCCGTCTCGGACTCCGTGGCCGGAGCAGTGTAGGAACCGTTGCCCGCCAGGCTAAGCCTGTGCGTGGGCTGTGGCAAACGCTTCCGGTCCACCTTGCCGCTGGCCATCATGGGCATGGACTCCAGCTGCTCAAAATACCCGGGAACCATATAGCCGGGAAGCCGCGTGCGCAGCATCTGCCGGATCTCGCCGGCGTCGATGCTCGTGACGTCCTGGCGAAGGGTGTAGTAGGCGGCGAGCTCCACCGATCCGCCCTCCGGTTCAAAGGTCTGAACCACTGCCTGGGCGATCCCCGGAAGCTGCAGCAGAAACGATTCGATTTCGGTCAGCTCGATGCGGTACCCACGAATCTTGACCTGCGTGTCGATCCGCCCAAAGTATTCAATCTCCCCTGCAACATTGATCCGGCCCAGGTCCCCGGTACGGTAAATCCGGCCGGAGGGATTGTTCCCGATCCCGAGGAAATCCGGAATGAACGCCCGCTCGGTCAGATCCGGACGGTTGACGTACCCCCGGGCCAGCCCCACGCCGGCGAGTCCGATCTCCCCCGATTCACCGGCCGGCAATGCCCGGGATTCCTGAGGGTCCAGAATGACAGCCGAGTACGTGGGCAGGGGTACCCCGAGGGACACGGGCCGATCGGGGTCGAGGAGAGCCCACGTCGCCGTGACGGTCGCCTCGGTGGGCCCGTAGACATTCAGGAAGCGGCGGCCCGGGCGGTGCCAGCGGGTGACGAGATCCCGGGGGCACGCCTCACCGGAGACCAGCAGGAACCTCAGGGCGGGCAGATCATCGTCAAGGGTGGCCAGCAGAGTGGGCACGCAGCACAGGGCTGTGATGTGCTTCTCCTGCAAGTATTCGGCCAGCTCCGCCCCCAGCAGGCTGGGTCCGCCCGGTTTTGGCACCAGAGTTGCCCCTGCCATCCACGACACCCAGATTTCCTCGACAGAAAAGTCAAAGGCGATCGTCATGCCCTGGTAGACCCGGTCCGAGGACTCGATGCCATAATACGCGGACGCCACCCGGACAAAATTGCATATGCTGGCCTGCTCCACGGCCACGCCCTTGGGCCGTCCGGTCGAACCCGAGGTGTAAATAATGTAGGCGAGTTCATCACTCGACCCGCCCATCTCCACCCCTCCTAACCGGGAGGAGTCTTCCGCGTCAACGTGCGCCTGCACGTGGTCAAGGCACACGGTCTGGGCGGCGACTTCCGGCAGCAGGTCCTTGAGATGTGACAGGGACAGAACCAGCGCCACATCGGCGTCCTCAACGATGTACTTGAGGCGGTCAGGGGGGAACCCCGGGTCCAGGGGCACATAGGCCGCGTGGATTTTAAGAACAGCCAGCATGGCAACGTAGGCGCGCCACGGCTGGTCGAACAGCAGCGCGATGCGGTCCCCGGGGCGGGCCCCACAGGCCAGGAGGTGGCGGGCCAATTGATTCGCCCGGCTATCCAGCTCCGAATAGCTCAAGACCACGTCGCCGGCATCCACGGCAATCTGGGATCCCAGTCCATCGTCCCGCAACCGGTCACAGCGGTCCTCGAACAGCTGGTCCAGCCGCTCGCCTTGGTGCCAGCGGGCAGCCTGGTCCGGAGTGGCCGACGTCAGGACCGTTCCCTCCACCGCGCCGCCGTCCGCAAAGACCTTTCCGCGCAGCTCCGCGGGGGCGGTGGCGCCATTTTGGACCCTCACCTTTTTACTCATGGATTGCCTCTTTCACGTGAAGTGACGTGCCGCGGACAAGCTGGTGGTTCGCTCGAAACCCAGACGCGACTACCGTGCCGTTCACCGGATGATCTGCCGTTCCGTCAATTGCCCCCGCGAACCAGGGCTGGACGCCAAACCCCTGAGGTCAAAGCCCCAGCGGATGTCGCTGTCCCAGGTACGGTCGGGGGCGGACGGTGGGCCAGACCTTGCCGGCACCTGGGCGTCCGGGGCCATGCCAAACGCCAGCCGGACGGCGCGCTCAGCCTCCGCAAGCCGCTCGGCGCCGGTGATGGCCGCAACATAGGTCTCCGATATTTCGACGAGATCGACGTCGATGCCGGCTTCCGAGAGGGTCCACAGGAAGGTGCAGACGACGTCCGGCGAGGACCGCATGCCCACGCCGGTGACTGACACGCGGCCGACTTCACCGCGGTGCTCCAGGCCTTCGAACCCTATGGTCCTTTGGGCAGCGCCCAGCACTGCGAGGGCCGGAGACGCCTCGGGTGCAGGAACTATCAAGGCAACGTTGGAACGCCTGGAACCTGAACCTGCCGCGCTTTGGACGATTGTCTGGACATTCACCCCTGACCGCGAAAGAACCTGGAACAGTCGCGCCATGCTTTCCGGTTCCTCGGGAACTCCGACAACGACAACTCTCGCGGCCGAGTTGACTCCGCTAACGCCGGTCACGACGGGTTGCTCCCGCACGGGCTTCCGGAAGGGATGGCGGTCAAGACCCGGCAGGATCAGTGTTCCCGGCGCCGGCACGAACGACGACCTGACATGGATCGGAATGCCGAAGCGACGGGCGTATTCCACACACCGCAGGTGCAGTACTTTGCACCCGGAGGCCGCGAACTCGAGCATTGCCTCGCTTGAGAGAACGCCGATCTTGCGGGCCTTCGGGACGATGCGAGGGTCCGCGGTGTAGACACCCTCCACATCCGTGTAAATCTCGCAGATGCCGGCACCCAGTGCCGCGGCCAGCGCCACGGCGGTCAGGTCCGAGCCACCCCGGCCGAGGGTGGTGACCTTCTTGCCTTTCTTCGTGCGGCCCTGGAATCCCGCTACGATAGGCACTTCCCCGCGGTCCAGGGAGGTGCGGATGCGGTCGGGCCGGACGTCGGTAATTTGCGCCCTGCCGTGAACGCTGTCGGTGATGAGGCCTGCCATACTGCCCGTGAACGTGACGGGCGCCAGGCCTAGATCCGCCAATGCGATGGCCAACAGGGCCGATGACACGAGTTCGCCGGTGCTCAGGAGGGCATCGAGGTCGCTGGGCCGCGGTCGACGGGAAACTCCGGCCGCGAGGTCGCACAGTTCATCAGTAGTGTCCCCCATGGCAGATACCACTGCCACGACCTGGTATCCGTTCTGCCGCGTTCTGGCGATCCTCTCGGCAGCCCGGAGGATGCCGGAGGGGTCCGCAAGAGACGATCCCCCGAACTTCTGTACGACGACGGACCCTTGCGGCATCGCCTTGTCCCATTCGTCTAGCACGAGCCGAGACCCTCCGGTCCAGCCTGGTTTGCCGCTGCTTTCTGGGTGCTCATCTGCCGTTCCTAAAATCTGATCGGTCGCTTGTAGCTGTCTATTTCCGTCTGCAACATGTCCTAGGCAATGGACTTCACCGCAACCTTTCCGCCGGTCACTGACTCGGCGGCTCCGGCCAGAATGTCGAGCCCCCTCATGAGGTCCTCGGCATCGATAGTCAGCGCGGGCATGGTCTTGATGACCTCCCCTTCAGGCCCGGAGGTTTCCACCAGAAGGCCGCGGGCGAACGATTCGGCCGCGATCCTGCCTGCCGTTTGGTGGTCGGGGTAGTAGATGCCCGCGAGCAGGCCCCGACCCCGAACACGGGCACCTTCGGTTCCCGCTGCGATCTGGGCCAGCCCCTGGTGCAACTGCGAAGCAAGGCCTGCGACTTTCGCTTCCAGGGTCCGATCCCCCCAGTAACGCTCCAGGGCAGCAGTCCCCGTCACGAATGCGGGGTTGTGGCCCCGGAAGGTGCCGTTGTGCTCGCCGGGCTTCCAGATGTCGTGCTCCGGTTTGAAGAGTGTCAGGGACAATGGCAGGCCGAAGCCTGAAATCGACTTCGACAGGCAGACGATATCCGGGGTGATGCCGGCATCCTCAAAGCTGAAGAACGTGCCCGTTCGCCCGCATCCTGCCTGTACGTCATCAACGATGAGCAGGATGCCGTGCTGGCGGCACAGTTCCGCCAGGCCTTGGAGCCAGGAGGCGCGGGCGGCTCTGAGCCCGCCTTCACCCTGGACTGTTTCGACGATGACGGCGGCGGGCTTGTCGACGCCCGAGCCGCTGTCTTCGAGGGCGTGGCGGAGCCACAGGAAGTCCGCCGTCTGGCCGTCAAGGAACCCGTCATAGGGGATGCTGGAGGCGTTCGTCAGCGGAACCCCGGCGCCCGCCCGCTTCATGGAATTACCCGTCACAGCCAGGGAACCAAGAGTCATCCCGTGGAATGCGTTCGTAAAACTGAGGATATGGGGCCGACCGGTTACCTTTCGAGCCAGCTTCAATGCCGCCTCCACCGAGTTTGTTCCCGTGGGCCCGGGAAACATGACTTTATAGTCATACTTCCTGGGCTTGAGGATCAGTTCGTGGAAGGTTTCCAGAAAGCGCCGTTTGGCTACTGTCTTCATGTCGAGGGAATGAACGATTGCGCCGGAAAGGAGATATTCAACGAGTGGCCGCAGCAGCTCAGGATTGTTGTGTCCGTAGTTCAGGGCTCCGGCGCCGGAGAAGAAATCAAGGTAGTCCCTGCCGTCCTCACTGTAGAGCGTGCTGCCCGACGCCCGATCAAAGACCGTGTCCCAGGCGCGGCAGTATGTGCGGACTTCTGATTCAAGGACTTCAAAAATATCCATGAGTAGCTTTCCTTCGTTCTATTCCCCGGCCCTCATAGGGCTCAGACATCCGGAAATCGGTCACGGGCACAAAGTATTGCGGCGCAATGCCGCCGTCAGGAGGCGTAACCGGTCATGATTCAAAGGTATGGAACGCCGCTAAATTACGGATCCGTAGGCCATACTCGAATACTTCATCAATATCCGGCCCGCCCTACTTAGCTGTACTTACACGGGCTGATGTCAGCATCAAGTAGTCCGGAACCCGCCCCATAGCCCCGTTGCCGCGTCCTATTTCTGCGCGGCGGGCGGGGTTGCCCAGCCCGGCGGTTGCCCGGAACTCAGCCCCGCGGGGCCAAGGCGTAGGTGGCGGTGGCATAGGCCAGGGCGGCGGACATTTCCTTGAGCAGGTCCGCGTTGGTGTTACTGATGGTGTCGCAGGCCTCGTGGTAGCAGGAATCGAGGTCCTTGCCGGCCACACCGCCGTAGGACTGCACCTGGGCCTTGGTCTTGCGTTTCACGTCGCCGCTGAACAGCCCGCCGCCGGGAATTCCGGCCCGCAGGAACGCATCGTAGTCGGACCCGCCGTCAAAGGGCGTTGTCTCGGCCGGCAGCGAGTTCTCCTCGAAGAAGCGGAAAAAGACGTCCTCGATCTGCTTCGACCCCGACGGCCCGGCCTCCTCGAAATCCGACCCGTCGCCGTCGTGAATGGAGCGCACACCGTTCGGGGAGGCCAGCATGTCCACGTTCAGGTTTGCTGCGGTCTGCGATTTCTCGGACCCGCTCAGCTCATCGACGTAGTGCTGGGACCCGAAGAGGCCGTCCTCCTCGCCGCCCCAGAACGCAAACCGGACGCGGTTCACCGGCGTGATCCCGCTTTCCTTCAGCCAGGCGGCGGTCTCAAGCATGGCCGCAACCCCGCTGGCGTTGTCGTTGATCCCTGGCCCCTCGCGCACGGAGTCCAGGTGGCCGCCCACCACCACGGTGTTCTCGGCACTGCCGGCCGTGTCGGCGAGGATGTTAAAGCTCTCCACCTGCTTGCGGCCCCTGCCCTCGCCCCGGAAGGTGAAGCTCTGCCGGACCGGGGAATACCCGGCAGCGCGCAACTGCTCCTCGACGTAGCGCGCGGATTCCTCATACCCGGACGTCCCCGAGGCGCGGTTGCCATCATTGTCATCCGCGACGCGCTGCAGCGCCTCCAGGTGTTCCACCATGCCCCGGCCCTTGAACTCCGCCAGCACCGCGCGCGCGTCCACCCCGGCCGCAGGCTCCAGCCGGGAAGCCGTGCAGCCGGATATCACGAGGCTGATCGCAAGCAGGATTGCGGCGGCAGCGGCCTTCCCGAGCCTTCTCATCATGTGGGCATCCTCCAGGGTACGAAGATAACGCCCAAGCCGCTCCGGGGAAAGGCCTTGTCCGGGTCGCGTGGCTCCAAGCCGGCAGTGAGGTATCCGCCGCCCGCCCATGCCGCCCGGCGCGGGCACCGCTGGGGGAATATTCTGCCGCGGCGGACGTTATACTCGTCGATAGATGCAAATGCATGTATATCGGTTATAGTTAAATACAGCTCCCGGAAGTCTCCGGCCACGGAAAGGCACATCATGCAGATCGGCGTCTTCAGCGTCAGCGATATCACTACCGACCCCACCACGGGCCGCACACCCACGGAGCACGAGCGCATCAAGGCGTCCGTGGCGATCGCCAAAAAGGTCGAGGAAATCGGCATGGATGTATACGCCATTGGCGAGCACCATAACCGGCCCTTCTTCTCCTCCTCCCCCACCACCACCCTGGCCTACATCGCCGCCCAGACGGAGCGCATCATCCTGTCCACGGCCACCACGCTGATCACCACCAATGACCCGGTGAAGATCGCCGAGGACTTCGCCATGCTCCAGCACCTGGCCGACGGACGTGTGGACCTGGTCCTGGGCCGCGGCAACACGGCCCCCGTCTACCCCTGGTTCGGCAAGAACATCCAGGACGGAATCGAACTTGCGATCGAGAACTACAGCCTGCTGCGCCGCCTCTGGGACGAGGACACCGTCAACTGGTCCGGCAAGCACCGCACGCCGCTGCAGAACTTCACCTCCACGCCGCGACCGCTCGACGGCGTCGCCCCCTTCGTATGGCACGGTTCCATCCGCACGCCGCAGATCGCGGAGGTCGCCGCCTACTACGGCGACGGCTTCTTCGCGAACAACATTTTCTGGCCCAAGGAGCACTACCAGCAGCTCATCGGCCTCTACCGCGAGCGCTACGAGCACTACGGCCACGGCAAGGCCGACCAGGCAATTGTGGGCCTTGGCGGACAGTTCTTCATGCGGAAGAACTCGCAGGACGCCGTCAAGGAGTTCCGCCCCTACTTCGACAACGCCCCGGTCTACGGCCACGGCCCGTCGCTCGAGGACTTCACCTCGCAGACCCCGCTGACCGTCGGAAGCCCGCAGGAGGTCATCGAAAAGACGCTGACCTTCCGTGAGTACTTTGGCGACTACCAGCGGCAGCTGTTCCTGATTGACCACGCCGGCCTCCCGCTGAAGACCGTGCTGGAGCAGCTGGACCTGTTCGGCGAAGAGGTCCTGCCGGTCCTCCGCAAGGAATACGCCGACAAGACCCCGGCCCACGTCCCCGAACCGCCCACCCACGCCGGCCGCGTCGCCGCATCCCTGGCCGCCGCCGGTCAGTCTGCCAGCGACGCCGACAGCCGCGCCGGCACCCAGAGCGTGTGATGTCCACGAAAACATCCGAGTCACCGGTGCGCCTGGCCGCGGAAACCTGGGAATCCCTGTTCCGCGCCCAGGTGGCGGTCATGCGCCGGCTGCAGGCCGGCCCCGCTTTCAAGGGCCTCGCCATCAACGAGTACGACGTGCTGTTCACGCTCTCCCGATGCCCGTCCGGCTGGCTCCGCCAGAACGAGCTCAACGACCACGTGCTGCTGAGCCAGTCCAGCCTGAGCCGGCTGGTGGAGCGGCTCGAGAAGCGCGGCCTCGTGGAGCGCATGCCGGCCCCCGACGACGGCCGCGGCGTCCTGGTCAGGCTCACCGAAGCGGGCTGGGAGCTGCAGAAGCAGATCGGCCGGGAGCACGTCCGCGACATCGCCAACCTGGTGGGTCCGGCGCTGACGGCAGCCGAGCAGCGGGAGCTGCTGCGTCTGACCGAGAAGCTGCGGGCGGCGGTGGCGGCGCGCTGACCCGCGGCTTCCGGCCGGCGGCTATTCAGCCCGGCCGCTGAATTTCGGGCCGGGAAAGTTCTAATACACCGCAGCCGAACCCGCTCGCGCTGCGGTGGCTTCCCTACCTGAGGGTGACCAGCGCCGCCGGATCCTCGTCCGGCAGTTCGCCGTCGACGACGGCGGTGACGTTAAGGTGCGTCAGCGAGAGGCTGCCGCCCACCGTCGACAGGAATGCGGTGTCCGAGGAATCCCGGCCAGCGGTGATCCGTAGCATGCTCTCTCGCGGTGCCAGCCCTGTGGGGTCGATGACGTACCAGGCGCCGTTGATGTGGGCCTCCGCCACAGCGTGGAAGTCCATGGGGCTCAGTCCCGGGGCGTACACCGCAGCCAGCCGGGCGGGAACATTCTTGGCGCGCAGCAGTGAGATTGCCAGGTGGGCGAAGTCCCGGCAGACGCCGCGGCGGTGCAGCAGGGTCTCGACGGCCCCGTCGGTCCCCCGGGACGATCCGCTGATGTAGCGCAGCTCGCTGAACACCCAGTTGCGCACCGCGTGCACCAGCTCGGTACCCTGCACGCCGCCGAATTCCGCGTAGGCCGTCGGCAGAAGCCGGTCGGACTCGGCATATCGGCTCGGCCGGACGTAGCGGATGAGTTCCATCAGCCGGGGTTCCTCCGGCAGGGCGAAGCCGGTGACGGTGGCCGTGTACTCCACGAGCACCTCGGTGGGATCGGCGAGTTCCATGTAGTGGAAGCGCCCGCCGTGGTGGTCCGAGAGCTCGGTGAGCGGGACATCCTCGCCGCCGGAGGTCACGGACAGGGACTCCACGAACCCGCTGTAACCGGTATTGCGCGCCACGGACACCGCCAGTGCAACCTTCGTGTCGGCCACGGTCTTGAAGGCCATGCGGGCGGCTACAGAGCGTTCCATGTATCTCCGGGGTGTGAGGGTTACGGCGGGTGCAGTCACCGCTTCCGGCCCGGTTGTGTGCGGGCGGTGCGGGACTAGTTTTTGATCTCCAGAGACATTAGCATCCGCTGGACGTTGGCGAATTCCGAGCCTTCGTTGACGTATTTGGCGGCCTGGTCGAGGGTGTCAAAAGCCCGGGCCGGGGCGACCTTCTCATCCGTGGCGAACGCCTTCAGCTCTGTCAGGTCGGCGAAGGAGTAGTCCCCCTTGCCCTCGGGACCGCGGACCAGGTTCTGCAGCAGGCAGGACTTTCCCTCCGTGCCGCCGACGACGTTGGTGATGCCGTAGGAGCCGAAGTACTTGTAGCCCTGGATCACCCGGTACACCACCCGCGGGTCGATGGTGCCCTCGCCGCCGCGGCGCGGCAGGTCCACCGGGACACTGCTGACGACGACGTACGGTTTCGCGGCGTCGTCCGCACACGCCGGGGCGGGCCGGGGCGGGAGGCCGGTCTGCAGGGTGGCGAGGTAGCCGCCCTTGGCGTCCTTGACCTCGATTTTGAGGGCGCCGGGCAGGGTTCCCTGCTCCGGGGTCACCGACTGGGCGATCCACTCCTGCGGGAGCTCGAAGCTGACGGTCTTCGCCGGATCGGTGAAGACCTTCCAGGCCGCCGCCGTCGAGCCGGGTTCCGCCGCGCCGGGTTCCGCCGCGCCGGAGGCGGTGGATCCCGGGGACGCGCCCGGCGTCGTGCTGCCCGCGGACGGATCGGTCGGGGACGCTGTCCCGGAGGCGCTGGTGCCCGGGGTGCCGCCGGCCGTCCAGGCGGGGGCGCCCTTGCCTTCGCTGCTGCAGCCGGAGAGAGCGGCGCCCGCGAGCGCCACGGCAGCGGCGATGCGGACGCAGCGTGCCGAGGTCCGCCGGAAGGTATCCGTCCCAGTCATGGTGCCAGCGTAACGGGACATCGTGCCGCTCAGAGCTCCCGGATCAGCGTTTCGTGGAAGCTGACCCCGCGTCCCGGCGTCTCCAGCGTAATCTTCCCGTCGACGGCGTGGATGGACGCCCGTGCCCCGCGCCCGGAGGCGCGGTTCGCCGCAGGGAAAGCGGGATACGCTGGGGACATGGCGGATCAGGATTTTGGCTCGACGGATTTCGGGGCCCAGGACAGCGTGGCGGACATCTCCGCCGTCGACATTGCGGACTGGCGGCTCCGGACCTTTGCGCTGTACGCCAACGTGCGGAAGATCGCGGCCGAGGATCCTGCCGAGGCGCATTCCTACTGGCGCCAGGAGCGGGACAGGATGTTCGGCACGCACCCCGCGTCGCCGCTCACAGCGGCCGCCAAGTCCAGCTTCGGCGGGCTGAAGACGGCCGATTACGATCCGATCTACCGCTTCCACATTCCGCTCACGAACGAGGGCGCCGGGCGGGAAATGAACGTCGAAACCGGCACCGACGGCCTGGTCCGGTTTGTCCGGCTGGGCACCTTCGACCTGCCGGAACTGGGCCAGCTCGCCGTGTGGAAGCTCAACGGCTACGGCGGCGGCATCTTTGTGCCGTTCCGTGATGCCACAGCCGGGCAGCCCGGCGGCAGCTACGGGGCGGGCCGCTACCTGCTCGACACGATTAAGGGCGCCTTCCACGGCGTGCAGGGGTCCGGCCCGGAGGCCGAGTTCGTCGTCGACTTCAACTTCGCCTACAACCCGTCCTGCGCCTACAACGAGGCGTGGGCATGCCCCCTCGCCGGCCCCTCCAACCGCCTGGCCGTGGAGATCCCTGTCGGCGAGCTGTACTGAGCGGATGGATGCCCAGCTCGAGCAGCTCGCCGCTGCCCCCGCTCCTGCCTCTGCCACCGCCACTGGCGTGTCGTCATCCCGCCGACACCGCGGCGTCCTCCGCTTCCCGCTGGTCCGGCAGCTGCTGCGGTTCACCGCCGTCGGTGTTGTCTGCACGGCCACATCGCTGGCGCTGTATGCCTTCCTCCGTCCGCACCTCGGCTCGCAGCCGGCCAATGCGACGGCGCTCATCCTCACGTCACTGATGAACACGGCCCTGAACCGCCGGCTGACCTTCAAAATCACCGAACGCCACCGGATGAAGCGGGACCATCTCAACGGCCTGATCGTGATCCTGGTGGCGCTGCTGATCACCGGCGGAAGCCTCGGCGTCCTGCACTGGATCAACCCCGCGGCCACGGTCACCGACGAGCTGTGGACCACCACGCTCTCCGGCTTCGCGGCCACAGCCGTGCGCTTCACCCTGCTGCGGCACTGGATCTTCCGCCGCGCCCGGCACCGCTGACCCCGCGGTTGCCCTGTCAGATAACGTCTCTCTGAGGGCCCCAGAACAGCATTAAGTGACAGGGCAACCCGGGGTCAGGGGGCGCCGAGGGCCTGGACGCTGCCGACGGCGGTGCGGACCGCCGCCGCCGCCTCCTGCAGCTCCGCCGCCGTGATGGTGGAGTCGAAGCTGAAACGGACCGCGGTCTGGGCAACCTCGGCGTCGATGCCCATCGCCCGCAGCACCGGGGACGGCTCGTCCGAACCCGCCGCGCAGGCCGAGCCGCTGGAGCAGATGACCCCCAGCCGTTCGAGCTCCAGCAACACGGATTCGCCGCTGGTCCCCGGGAAGCAGAAGGAGGCGACCGAGGGCAGCCGCTCGCTCGGATGGCCGGTGAGGACCGAGCCCGGAACCCGGGCCCGCACCGAATGGATGAAGTCATCGCGCAGGGCCGCGACGTGGGCCGCTCGGTCCCCCTGTGAGTTCCGGGTAAGGGTGAGCGCCGTCGCGAGGGCCACGGCCCCGGCCACATTTTCGGTCCCCGACCGGCGCCCGCGTTCCTGCCCGCCACCGTGGATCACCGGTTCCAGCCGGATCCGGCCGCGCACGAACAGGGCCCCGCTGCCTTTCGGTGCCCCCAGCTTGTGTCCGGAGATGCTCAGGGCGTCCACGCCCAGTGCTGCGGTGTCGAGCGGGAGCCAGCCGGCGGCCTGGACGGCGTCGGTGTGGAAGGGGATTCCCTGCGCCCGGGCCAGCGCGGCCAGCCCGGCGATCGGCTGCACGGTGCCCACCTCATTGTTGGCGTACATGATGCTGACCAGGGCGGTCTCCGGCCGGAGCACGGCGGCGAGGGCCTCCCCGGTGACGCGGCCGTGGGCATCCACCGGCACCACGTCGACGGCGAAGCCGTGCACACGCTCCAGGTAGCGGGCCGACTCCTCCACTGCGGGATGTTCGACGGCGCTGATCACCACGCGGTCCAGCCGCGGGTCGCCCGCCCGTCGGGCCAGGGCGATGCCTTTGACGGCCAGGTTGTCCGCCTCCGTGCCCCCGGAGGTGAAGACCACTTCGCCCGGGCGGCAGCCCAGCGCCCGGGCCGTCGCTGTCCGTGCCCCGGCGAGCGCCGTGGCTGCCGCGTCACCGAGCGAGTGGTGGCTGGAGGGGTTCCCGAACTCCCCCGACAGGAACGGCCACATGGCTTCGAGCACCTCGCGGCGGACCGGGGTGGTGGCCGCGGCGTCGAGGAAGATCATGGCGCCGCCTGGCCGGCTGTCTGTTCGGGCGCCTGTTCACTCTCCTGGATGCCGGATTCACGGCCCTGTCCGGTGCCGAGGCCCAGCTCAATGTCGAGTCCCAGGTCCAAGGCGGCGACACTGTGCGTGAGTCCGCCGATCGAGATGACGTCAACGCCGGTGGCGGCGATGCCGGCAACAGTAGCCAGGTTGACGTTGCCGCTGGCCTCGACCCGGGCGCGGCCGGCCACCAGCGCCACCCCGGCCGCGAGGTCCGCCAGCGTGAAGTTGTCCAGCATGATGGTGTCGACCCCGGCCGCCAGCACCGGTCCGATCTGGTCCATGCTGTCCACTTCCACCTCAAAGTGGGTGGTGTGCCCCAGACGCGCTTTGGCCTCCCGCAGCACGGCAGTCAGCTTCGACGGGTCTCCCCCGGTCAGGACGGCCAGGTGGTTGTCCTTGGCCAGCACGGCGTCGGAGAGTCCAAAGCGGTGGTTGGCTCCGCCGCCGCAGCGGACGGCGTACCGTTCCAGCACGCGCAGCCCCGGCGTCGTCTTGCGGGTGTCAGTGATACGCGCCCCGGTGCCCTCCACCAGGGCGACAAACTCCGCCGTCTTCGTGGCGATGGCGCTCATCCGCTGGACGAGGTTCAGGGCCACCCGTTCGGCGAGCAGCACGGCGCGGGCGTTCGCGCGGACCCTCGCGAGCACGGTGCCGGCGGCAAACGCGGCGCCGTCGGCCACCAGGAGTTCGACGGCGGCGTCCGGGTCCGTGAGCTTCATCGCCGCCGCGAACACCTCCCCGCCGCTGAGCACGCCGGGCACGCGGGCAGCCAGGACCGCCGTCGCGCGCGCGTCCGCCGGGATGAGTGTCTGCGAGGTGATGTCACCGTACGGGGCATCCTCCAGCAGGGCCGCCCGCAGCACAGCGTCGACGGCTGCTGCGGGGAGGGTTCCGGCGAGCGCCGTCGCCGGGAGGGCGGCCGGGCGGGCTGCGGCGGGTGCTGTCATGACGGGATCCTTTGTTTCGGACGTGATGCTTTGGCATGCCGGTGGCCGTGTGCGCCGGCCGGCGGGTTGGAGCGGGCGGGGGCTGCGAGCAGGGCGGGCGCGGCGGCTGTCGCGTCGGCCCTGTAGTGGGCGCCGACGGAGCCGGTCCGCTGCCGGGCGGCCGCCACCAGGAGTTGCGCGGCGAGCAGCAGGTTCCGGTCCTCGTGCTCCCGCGGGTCCACTGCGTCCGTCGGGCTTTCGGGACGGACGACCGCGGCCCACGAAGTCAGCACGTACTCCGCCTCCCGCAGTTGCTCCCCGCTGCGCAGGACCCCGGCGTCCGCAGTCATCAACCGCCGCAGGGCCTCGCGGGAAAATGGCCCGGGACCAGCCTCAGTTTTCGCAACACCAACCTCGGGGGCCGCCGGTAGAGTTCCTTTCCCCCCGAAGTCGCGCGGCAGCGCTGCGGAAGCGTGCGTCAAGGGGAGGCCGCCCGCGGCCGTGGGCCCACACGATCCGGGTTCCCTGGCCGAGCTTGCGAGGCTAGGGCGATCGTGGGGAGCACGCGGAGCAGTGCCGTCGTGCGACGTGCCATCAAGCGGGGCCGGAGTGCCGTCGTGCGACGTGCCATCATGCGGGGCCGGAGTGCCGTCGTGCGACGGGTCGTCACCGAGGATTGCCTCCACCGCCCGGCGGCCGAAGACCAGCCCTTCCAGGAGTGAATTGCTCGCCAGCCGGTTCGCGCCCTGTGCGCCGGTACACGCGACTTCACCGGCCGCGAACAGTCCCGGCACCGACGTGCGCCCCCAGAGGTCGGTGGACACACCCCCCATCCAGTAGTGCGCCGCCGGGGACACCGGGAGCGTCTGCGTGGTCCAGTCGTAGCCGGCGGCGCGGGTGGCCGCGGTGATGGTGGGGAATCGCCGGGCCAGGAATCCCGGCCCGCGGGCGGCCTCGATCCCCCGGGCGTCCAGGAAAACGGGGCTGTCCGCCGGCGCACGGGTCGCGGCGAGGTGCAGGGCAATGCTGCGGGAGACAACGTCGCGCGGCGCAAGCTCGGCGTCCGGGTGGTAATCGGGCATAAAACGGTAGCCGGCGGCGTCCAGCAGGACGGCGCCTTCCCCGCGGACCGCCTCGGAAATGAGCAGCGCCGGCGGAGCACCGGGCACTTCGTCCGCCGCGAGCGTCGTCGGGTGGAACTGGAAGAATTCCAGGTCCCGGACCGCCGCCCCCGCCCGCCAGGCCAGGGCCAGGCCATCGGCAGTGGCGACGGAG
Source organism: Pseudarthrobacter sp. PvP090 (assembly GCF_040547365.1). Taxonomy (NCBI): domain Bacteria; kingdom Bacillati; phylum Actinomycetota; class Actinomycetes; order Micrococcales; family Micrococcaceae; genus Pseudarthrobacter; species Pseudarthrobacter sp. PvP090. The sequence continues at coordinate 158,068 of NZ_JBEPPO010000006.1, forward strand.
GGGTTGCTGGTCCGGGCGAAAATCCGTCCGGCACCGCCGGTGGCCAGGAGCACCGCGTCGGCGTCCAAATGCCGGGGTTGCCCGTCGGCCAGGTAGGCGACGCCGGTGACCCGGGCGGCGCCTACCTGGCCCTCGCCGGGGTGTTCGGTGAGCAGGTCCGTGACGAAGGCTCCGGTCTCGACCCGCAGCCGGCCCCGGTCCATGTGGTCCAGGACGGCGCGGTCCAGGACGGCGGCGACGAGGGCGCGGGCGATGCACGCACCTGTCGCGTCGCCGCCGGCGTGCAGGATGCGGGCTGCCGAGTGTGCCGCCTCGAGGCCGAGCGCCGGGCCTCCGCCGGGTCCGGCGTCGAAGCGCACGCCGTAGCGGCCCAGGCCGGCGATGTCCCGGACGGCCTCGGTGCACAGGACACGGACGGCGTCCGGGTCATTGAGCCCGGCCCCGGCGGCGAGGGTGTCGGCGATGTGGGCCTCCACGGAATCTCCCGGTGCCGCTTCGCCCGGCGCGAGCACGGCCGAGACGCCGCCCTGGGCGTAGAAGGTATTGCTCTGCTCAAGGGTTCCCTTGCTCAGGAGCACCACCTCGCAGGCGGGCCCGCCGTCGAGGACGGCGTCAGCGGCGAGCAGCGCGGCGTACAGCCCGGCAATGCCGCTGCCCACCACCACCAAACGCGGCGGCCTGGTCACGGCCGTGCCGCCAGCATCCGTTCGAGGGCTACCCTTGCCGGGGCGGCGACGGCGTCCTCCACGGCGATGCGGTTGACCACCTCGCCCCGGACCAGCGCCTCCAGGACCCAGGCGAGGTAGCCGGGGTGGATGCGGTACATCGTGGAGCAGGGGCAGATCACCGGGTCCAGGCAGAAGATGGTGTGCTGCGGATTTTCCGCGGCCAGCCGGTTGACGAGGTTGATCTCGGTGCCGACGGCGAACGTGGTGGGCTCGGTCGCGGCGGCGATGGCCTTGCGGATGAAATCCGTGGAACCGGCGGAATCGGCGGCGTCCACCACTTCCATGGGGCATTCCGGGTGCACAATCACCTGGACGCCCGGGAACTCGGCGCGGGCCTTCTCGATCTGGCCCACGTTGAAGCGCTTGTGGACCGAGCAGAAACCGTGCCACAGGATCACGCGGGAGTCCGCGAGGGTCTGCTCGTTGTTGCCGCCGAGGTCCTTGCGCGGGTTCCACATCGGCATCTGTTCGAGCGGCACCCCCATGGCTTTGGCGGTGTTGCGGCCGAGGTGCTGGTCCGGGAAGAACAGCACGCGCTGGCCGCGCTCAAACGCCCATTCCAGGACCGTGGCGGCGTTGGAGGAGGTGCAGACGATGCCGCCGTGCTCGCCGCAGAAGCCCTTGAGCGCGGCGGAGGAGTTCATGTAGGTGACCGGGATGACCGGGACCCGGCCGTCGGCGTCGGGCTCGGTACCGAACAGTTCCTCGAGCTGTTCCCAGCATTCGGTCACGGAGTCGATGTCCGCCATGTCCGCCATCGAGCAGCCCGCGGCCAGGTTGGGCAGGATCACGGCCTGGTCCAGCCGGGACAGGATGTCCGCGGTCTCGGCCATGAAGTGCACTCCGCAGAAGATGATGGCCTCGGCGTCCGGGCGGGTCAGCGCGGCGTTGGCCAGCTGGAACGAGTCACCCACGAAATCGGCGTATTCCACCACCTCGTCACGCTGGTAGAAGTGGCCCAGCACCACGGCGCGGTCCCCGAGCGTTGCCTTGGCTGCCCGGATCCGCGTGTCGAGTTCGGCGTCGCTGGCACGCTTGTACTCCTCCGGCAGCTGTCCCTGACGCGGCGTCGACGCCGGGGCGTGGTCCGCGACGGAGGCGCCGGGTCCGTAGGCGGGCACACCGGCAAGGGCCTCGGCGAGGTCGAAGTCCCAGGGCCCGCGGGCGAGCGTCGGACTGCAGGTGGAGGCGGCTGCAGCAATGCCCTTGGCGCTGCTCGCGGCCTGTTCGCGCGTGATCAGCTGGATGGCCGTGTTGACGCTGCTCATGGTGTGCTCCTGTTGTCTGGGTCAAGGCCTGGGCGGCCGGTGAAGCGGTAGAGACGGGGCGGGCGGTGTTTGCCGCCCTGAAGGTACTGATCGGTTTCTTCGATTTCGGGCGTCGCCTTGACCTGCCGGCGGAAGTTGGCCGGGTCCAGCTCGCGGTCCAGGACGGCCTCGTAGACCTCCCGGACCTGGGCCAGGGTGAAGTACTCGCCGAGCAGGTGGTACGCGATGGAGCCGTAGGCCATCTTGTTGCGCAGCCGCCAGAGCGCGTAGTCGATGATCGCGTTGTGGTCGAAGGCCAGTTCGCCGAGCCGGTCCGCGCGGAACCAGCGGACGTTTTCGGATTCGTCCGCGAGCGCGGCCTCGGTGGGCTGCACCAGCGCCCAGTACACAATCGAGACGACGCGCTGGGTGGGCGAGCGGTGCAGGCCGCCGAAGGCGTACAGCTGTTCGAGATAGCTGGGCGCCAGGCCGGTGGTCTCCTGCAGGTTCCGCGAGGCGGCGTCCTGCAGCGACTCGGAGTGGGTCAGCGGCCCCCCGGGCAGGGCCCACAGCCCCTTGAAGGGTTCGCGGATCCGGCGCACCAGCGGGATCCAAAGGGTGGGGCGTCCGGAACGCTCGCTGGGGCGGAGGGCGAAGATCACCGTGGAGATGGCCAACGACGGCGGCGCGAGCTGGCGCTCGGCGACGTTGGCAGCTGTTGTGTAGATGGCGATTCACCCCGCATTTCCGGGCTCCGGGCGGTCGCTTGGGACGGCCCGGACGGTCCGGCCCGACCGCCGGAGTAGTTATAGTCAAATTGACTAGAACTAATTCTACGACGTTGGCCGCCGGGCGCAAAATGTTGCAGCTCACACTGTTCGCATGGGGTCGGGCCGCGGTGGAAGCCAGGCGGATCCGAGGCGCCGGCCGGGCCGGGGCGGGCGCGGCTCACCGTCCCGCGGCGGCGGCTTCCAGCAGCGGGAGGGTGCGGCCCTGGAAGTGGGTGTTCAGCACAATCACCGAGGACGAGCGCAACACCGTCCGGGTGGCGATCATGGCATCCAGCACGCGCTGCAGGTCCGGGTTGGAGCGGGCCGCGATGCGGGCCATCAGGTCCGAGCCCCCGGAGACGGTGTGGATTTCGATCAGTTCCGGGATCGCCGCGAGGGCCTCCACCACGGCGTCGTGCCCCAGGTCCTGGTTGATCGTCAGGGAGCAGAATGCAACGACGGGAAACCCGAAGTGGGCCGGATCCGGCTGCGGTACCCACGAGCCGATGACGCCGCTGTCCTGCATCCGGTCCAGCCGTGACTGCACGGTCGCGCGGGCCACCTTGAGCACACGCGAGGCCTCCAGCACCGAGGCCCGCGGTGAATCGGTGAAGAATCGGACAATTTTCGCATCCAGGGCATCAACGTCCATCGAATCCTCCTCCTGTGGACGCTTTCGTACCACAAATCATCATGGAAACGTCGCCGCCGACTAACAAACTGTCACCATGCTCTCACGCTCGGCGCTCGGATACTGCGCTCCGGAGCGGTAAATTCAATAGGTCCCATAAGGACCCAAGATCAAAACCACAAGAAGGTTCGCAAGCATGACAATGAAGTCCACCGCGGAGCGCCCCGGCCTGAAACTCGGCCACAGCATGAAGCCACGCCAACTCACCATGATGGGACTCGGCAGTGCCATCGGCGCCGGCCTGTTCCTGGGTTCGGGGGCCGGAGTCCAGGCCGCCGGCCCCGCCGTCCTCATCTCCTACCTCGTCGCCGGAACGCTGATCATCCTCGTGATGTGGGCCCTGGGCGAAATGGCAGCCGCCAACCCCAACAGCGGCGCATTTTCCGTTTACGCCGCCAAGGCCATGGGCAGGACTGCGGGAGCCACGGTCGGATGGCTCTGGTGGCTGCAGCTGGTGGTGGTGATCGCCGCCGAGGCCCTCGGCGCCGCCGCCCTGCTGTTCACGGTCTGGCCTGTCATTCCCGTCTGGGCCCTGTCACTGATCTTCATGGTCGTGTTCACCGTGATCAACCTCGCCGGGGTGAAGAACTTCGGCGAGTTCGAGTTCTGGTTCGCCATCCTCAAGGTGGCCGCGATCCTGCTGTTCCTGGGCATCGGTACCGCCCTGCTGCTGGGCTGGCTTCCGGCCGTCGAGTCCCCCGGCCTCACTAACTTCACCGCCGACTTCGCCCCCGCCGGCCTGGGCGGAATCGCCACCGCGCTCTTCGTAGTGATCTTCGCGTTCGGCGGCACCGAGATTGTCAGTGTTGCCGCCGCGGAGACCGAGAACCCGCAGCACAGCGTGGGCCAGGCGATCCGCACCGTCGTGTGGCGGATCCTGGTCTTCTACATCGGCTCCGTGTTCGTCATCGCCGCGGTCCTTCCCTACACGTCGGAAGAACTTGCCTCGCCGTTTGCCGGCGTCCTCAACGTGGCAGGCATCCCCGGCGCCGGTGCCGCCATCACGCTGGTGGCCGTCGTCGCGCTCCTCTCGGCCCTGAACGCAAACCTCTACGGCGCATCCCGGATGGTCTTCTCGCTGTCCGAACGCGGCGAGGCCCCCCGCTTCCTGTCAAAAATCAACAAGGCACGGGTGCCGATGCTCGCCGTCGGCGTTTCCGTGGCGTTCGGCTTCCTGGCCGCCGTGCTGGAACTGCTCTTCCCGGAGAAGATCCTCCCGGCATTGTTCCAGCTGGTCGGCTCGACCTGCCTGATGGTCTGGGGCTCCGCGCTGGTGTCCCAGCTGATCCTGCGCCGCCGCGCGGACCGCGACGGCACCGTCCTGCCGCTGCGAATGAAGGGTTTCCCGGGCCTGACGATCTTCGGCCTGGTGCTCCTGGCCCTGATCTTCGCCGTCGGCTTCAGCAGCCCGGAGAGCAGCAAGCAGCTGGTCAGCACCATCATCCTGGTCGCCGGCATCGCCGCGGCCTGCTGGATCGGTGCCCGGCTTACCCGCAACCGTAGCGCGGCACCGGCCGAGCAGACCGAACCCGCCGACGCCGGGAAGTAGCACTCCGGGCATTAGCCGGACCGGGCCCCACAACTGACCAGACTGCACAAAATGTCAAGCCCGACGCCAGTCCGGCTAGCACTCTTGTGCAGGCTGGTCAGTAATTTAACCGCTGATTGCACACCGCACTGCGGGTGACTAGGGTCACAGCCATGGACACACTTCCCGTGGCTTCCGGCGATGCCGCCGAACCGCTCACTCCCGCCCAGCTCCGCGAGCTCTATTGCCTGATGGTGGCCGTCCGCCACCTCGATACCTCGGCCATCGGCTGGCAGCGCCAGGGCATCATCCCCGGCTACGCACCCGAACTCGGCCAGGAGGCGGCCCAGGTGGGCAGCGGCTACGCCGTGGACACCACCCGGGACTTCGTCTTCCCCACCTACCGCGAGATGGGGGTGGCCCGCACCATGGGCGTGGACATGGTGGCGTACATGTCCACCCACAAGGCCACGTGGCACGGCGGTCTCTACGATGCCCTGGAATCCCGGCTCGCCCCGATCCAGGCCGTCGTGGCCGGCTCCGTGCTGCACGCCGTCGGCTGGGCCCACGGCCAGACGTTGTCCGGCCGTGCCGGGACAGGCTCTGACGGCAAACTCGGCGTTGCGCTGACCTACTTCGGCGACGGCGCCTCCTCCCAGGGCGATGTCCACGAGGCCCTGAACTTCGCCGCGGTGATGAAGGCCCCCGTGGTGTTCTTCGTCCAGAACAACGGCTGGGCGATCTCGGTTCCCACCGAACGCCAGGTGGCCGGCGGCTCCGTCGCGGGCCGCGCCGCCGGCTACGGCATGCCGGCCCTGCGGATCGACGGCGACGACGTCGTCGCCGTCGTCGAGGCCACCCGCCGCGCCTTCGCGCACGCCCGGGCCGGGAACGGCCCCGTCCTCATCGAGGCCATGACGTACCGCCGCGGCCCGCACTCGACCTCGGATGATCCGGGACGCTACCGCTCGCTCGATGAGGAGCGCGACGGCGCCGGCTTGGACCCGCTGGAACGGTTCCGGCAGCGGTTGCTCGCCGACGGCATCGCCGACGAGGCGTTCTTCGCCGAGGCCCTCGCCGCGGCCAAGGCCGAGGAGGAACAGATCCGCACCGGCATCCAGGCGCTCGGCTCCCGCCCCGGCACCGAAATGTTTGACCTGGTCTTCCAGGAAACCACCCCTGCCCTGCAGGCCCAGGCCGCCAATTGGCGCGAGGAGTCCGAACATGTCTAACTCGATACTCGAAGGCGCAGCTGCCGCAGGCTCAACCCGGGACGCCGCCGCAACCGCCGCCGCCGCAACGACCACCGTGATGTCCATGCAGCAGGCCCTCAACCGGGCCCTCGACGAGGTGCTCGCGGAAGACCCGAAGACCCTGATCTTCGGCGAGGACTGCGGCCGGCTCGGCGGCGTCTTCCGCATCACCGACGGCCTGCAGGCCAAACACGGCGAACAGCGCGTCTTCGACACGCCGCTGGCCGAATCCGGCATCCTCGGCATGTCCGTGGGCCTGGCCATGGCCGGATTCCACCCCATCCCCGAGGTCCAGTTCGACGGCTTCGCCTACCCCGCCCTCAACCAGATCGTCTGCCAGATCGCACGGATGAACTACCGCAGCCGCGGCACCCTGCCGATGCCCATCACGCTGCGCGTACCTAGCTTCGGCGGCATCCGCGCCCCCGAACACCACGGCGAAAGCCTCGAGGCGCTCTTCGCCCACGTGCCCGGGCTCAAGGTCGTCTCGCCGTCGACCCCGCACGAGGCGTACCACCTGCTCAAGTACGCCGCGTCGCGGCCGGACCCGGTGATCTTCATGGAGCCGAAGTCACGCTACTGGCAGAAGGGCGAGGTGGACCTCGCCAGCCACGATGCAGCCGGCGGCTCCCCCACCGGGGCGAAGGTCATGCGCGAAGGCCGGCACCTGACCCTCGTCGCGTGGGGCGCCATGGTGGCCCGCTGCCTCCAGGTGGCCGAACTCGCCGCCGAGGACGGGATCGACATCGAGGTCCTGGACCTCCGCTGGCTCAAGCCGATCGACGCCGCGTCCCTGGCCGCCTCCGTGCGCAAGACGCGCCGCGCCGTCGTCGTCCACGAAGCGCCGCTCACCTCCGGTCTGGGCGCCGAGGTGGCCCAGCTGATCACCCAGAGCTGCTTCGACACGCTCAGGGCCCCGGTGGAGCGGGTTACCGGCTTCGATGTCCCGTACCCTTCGGGAGACCTGGAAGACGAATATATCCCGAACATTGACCGGATCCTCTTCGGGATCCAGCGAGTATTGGAGTACAAACGTGGCTGAAATTTCCTTCCCGCTGCCGGACCTCGGCGAGGGCCTGATCGAGGCAACCGTGCTGGAATGGCTCGTAGCCCCGGGCGACCAGGTGGAGCGCAACCAGCCACTCGTTGAAGTGGAAACCACGAAATCAGCCGTTGAATTGCCCAGTCCGCAGGCAGGTAAAGTGGTGCGTATCCACGGCGGGCCCGGCGACAAAATCAATGTCGGCGAGCCCCTGATTGTGTTTGAGGTGCCGGACAACACCGCCGGCATCGTGGGCACGGTCCCGAAGGAAGAGGCACCGAAGCGCCGGGTCCGCCTGAGCGCCGTACTTGATGAGGACTGACACCATGAGCGGCAGACACACCGGCGAACAGCATTCCCACACCGTCGAGGGCACCGACCCCCAGCTGTATGTTGGAGTCCATGAGCCCGCGTCCGACGCCGGGCTGCGCCCCGTGCTGCTGCTGCACGGTTTTTCCTCCTCCTCCAAGCTCAACTGGGAGGACACCGGCTGGCTCACCGCGCTGCTGGAGGCCGGCCGCCGCGTCATCACCGTGGATCTGCCCGGCCACGGCCGCAGCGGCGCCCCCGAGGACATGGACTCCTACACGCCCAGCAGGATCCGCGCGGATCTGCTCCAGATCGCGTTCGACGCCGGCGTCCGCCCCCTGCGCGACGGCGACCCTTCCAGCGGACTGGACCTGGTCGGCTACTCGCTCGGCTCCCGGCTCGCCTGGGAGTTCGGCGCCACCCAGCACGAGCTGGTGCACCGGCTGGTGCTGGGCGGACCCAACGTCGCCGATCCGCTGGCCGACTTCGACCTCGTTGCCGCGCAGCGCCACCTGGCCGACGGCACCCCGATCGCCGACGCGTCCACTGCCGGACTGCTGAAGATGGCCCAGATGCTGCCCAGCAACAACATCTTCTCGCTGCTGTCCCTTGTGGAAGCCGTCAAGAGCGAGCCGTTCGATCCCGCCGAGGCCGTGCCGCATGTGCCGATGCTGCTGGTGGCCGGGGAAAAGGACGACCGTGCCGCGTCGATGCCGGAACTCGCGGCACTCGGTGCCAAGGCGGGCGCCATGGTCGAGCAGCTGCTCCTCCCGGGCCGGAACCACACCAACGCCATCACCAGCCGCGCGTTCAAGCAGGGGGCCATCAGCTTCCTGGGCGTCTGACCCCTCCGCCTCAATACAACGCGGGGTCACTTCGCGTCCATCCGCGTCGTTCGGATGGGCGTGAAGTGACCCCGCGTTCTTTTTCAGGGACCTGGTCCGGGTCTGAAAGTGGGCACCTCCGACGAGCCGTCCGTCCGCCCAAGCTTTTTACAGGGTGCTGTCTCTATCTTGTCCCATACGGGGCGTGCTAGCGCAGGTCAGCAGATGGTGGCACGGGCGCCATGCGGCCTCGTGGGCGCGGGAGATCGGGGACCAGCGGGATTCGTGGCCTTCCGCCGGTTCACCTTGGCCGATCGTCTCAGCATTGGAGCGCAGTATGCCGTCTCAGGGGAAATTCGGAATCAGCCGGCGTTCGGCGCTGGGCCTGGTCGCAGCGGGTTCGGTGCCCGCTCTTGTAGGGTCCCTTGGTGCCCCAAGAGCAAACGCAGCCGTGCCGACGGAACTGCAGGCCTCCACGGTCTACGCTCCGCAACGGGCACCCCTTACGGCCACCAACCTCACGGCCACAGCCAAATTGCAGTCCGACATCATGGTTGTCATGAACAGGTACCGTACCCGGGGCTGGAATTGCTACAGCAACACTCTGAAAGAAACACTTGACGAAGGCGTCACGTGGAAAGTCGTTCGGACGTTCCCCGGAGAATTCATCGAAGCAGTTCTCCCGCTGGAAAACGGGGAACTGCTGGTGTTCATCCAGATCACGGCGACCACCATGCGTAGGGTCTACCTTTCCAAAGGGTATGGGACGGGATCCACATCCTGGTCAGTAGTACTGAAGGGCTCCAATCCCCAAGTCAAGTTCGCTTCGTCCTGGGGGCTTTCCGTCTACAAGAACATCGTCCTGGCCAATGAATATGGACCGAAATCCGGATACACCTGGAACGGGGGTACCGAAATCATCGCCGAGGGCAAGAACGCCCGCTACACCTATCTGTCCCTGGACTTTGGAAAGACCTGGACCACCATCTTCGACTTGAATGCCTGGCTGACCAGGAAAGGCCGCAAAACAAAAGGCCAGCATCTCCATGGAGTGGCTTGGGATCCGTTCTGGAACCGCATTTGGCTCAATTTTGGAGACAACATGTCGGGAGCGGCCTCTAACGGCATTCTGTATTCTGACAACCTCGGTTCAACGTGGAAGGAGGCCCACTTTTTCTCCGGTACCAATGGAACTCAGACTGTCGGCATTCTGCCCCTGCCTACTTGCATTCTTTTTGCCGGTGACGTCAATCCGTCCGGCCTCCACCGCATCAACCGGTTCGAGGGAAAAATACGAAACCGCCATTACACCCTCGATCTCGCCTACGATGCCCCGGCCAGCCTGGGGATGCATCTCGGGCAAGGTATCAGCTATGTCCGTCGTAGCGGAGAGGATGTGCCCGCCTTCTTTGGCTTCTGCCCGGACGTTGTCTCCGGGCCCTCCTTTGTGATCGCAACTTACGACGGATACACCGTGAGAGAGGTCTGGCGGGACCCGGGGGCACGCCCCGCCGGGAAGGGAATCCGCAATGTCGTCGGGCCGACGCTCCGGGGCAACCTCATCGTGGCCTCAAACGACGGCCGGGTGGCCGGGAAATGGTCAGAGTTCAAGGGCAAAGCCCCGGGCTATTAGGAATACCTCCCGGTTCCGTGATTTGACCGTCGTCGTCGCGGTTCCGCCGCCTCGATGGACGCACAGCCGCCCCTTCAGCAGCCCCATGACGTAGTGTTCAGCCTCTTCATTCCCGACCACTTCCGCGCCCTCGGGAGCTATTGCCGTGCCTTCGGGCAGGTGCACGACGACGTCCGGCTGCCGGGCAGCCGGTAGAAGAACCAGCGAAAGTCCGGGGCGCTGCCAGGCCCGCCCACCACCCGCGGCTCACCCGCGGCATGAAATAGGCGCCGCCAACGGGCCGTCTTTATGCCCAAGCTTTTTACAGGTTGTTGTTTCTATCTTGTCCCTTACGGGGACGTAAAAGCGCAGGTCAGCAAGATGGCAGGGACAGCATGCGGCCTCGTGGGCGCGGGAGGTCGGGGACCAGCGGGATTCGTGGTCTTCCCGCCGGTTCACATTGGCTGATCGTCTCAACATTGGAGAGCAGTATGCTGTCTCAAGGGAAATTTGGAATCAGCCGGCGTTCGGCACTGGGCCTGGCCGCTGCGGGTTCGCTGCCCACCCTCCTAGGGCCCCTTCATGCGCCCGCAGCAGCTCACGCCGCAGTGTCTACAGAACTGGCTTCCGCGAGCTACGTGTCGCCGGAACGCGAACCCCTCGCCGCCACGACCCTGACCTCCACCTCCAAAGTACAATCCGAAATCATGGTCGCCATGGATAGGAACCGTTCGCGGGGCTGGAACTGCTACAGCAGCACGCTGAAAGAGACGCGCGACGAGGGGCAAACCTGGAACGTCGTTCGGACGTTCCTGGGTGAATTCATCGAAGCGGTTCTTCCTCTGGACAACGGTGAACTGCTGGTGTTCGCCCAAATTAATGCGACCACCATGCGAAAGGTCTATCTTTCCAACGGGTACGGGGCAGCATCTGCATCCTGGTCCGTTGTACTGAACGGCTCGAACCCACAGGTCAAGTTCGCCTCGTCCTGGGGTCTATCTGTCCATGAGAACATCGTTCTGGCCAATGAATACGGACCGAAATCCGGATACACGTGGTCCGGGGGCACGCAGATTATCGCCGAGGGCAAGAATGCCCGCTACTCCTACTTGTCCCTGGACTATGGGAAGAGCTGGACGACCATCTTTGATTTGAATAACTGGCTGACCACAAAGGGAAGAAGTACGAAGGGCCAGCATCTTCACGGAGTGGCTTGGGATCCCTATTGGGATCGAATTTGGCTCAATTTCGGCGACAATATGTCCGGAGCAGCGTCCAATGGAATTCTCTACTCTGACGATCTCGGCTCCACCTGGCAGGAGGCGCACTTTTTCTCCGGTACCAACGGAACTCAGACCGTCGGAATTCTACCCATGCCCAAGTGCATCCTTTTTGCCGGCGACGTTAACCCCTCAGGTCTCTACCGAATCAACCGCTCCCAGCGAAAGATACATAGCGGCCACTACACCCTGGAGCTTGCATATGACGCACCTGCGAGCCTGGGGATGCATCTCGGGCAAAGCATCAGCCGTATCCAGCGGGTAGGGGATGATGCGCCGGCTTTCTTTGGCTTCTGCCCGGACATTGTCTCCGGACCATCCTTTGTGATCGCAACCTACGACGGATACACCGTGACCGAGGTATGGCGCGACTCGGAAGCACTCGCCTCTGGCAAAGGTATCCGGAACGTGGTGGGCCCGACTCTCCGGGGCAACCTCATCGTGGCCTCAAGCGACGGCAGAGTGGCTGGGAAGTGGTCCGAGTTCAAGGGCAAAGCCCCAGGCTACTAAACGGGGCGCCCGGCTTAGTGCGTCTTCTAAGAAATCAGGAGGGGCGCGGACCTTGCGGCCCGCGCCCCTCCTGGATTGCTTGGTGCTAGTGCCTTGCCGCTACATCCGTTGCGCCGTGGCTGACGCCGAGCGGGCGGCCCCGGGTTTCCCCGGCCAGCAGGACGCCGGCTGCGGAGATGACGCAGAGGATCATGATGTAGATGCCGATGGAGCCGGTCCACCCGGTGCCCTGCAGCAGGACCTCCGCGATGGTGGCCGCGAACGCGCCGCCCAGGATGGCACCGAAGGCGTAGCCGATCGAGATGCCCGAGTAGCGCACGTTGGCCGGGAACATCTCGGCGTACATCGCGGACATCGGGCCGTAGGACAGGCCCAGGCCGATGGTCAGCACGAACAGCGCGACGCCGTAGAGCAGGATGTTCTTGGTGTCGATCAGGGCGAACATCGGGATCATCCAGGCGAAAACGATGCCGTATCCGATCAGGAAGGTCTTGACGCGGCCGATCTTGTCCGACAGCCAGCCGCCGACCAGGGTGAAGATCAGCCAGCCGAAGGATGCCAGCGTGGTGGCCAGCAGGATCTGCGCGACGGGCATCTTCAGGGACTTGGTGGCGTAGGAGATGAAGAATGCGATCAGCAGGTAGCCGGCAGCGTTGTTGCCGATGAAGATCATCGTCGAGTAGAGCACGGCCTTCTTGTGCTTGCGGATGAGCTCGCCGAGCGGAGCCTTGCTTTGTTCCTTGCGTTCCTGCATCTCCTTGAAGACGGGGCTCTCAGCCACCGCGCGGCGGATCAGGTAGCCGACGACGATCAGCACGATGGAAAGCAGGAACGGCACACGCCAGCCCCAGGAGGCGAAGTCTTCCTTGGACATGCTCGTGTTGAGGAAGAACAGCAGGCCGGTGGCAAGGATCATGCCGACCGGAACACCGATCTGCGGGTACGCGCCGAACAGGCCGCGCTTACTCTTCGGAGCGTGCTCGACTGCCATGAGGGCGGCGCCGCCCCATTCGCCGCCGGCAGAGAAGCCCTGGATGATGCGCAGGAGGATCAGGAGGATCGGAGCCCAGACGCCGATCTGGGCGTAGGTCGGCAGCATGCCGATCAGCGCCGTGGCGGCGCCCATCATGATGAGGGTGAAGACCAGCATGGCCTTGCGGCCGAGGCGGTCACCGAGATGGCCGGCGACGATGGCGCCGAGCGGGCGGAACAGGAAGCTGATGCCGATGAGGGCGAAGGACAGGATCTGCGCCAGGCCCGGATTGGAGGCGTTCAGCGGTGCCAGGAACAGCGGCGACAGCAGCGTTGCCGTCAGCTGGGCGAAGATGAAGAAGTCGTACCACTCGATGGTGGTCCCGACCAGGGTGCCCGCGAGGACCTTGCGTTCCTCATGCTTGCTGCTGGGGCCCGCCTCGGAATCGACACTTGAAGTTGCGGTCATTGGAACTCCGTTGCTGGGGGCAGAGGTACTGCCCGGGGTGGGTGCGATGGAATAACTGAATGCCTCTAGCATTTACTGATCGAACGGTCAGTTAGTATTCAGAATCTTACTATGAAATGTGTGATAGGGCACACATCTTGCGAAAAAAGCCCTGACCTCCCCCAAAAGAGGCGGTATGGTCCCTCGGCGGCGGTCAGTCGGTGCGGTTCAGGAACTCCCGCACCCGGGCCCTGACGGGCCCGCGGTCATAGCTGTTCACCATGGCTCCGGCCATCCGGACCGGATCGCCGAAGAAGAAGTATTCGTACAGCGACTGCCGGCCGGAGAATCCGGAGACCGAGGCGTCAAAGGCCAGCTTGAACAGCCTGACGCGCTCCGGGCCGGTCAGCGACTTACCCTGCAGGTACATCTCGATGTCCGCCCGGGCGTCGCTGTTGACGTCGGCCTCGCCGGGGAGGGCCATCAGGCCGGAGGCGGAAAACTTGCGGATGATCTGCGGGAAGCGCTGGGCTGCCTTCGGGTACCAGTTGCGGGCGGCGTTCAGCGACGACCATTTCGGCAGCATGACGCCGGCGTCGTTGAGCTGCGCATCCACCTCGGCGGCCCGGACCAGTGCCCGGCCGATCTCGACGTCGATAATCAGCTCGGCGATGTCCTCCTGGATGTGCTGGAAACCGTCGATGCCGATCGAGTCGGCGAGTTCTGAGGCCAGGCCCAGGAAGAACTCGCTCTTGGCGATGGTGCGGGTGACCACCTGGTGGGTCATGAGGGCGCCGGCGCCGGTTTCGGAGTAGAAGCCGTTGCACAGCTGCGGGTTGCCGAGCATGAAGATGCGCTCGCTGGGAACGAAGACGTGATCGAACACCGCGACGGCGTCCATTTCCTCGTAGCGCGACGCGAGCGGCTCGTCGTGGGTGCTGCCGCCGTTGTACAGCGACGTGCGGCACAGGTAGCGCAGGCCCGGCGTGTCGTTCGGGATGGCAAAGGCGTACGAATACGGGGCATCCTCCGGGGTGCCGCGCAGCACCGTGGACGGGAAGACGAGTAGCTCGTCCGCGATCGGGGCGATGGTGGCCAGCATCCGGGCGCCGTGGATGACAATGCCATCCTCGCGCTCCTCGACAATCCGGGCCGACAGCTGGCCGCCGAGCTGCTCGGAGCCGGAGACGGAACGGTTGACCTGAGGCGGGATCAGCGTGTGCGTGGCAAGGACGTCGTTCTCCCGGGCCCACTCATAGTAGTTACGGATGTTTTCGCCGAACCTGGGGTCGGCTTGGGAAAACCACTTCTCGGCCGTGCTGAGGGCGGTAAGCGAAGAGTTCATGTAATCGCCGGAGCGGCCCAGGAAGCCGTTGGAGGACTCGGCCCAGGTGGAAATGGCGCGGCGGCGGCGTTCAAGGTCCTCAACGGTCTTCGGCACCAGGAAGGAGGCGTTGACGAGGTCGCCGCTGGTGGGCGACGTGTATGTCAGCGCGTCCTGGTATTTCGGGTCGTGCTGCATGTCGAAGAGCTTGGCGTAGGAGCGCGCCACGTTGCGGAACGCGGGGTGCTCGGCGATCTTTTCGCTGACAACCTCACCGTCGATCACCACGTGGGGTGTCATGGCGTTGAGTTTGTCCAGGTACTGCTGTCCGGTACGGATGCCCATTGTTGTAGTCTCCAGTCGTCGTTGAGCTGAATCGGAATCAGAGCAGGTCTTCCATGCCCAGCTGGCTCTCCGGGATGGTGGTGAAGGAGCTGTTTGCGTAGGCCAGCGCATCGCCGCTGCGGTAGTCGAAGTCGACGACCTTCCCGACATAGAGCGTGTGGTCGCCGCCGTCGTACGCCGCCCAGGGCTTGCACTCAAAGTAGGCAAGCACGTGGGAGAGCCGCGGGGCCGTTCCGCCCTCCACCCAGGGCGGCTCGGGTCCGGGGCGGCCGGCAAAATGCATCGCCAGGTGCCGCTGCTCCGCACCCAGGATGTTGACCGTGAAGGGCCGGCCGGCGAGCTCGTCGTGCGCTCTGGCGGTGCGGGCGATGCTCACCAGCACCAGGGGCGGCTCCATGGACACCGAGGTGAAGGAATTCACGGTGATGCCGTGGCGTTTCGTGGCGCCGTCAAAGGTCACAATCGCCACTCCGGTTGCGAACCGGCCCAGGCTGCCGCGGAAGTGGCGGGCCCGCGCGCCGGACGAGCCGCCCGGAGCCGCCGGGACAGGCTCGGTGCGGGGCTTGGCAATCATCGGTGATCCCTTGCGTTGCGTGATGGCTTTTTGCCGGCGGTGCGGGCTGCCGGGATGCGCCCGGTCGATGGAAGTTCTATAATCGAACAGATAGTTCTCATATGGAACGCTAACGCACTGCGAGGCGGGGCACAAGGGCCTTACGGCGCATCCGGGCTCCCCGCCGCCCCGCACCTAGGATGGACAAATGACCCCGACCGCCGGCAGCGCCCAGGCTTCCCCGTCCCAGACGTTGTCGCGCGGCATCCGCGCCCTTGAAATCCTGGCCGACGCCCAGCAACCGCTCACTATCGCCGAACTGGCCGATGCCATGGGCGTGCACCGCTCCGTGGCCTACCGCATTCTCCGCACCCTTGAAGACCACTCGCTGCTGGTGCGCGACGACGGTGGCCGGGTCCAGCCGGGCCCCGGCCTTGCCGTCCTGGCCAGGGGAGTTTCCCGGAACCTGCAGACGGCGGCGTTGCCGGAGCTCACCCAACTCGCCAATGCGCTGACGATGAGTGCCTTCGTTGCCGTCTGGGACCACGCGGAATGCGTCACGCTTGTCTCCGTGGATCCGCGCCACACCGGCGCCGCCGTGGTCCAGCATCCAGGTTCGCGGCATCCAATCAGCGCGGGCGCGCCAGGCATCGCGATCCAGTCGGCGTTGTCCGAAGCAGAATGGGCCGCCGCCGCACCCGGCATCCCCTACAGGGCCGAAGCGGCCGAGGCACGCCGGCGCGGATATGCCGCCAGCCATGACGAGGTCATCTCCGGTGTCTCCTCGCTGGCCGTGCCGATCAGGGTTCCGGGCGGGCGGCCGGCGGCTCTTGCCGTCGTATACATCCGCGCCGCCCAGGATCCCGAGGAGGTCGCCGCAGCACTGGCCGCGAGCGCCGGACGCATCGAGAGCCAGCTGGGCTGACACGCCTGGGCTCTCTCCCCGCCGGCCGCCGAGCCTCCTTTCGGGAGCGCTTGACAAGCAGCCACGTCTCAGGCAGTTTGTATCGTATACGATTTCATACTCAATGAGGAGATGTGATGGCTGAGCACTACATCCCAGACGACCTACCGACGCGCATCCGCCACTACATCAACGGCGAGTTCGTTGATTCGGTCAGCGGCAGGACCTTCGACGTCCTGGACCCGGTCTCCAACACGAACTACGCCACCGCCGCCGCGGGCCAGAAGGAGGATATCGACCTCGCCGTCGCCGCTGCCCGGAAGGCTTTCACCAGCGGACCGTGGCCGAAGATGAAGCCGCGGGAACGCGCCCGGATCCTGAACCGGATCGCGGACGCCGTCGAAGCCCAGGAGACCCGGCTGGCGCAGCTGGAAACCTTCGACACCGGCCTGCCGATCACCCAGGCCAAGGGCCAGGCACTCCGTGCCGCGGAGAACTTCCGGTTCTTCGCGGACCTGATCGTCGCCCAGTTCGACGACGCCATGAAGGTCCCCGGCGCGCAGATCAACTACGTGAACCGCAAGCCGATCGGCGTCGCCGGCCTCATCACGCCCTGGAACACCCCGTTCATGCTCGAGTCCTGGAAGCTCGCCCCTGCCCTGGCCACCGGCAACACCGTGGTCCTCAAACCGGCCGAATTTACTCCGCTCTCCGCGTCGCTCTGGGCGCAGATCTTCAAGGACGCCGGCCTGCCCGACGGTGTGTTCAACCTGGTCAACGGCCTCGGCGAGGAAGCCGGCGACGCGCTCGTGAAGCACCCTGACGTCCCGCTGATCTCCTTCACCGGCGAGACCACCACCGGCAAGACCATCTTCCGCAACGCTGCCGAGAACCTCAAGGGACTGTCCATGGAACTGGGCGGCAAAAGCCCGGCCATCATCTTCGCCGACGCCGACCTCGACGCCGCAATCGACTCCACCCTGTTCGGCGTCTTTTCCCTCAACGGCGAGCGCTGCACCGCCGGCTCCCGGATCCTGGTCCACCAGGACATCTATGAGGAATTCTGCGACAGGTACGCAGCCCGCGCGAAGAACATCGTCGTCGGCGACCCGCACGACCCGAAAACGGAGGTCGGCGCCCTGGTCCACCCGGAGCACTACGCCAAGGTGGCCCGGTACGTGGAGATCGGCAAGTCCGAGGGCCGGCTGCTGGCGGGCGGCGGGCGGCCCGAGGGGCTTCCGACCGGCAACTACATCGCGCCCACCGTGTTCGCCGACGTCGCCCCGGACGCGCGGATCTTCCAGGAGGAGATCTTCGGCCCCGTCGTCGCGATCACGCCGTTCGCGGACGACGCCGAGGCACTGGCCCTGGCGAACAACACCCGTTACGGGCTGGCGGGCTACGTCTGGACCAACGACCTGACCCGGGCGCACAACTTCTCACAGAACCTCGAGGCCGGCATGGTGTGGCTCAACAGCCACAACGTCCGCGACCTCCGCACCCCGTTCGGCGGGGTCAAGTCCTCCGGACTGGGCCACGAGGGCGGCTACCGCTCCATCGATTTCTACACCGACCAGCAGGCCGTCCACATCACCCTGGGCACCGTCCATACTCCTAGATTCGGCCACACCCCCAAGTTCGGCGCCTCGGCGGTGCAGTAGCACCCAGCCACCGATGCCCTATCACTTCTGGTGCTTCTCAGGCGCTCAGAGCAACCAGAAGTGATAGGGCTTCCGCAGGGTCATCGCGGTCAGCCGGCCGCGGCCGTCTTGGTCCGCCGCCGGAGGACGACGGCGGCTGCCGCTCCCAGCAGGAACAGGGCCGTGGCGGCGCACACCGGCACCAGGAACGCCGTGGAGTAGCCCTGGTGCTGTGCCAGCTGCCCCGCGACGGACGAGCCGATCGCGGTGCCGGCCACGATGCCGCTGGCCAGCGCGGTCATGACCGTGCCGAGCTTCCCGGCCGGGGCGACGAGTCCGCCGATCGCGAAGACGGTGACCATCAGCGGTCCCACCGGGAGGCCCAGGACCAGGAGCACCAGGATCATGGGAAGTGCCGTTGAGGGCAGCACCAGCAGCAGCGCCAGTCCGGCCATCAGCGCCGCGCAGGCCAGCCAGCGGGCATTGGCCGTGAACCGCTGGGGCCAGTACGCCACCGACAGGGCCGCCGCGGCGGAGCTCAGCCCCATCACGGCGTAGAGCAGCCCGGCCAGTTCGGAGGTGGCGAAGCTGGCGGAGAAGGAACTCAGCGAGGTCTGGGTGGAGCCGAAGAACGTGCCCATGCACACCATGGCCAGGACGGGAAGGGCGACGGCGGCGAAGGCACCCGCGCGCTGCCCGGCCGTCAGGGAAGCCCGGAGCTGCTTCTTTTGCGCCACACCGGCCGCTGTCCGCACCGGCGTTCGGATCACCGCGTGATGAGTGGCGTGCACGGCGAAGGCCGGAACGAGCGTGATGGTCAGGGCCGCGGCGAGGGCCAGCGGGAGCCACGGTGCGATCAGGCTGGCCAGGATTCCCACCAGCGCCGGGCCCAGGACGAAGGTCAGTTCGTCGGCGGTGCTTTCGTAGGACAGGGCGGCGTCCAGGTCCGCAGGGTTCGCGTCGCGTCCGCCGCGGGAGGTCAGCGCCATCCAGCGGACTCGGGCCAGGGATCCGACCTGCGGGCAGCTTGCACCGGCGACAAAGGCGGCGGCCAGGACGGGAACGGCGGCGGCCAGGTCCTGTCCGCCCGGGATCAGGTAGGCGGCCAGGATCAGCACGATGACGGCCACGGAGTTGAAAATTGCGGCAAACAGCAGCACCGGGCGTTGGCCCAGCCGGTCCGCCAGTGCGCCGAAGACGGGGGCGCCGAGTGCGGATCCGATGCCAACGGCACCCGCCACCACCCCGCCGACTGCGTAAGATCCGGTGACGGCGGTGGCGAGGGTGAGGGCTCCGACCGTGAGCATTGCGAGCGGGAGGCGGGCGAAGAGCCCGATCGGGATGAAGCTTCTGCCGGCAAGCAGCGGCAAACGGGAGAACCGCCCGCCAGTGGGCGGTTCCGTCGCAGTCGAGGATCCGGGTGCATTGGCCGTTTTCGGCGCGATGGCAGTTCCGGTAAGGGCAGCTGCGTTCTCAGGAACATGGGGCGCCACGCAAACGGGCGCCGGAGAGGGCGTTGAAAGTGTCATGATTCCGGGTTCGTTCAATGGTGCGCATCGTCCCTCCTCCCGATGCGCGCGACCCGGTAACTCAGCAATTATAGCCGCATTTGCCCGAAGGCGCAGGCCCGGCCGCTGTGGCGGCCGGGCCTGCGCGCGGATCAGACCGGGGCGTCGTCGGAAATGTGCAGGGTGGAACCGTTGCGTCCCTTGACCACCTGGAGCTGGGTGCTGATGCGCTGCTTCATTTCCCCCACATGGCTCACCAGGCCGACGACACGGCCGCCGTCCCGGAGCCCCTCCAGGGCGTCCATCACCTGCTCGAGGGCCTGTTCGTCGAGGCTGCCGAAGCCCTCGTCCACGAACAGCGTCTCGATGTCCACACCGCCCGATTCCTGCTGCACCACATCCGCCAGCCCGAGGGCCAGCGCGAGCGAGGCCATGAAGGACTCGCCACCGGACAGCGTTGCGGTGTCGCGCCGCTGTCCGGTCCACTGGTCCACCACCTCCAGGCCGAGGCCGGATTTGGCGCCCCGGGCCGCCTTGGCGTCCGTGTGCTGCAGGGTGTAACGGCCGTCGCTCATCCCGATCAGCCGTTCCGAGGCTGCCACTGCCACCTGTTCGAGCCTCGCGGCAAGCACATAGCTGTTCAGGCTCATGCGGTAGTTGTTGTCTCCCGCGCCGCGGGCCACGTCGGCGACGGCGCTCAGCAGCTGCGCCCGTTCGCGCGGTTCCCGTCCGGACTCCGCAAGCTGCGCGTAGCTGGAAGCGATGGCACCCAGGGTCCCCACGAATTTTTCCGCCAGGCCGGCCGCGAGGTCCGCGTCCCGGGCTGAGCGTTCCGCCGCCGCGGCGTCTACCCGGAGCTGGTCCACGAGCCCCTCTGCCAGGGGCCCCTCCGTTTCCAGCTCGCGGGCCGCGAGCACAAGTTCCTCGCTGGCGAAGAGTTCCTCGATCCGGGCCGCCTCGTCCTGTCCGGCACGGACGGCAGCTTCCAGCGCGGCGGCGTCCGCGGCCGGGAGCAGGACAGCCCGGGCCGCGTCCGCGGACTCGAAGCCTGTGCCCGGCAGCGCCAGATCAAGCTGCAGCCGGGCTTCCGCGGAACGGGCCGTGGCCTGTTCAAGCCGGGTGCGCGCCGCCTCGGCGCGTTCCAGCACGGCGGCGGTGCCGTCCAGCGCTGCGATGCGCCTGGCCAGGACCGGGTGGCCCGCCCGGAGTTTCCCGAGGGCCAGTTCGAGCGAGTCAGCCTGGTCCCTAACTTCCGTGAGGGTGGATTCGGTCTGGGCGATGCCGGCCGCCGCGGCCGCCTGGCCCCGTTCGGCGCCGGCGATCTCCTCTTCCAGCTCGGCGTGCCGCACGCGGCTGGCCGCAAGCTCCGCCGCCGCGCCGCGCGCTTCGGCAGCACGTTCCTTCGCCAGGGCCGCCTCGAGGGCGGCGTCCTCGGGCTCGGTGTTGCCGCCCTGGGCCGCCAGCACGGCGACGGCCTGCTGGGCCTCGGCCAGTTCACGGTCGAGCGCCGCCAGCGCGGCCTCCGCCACCTCGCAGGCGTGCTGCGCGGTTTCCTCGGCTTCGGCCACGGTCAGGGCGGACGCCGCAGCCGGGGCAGGTGCAGGGTGTTCAGGGCTGCCGCACACAGCACACGGGACGCCGGGCTGCAACTGGGACGCGAGTTCCGCGGCAGCGTTGGCCAGCCGTTCCTCGCGGAGATCGAGCCATAGCTGGCGGCGGTCCTGGTACTCCTGCCGGGCGCGGCCGTGGCGTTCGGCGACGGCTCCGCAGTCCTTTCCGGCCGCGGCGTAGCGCCGGACCAGGACCAGCAGTTCCTCCGCGGCGGATGCCTCTTTCGTCCGCAGCTGCACTTCGGCGGCGAGTTCCTCGAGCGGACGCAACCCGGCGGTCAGCGCATCGGACTCCTGGCGCAGGGCGGCCAGGGCAGCAGCCCCCGAGGTCCGCCCGTCTTCCAGCTGCGCCAGGCTAAGGCGCAGCTGGGCGGTGCGGCTCCGCAGTCCGGTAAGCCGGTCTTCATCGGGCAGCCGCTCGTCCAGCACCGCACGCAGTGAACGCAGTCCCCGCAGCGCGGAGCGCAGGGCCTCGCCGTCGTAGGTGGAGCTGTCAGCGCCGACGGCGCTGCTGAGGGAGTTCCCGGGCTCCGGGTCCGGGACGCCGCCCCCGGTCCCGTTCCGCAGCGCGGCGAGTTCGGGGTCGGTGAGGGCGGCCGTGCGCAGTTCTTCCGCGGCAACGGCCATGGCAGCCTTGGCCAGGCCCTCGGCCGTGCCTGCACTGTCCACCGCATGCAGTTGGCCGCTGAGGACTTCGGCCTGGCGGTGCAGGCCGAGCTGTCCGCTCCTGGCAGCGACTGCGGGGGCCGCGGCCTCCGCCTCGGAGCGCCGGCGTTCGGCCGCGGCCAGCTTGGCCTGGCGGGAAGCACGCGCTGTCGCGGCGTCCCGGGCGGACAGGCAGCCGGCCCGCAGTCCCTCGGCCTCCAGCGCGGCGGCCCGGCGCTGCTCCGCTACTGTGCCAGCCTGCACCCGGAGCCAGGAGAAGAAGGAGTCCGGGTCGGCCCGGTCCGGGGCAGCTGCGGTGTCGAGCTCCAGCGTGGCCGTTTCGGCTTCCGCCTGGACGAGCAGGAGCTCGAGCTGATTATTGAGGCCGGCCACCTCGGCGCGGGCGGCCTGGGCCTTGCGGCCGAGTTCCTGCTCCACTGCCTCAAAACGCTGGGTGCCAAAGAGGCTCTGCAGCAGCTCAAGGCGGTCGGCGGCCTTGGAGCGCAGGAAGGCGGCGAAGTCGCCCTGCGGCAACATCACTACGCGGGTGAACTGGTCCCGGTTCATGCCAAGGACATCGGCGATCTCGGCGCCGGCCTCGTCGTTGCGGCCGGACTTTTCGATCCATTCGCCGTCGACGCGTTCGCGGAGCAGTGTGTTGGCCTGCTGCACGGTGAACCCGTTGCGGCCCCGGGCGCTGGGTTTGTCCCAGGCAGGGGAACGGGATACTTCGAAGTGCCGCCCGCGGGCGGAGAACTCGCACGTGACGCGGGGCTCGGCCGCGGCGTCGGCGTGGTCGCTGCGCAGCCGCTTGCCGTCCTGCCGCGCGCCGGGCACGGATCCGTAGAGCGCGAAGCAGATGGCGTCCAGGACGCTGGTCTTGCCTGCCCCTGTGGGACCGTTCAGGAGGAACAGCCCGTGGGCGCTCAGCCGGTCAAAATCGATGTGTTCGGTGCCGGCGAAGGGTCCGAAGGCGGAAATCTCGAGACGGTGGATCCTCACAGCGAAATTCCTTCCAGGCGCACGGATTCCAGGGCTTCTGCAAGGACCGCCGCCTCACCGTCGTCGGCGGCCCGGCCTCGGACGTGCTCCAGGAAGCCGCAGCAGACGGACAGGTCGTCCTCGGCCTCGGCGAGCCTGCTGCTGTAGCTGGTTTTGGCGGCGGCGCCGGCACCTTCCGGGTCGAACCCCAGCACCAGGGTGTCGGGGAACCGCGAGCGCAGCCGTTCCATCGCCTGCGCCGGGCGCTGGGCGTCGGTCAGGGTGATCTGGCAGTACGCGGATTCAGCCCAGCCGTGCTCTTCGGCCAGGAGCAGTTCCTCCAGCTTGCCGCGCAGCACGGCCAGGGTCCGGGGCGCCTCCCACAGCACCTCGCGGACCCGGCCGACGCCGGCCGCGTCAACGTCCACGAGCCAGCTTCCCTTCTTGTGCTGTGCTTCGGAGAAGGAGTACGCGAGCGGGGAACCGGAGTAGCGGACGGCGGGCGAGAGTTCCTGCCGGCCGTGCAGGTGGCCCAGCGCCGTGTAGCCGAAGCCGTCGAAGAGGTCCAGCGGGACGGCGCCGACGCCGCCGATGCTGAGGTCCCGTTCGCTGTCGGAGCTGATGCCGCCGCTGGCAAAGGTGTGGGCGAGCACCACGGAATGGACGGTCCGTGTTCCGGCCCGGGCCGCAAGGTCGGCGCGGATCCGGTCGGTGGCGGCCCGGGTCACCTCAAAGTGGCTGGCGGTGTCGACGCCGAGCTGTTGGGCCACGAGCCGCGGTTCCAGCCAGGGAATGCCGTAGACGGCGAGCACCGGTCCGGCGTCCGGATCAGCAGGGTCGAGCGGGAACAGCACGGGCTGGTCCAGCTCGGCGAGCCGGGTGCGCAGGTGCACTCCCCCGCGCTCCAGCAGCCGGGAGGCGAAGCCGAGCCGGATGGCCGAGTCGTGGTTGCCGCTGGTCAGTACCACCTGGGCGCCGGCGCCGGTCAGACCCGCAAGGGCATCGTCGAGCAGGCGGACGACGTCGACTCCGGGCAGGGCGCGGTCGTAGACGTCGCCGGCGACCAGGACGACGTCGACCGCCTCGTCCCGGACGAAGCTGACGAGCTGGTCGACGAAGGTGCGCTGGGCATCAAGCATCCCGACGCCGTGGAACGACCGGCCCAGATGCCAGTCCGAAGTGTGCAATAACCGCATGCTCCTACGGTATCGGCTGGCACCGACAGGATTGCGCCACCGCTCCGGGACAGCAACGCGGGGTCACTTCCGGCCGGTCCCGCTGCGTGGGATGGGCGGGAAGTGACCCCACGTTGCAGTTTGGGGGGCCGGCGCGGGCTGCGGACTATTCGCCGCGCCTGTCGAAGAAGTCGCGCGCCTCGTCCTCGCCAGCCGTGGGGCCGGCGGGTGCCGTGCCGCGTGAGGGTGCCGCCGTGCGTGTCTTGTCCGCGGGCGCCCCCGCGCCGGCCCCGGACTCCCCCGGCAGACTGCCGTCCGTGTCCTCATCCACTGCGTCAGCTGCGTCGGCCTGCGAGTCAGCTGCAGCCGCGGCCGGTGTCAACAGCGCGACGCCGCGGAACACCAGTCCGGCAAGGGCCGCGCCCGCCAGCGGGGCAACCCAGAAGAGCCACAGCTGCCCGAGCGCGTCGGGGCTGCTGAAGAGCGCCGATGCGGTGGCGCGCGCCGGGTTGAAGGGCGTGTTGCCGGGCGCCTGGCCGAGCTGCAGCAACACCGCCATGGTCAGGCCGACGGCGAACGGTGCCGCGAGCCGTGACGGGTTCCGGGCCGCGGTGGTGCCCAGGAAGACGGCCACCAGCAGGGCGGCGCCGAGCACCTCGATGAGCAGCACCCCGGCCAGCGGGACCTGGATGATCGAATTCTCGCCGAAACCGGCGGTCACCGTATCAAAGGCGGTCCTGGTGTCGGCGATGTTGGGGACGGTGCGCAGGATCGCGAAAAGCGTCACCCCCGCGAGCAGTGCGCCCACCAGTTGCGCGCCCACGTACGCCGCGGCGTCCGCGGGCCGAAGGCGGCCCGCAATGGCGTGTCCCGCCGTTACCGCGGGATTGAAGTGCCCGCCGGAGAGGTACCCGAACGCCAGCATCGCCGCGGTGAGCGCCAGCCCCGCGGCCAGGGAGGCGGAGAGCGGGTTCGACTGCGGAATAGTGAACAGCGGAACGCCCAGGCCGGCGACCACCACGAAGAACGTTCCGACCGCCTCGGCGGACAGCCGGGCCAGCAGCCCGGCATGCGCCGGATCGGGGGTGGCCGCCGGCCGGTCCGGGGACGCGGGGGCTGGCGCAGGCGTGATCATGTCAGGAATTCCTTTGCTTGGGGTCAGCCAGCAGTCTGCCAGCGGAGTCTGGACGTTCGCTGGACCCGGGCTCAGCGTCCCAGCGCAATGGCGGCGACGGCGCTGGCGCCCAGCACGGTGACCCCGGCGGCGGCCCAGCGCATAAGGGAGGCCGGCGGGGCGTAGGAGGAGTGCCGGAGTTGCCGTGCCCGGGCCAGGACGCACAGGCACAACACCGCTGTGGCGACCATGGCCGCCAGGGCACAGACCCCGAGATAGTCGGTGGTCCCGGCCCCCGTCCATCTGACGTAGTCAGGGTCCGGCGCGGCGGCGGCGGGCTGCGAAGCTGCAATCGCCCAGCTGCGCCAAATGAGCAGGTCGGCCGCGAAGAGCGCCAGCAGCGTCCGGCTCCAGGACAACGAAGTCCGCTCCGGCTGCAGCCCGGGGTCCCGGACGGACCCGGTGCTCACCGCGCCGCCAGGAGCAGCACGGCCAGGATAAACGCCGCGGCCGCCACCCCGATCGTCATCACGAACATCACGCCGGAAAACGGCAGCTCGCGGTCGTTGCGCATGGCCTCTTCCATCTGCCCCCAGCGGCGGTAGGCCACGATGGCGAGGACCGCGCCGATGATTGCCAGGGCAACGCACATGGCGACCCGCAGCGGGGCGGGGGCGATGTCCGGGAACAGCTGGTCAATACCAAGGGCTCCCACGATCAGGGCGAGGGATGTCCTGATCCAGGCCAGGAACGTCGTTTCGTTGGCGAGGGAGAAGCGGTAGTCAGGCCTGGCTCCGGTCTTCCGCCACGCTGGTTCGCGCATTCGTCCCTGCTGTCCCGGTGTTGACTTTTGCGGTGTTGACTTTTGCGGTGTTGACTTTTGCGGTGTTGACTTTTGCGGTGCCGTTCGCTGCTGGCCGGCGACTGCATGGGGCCGGGGGTAAAATTCTAAGTCATGAGCACCGAGCCCGTCACTACCCCCGGACCATCCCCCAGCCCGTCGCACGAATCCCGGATCCACGGGTGCCTGCTGGGCGGCGCGCTGGGTGATTCACTGGGGTACGCCGTGGAATTCGACGACATCTCCACCATCCGCGGCAAATTCGGCCCGGACGGGCTGCAGGACTTTTCAGCGCTCGACGGCGGCAGCCACTTTTCGGACGACACCCAGCTCACGCTGTACACCGTGGACGGGCTACTGGAGGCGCTGGAGTGGGCCAACTCGGGCGTGGCCGCGGACACGAACGCGTGCCTGTGGCTCGCGTACCTGCGCTGGCTCGCCACCCAGGATGTTCCGGTCCCGGAGGCGGCTCCGTTCCAGCCGCCGCGCTGGATCGATTCCCACGGCGTCCTCAAGCATCGCCGCGCCCCGGGGAACGCCTGCCTGAGCGGACTGGCCACCGGAGAGATGGGAACGTTCTTCCGGCCGGTCAACCCGGACTCCAAGGGATGCGGCACGGTGATGCGCTCCGCCCCGTTTGGCCTCATCCCCTACATCGCAGCGGACGCCATCTACAAGCTCAGCGCCGACGCCGCCTCTCTCACCCACGGGCACCCCGCCGCCCGGCAGAGCGCTGGGATCTTCAGCCTCGTCATCCATGCCCTGACCGCCGGGCACGGCCTGCGCGAGGCAGCGGACTACGCCCTCGGACAACTGGACGCCGGCCACCTGCGCAAAGGCGAGGAACCCGACCCCGATGTTGTCGCCCGGCTGGAGGCCGCCCTCCGGCTTGGCGCCGCCGGCGTGCTGCTGGAGCCCGAGGACCTGGTCCGCGAGCTCGGCGAAGGGTGGGTGGCGGAGGAGGCACTCGCCGTCGCGCTCTATGCGGTCCTGGCCACGCAGCCGGATCCGACGGCGTCTGCCGGGCACCCGGAGACCCACTTCCGTGCGGCTATCGCCGTCGCGGTGAACCACAGCGGCGACAGCGACTCCACCGCGTCGATTGCCGGCAACATCCTGGGCACGTTCTACGGTGTGGAGTGCCTTCCGGCGCAGTGGCTCGAAGCGCTGGAGGCGCCGGAGGTCATCCGGGGCATGGCGTCGCAGCTGGCCGCGGTCACCGGCGCCTGATCCGGCGCCCGCTGTTCCGGCGCCCGCTGGTGCGCCGGACGGGCAACCCGGTACTCAGGCGCGGCGGAGCGAGATGTTGTTGCAGGCCTCGCAGATGTCCTCGGGGATCAGGCCGCGGCGCTGCAGGAAGCCGAAGATGGCGCAGCCGAGGCAGAAACCCGCGAACGCTTCCAGCGACGCGGCGACAATCAGGACCGCGAGCAGGATCCAGGCGGCCGGCGCCAGCCCCGCGGCCAGCAGGACGGTCGCGGCGGTGGACACGGCGGCGCCGATGCCCTGGGCGAAGCGCTTCGGCGGCCCCGGGACCAGCCGGGTCTTTCCCAGCCGCGGCGTCAGCACCTTGACGGACAGCTGGGCGAGCGGTGAGATCCGCGGGCCGAACAGGACGCGCAGCCAGAATCCCGCGGCGATCACGGCCAGGCCCCAGCCGAGGCCGGTCAGCAGCGTCACCACGGACAGCAGCACCACGAGGGCGGCGGTGACACGGGCCGCGTACTCGTTGACCGGGTTCGGAAAGGCGAAGACCGTCCGCCAGTCGATTCCGCTCCTGCGTGCAGGTGAAAATGCACTTGCGGGTGCCGCAGGCGCGGGAGGGGCCGGGGTCGGTTTGCTCATCGTCCAAGGCTAGGAGCAGGCCCGCCCCGGGCGGAATATTTGTTGCGCAGTATGACCGCGAATGCCCCGACCGGCAGGGTCAGGCAAGTGCCGCCGGGGCGACGTGGCCGCCGACCATCTGCAGGAATTCGCCCTCGGACAGGACCTCGATCCGCTGGCCCCGCCCGTGCAGCTCCAGCACCCGCCGGGCCTTGCCGGTCAGGCGGCCGGAGCGCAGATCGGCGGCGACGAACCCGTCGCCCACCACCAGGACAGTGGTGCGGGCCGTGACCCGGCTCTCCGGCCGGGCGCCGAGCTCGGCGGAACGGATCTTCGCCTCGGGACGGGTGATGGCGAGTTCGCCGGTGAACACCACGGTCTGGCCGAACAACGGGTGGCCTGCCTCGGCGAAGGCGTTCGGCAGCGGATTGGCGCCCTCTTCCGGCCAGCCGGGCTGGTAGGCCCGGACCGGAGCCGCCGTGGCCGCTCCCCCGGCGAGTGCTTCCAGGGCTGACAGGCTGGCCTTGGAGAGCGGGTCCCGCAGCGGGTCGAACGCCGCCTGGCGGGACACCGTCAGGCCCAGGGACAGGTAGAGCTCCGCGATGCTGCCGGCGCCGTTGCGCGCGGCGATATCAATCAGGATCCCGGCGCACGCCCGCGCGTCCTCGGCGGCGTCGTGGTGGTTGACCAGCGGAACACCGGCCTCCTCGGCCGCGTAGGGCAGCGAGTTCGACACCAGGGAGTAGCACCGGCGGGCCAGCATCACCGTGCAGACGTAGTCATAGGCCGGGCCGGGCAGTCCGGAGACCTCAAGGCCGGAGCGGATCACGCCGAGGTCGAAGGCGGCATTGTGGGCAGCCAGCACGTCGCCGCCGATGAAGGCACCGATCTCCGGGAAGAGCTCTCCGAAGCGCGGCAGCCCGGCCACCTGTTCAGGCCTGATGCCGTGGATCCGTACGTTGTGGTGGTCGAAGCGGTCGTGGTTTTCCGGCGGCCGCATCAGCCACGAGGCCTCGTCGACCACAACACCTCCGCGCACCTTGCTCAGGCCAACAGCGCACGGTGAACCGCGGAAGCCGTTCGCGGTCTCAAAGTCGATCGCCGTAAAGTCCAAACCCACGCTCCAACTTTACTGCCGGATTGCCGCCGCCCCGCACGGCGACCGCCGTGCCGCGCCCACGACATGGCCTGTGCCCATCCCCAGGAAGCGCCCGACGGCGGCTGTCCAGTACCCTTGACAGGTGAACCATTTAGCTTTGAGCGACTTTGCCGTGTCCACGATCGGCGGCGTAGGCCCGGTACAGCCGCAGCTGGCCTCGTTCCTGCCCGACTGGCTGAACCCCCAGGTCTTCCTGGCCGACCCCGCCCTCGCCCCCTGGGTGGTGCTGCTGGTCTGCGGCATCATCTTCGCTGAGACGGGGCTGCTGATCGGTTTCTTCCTGCCGGGCGACTCGATGCTGTTCACGGCCGGGCTTCTCGTGGCCACGGGGACCATTAAGGTCAACATCTGGGCCTTCATTGCGCTGATCATCGTCGCAGCCATCATCGGGAACCAGGTCGGCTACCTGATCGGCTCCAAGGCCGGCCCGGCCATCTTCAACAAACCGAATTCCCGGCTCTTCAAGCGCGAAAACGTGGAGAGCGCCCACGCCTTCTTCGAGAAGCACGGCGGCAAGGCCCTGATCCTGGCCCGCTTCGTGCCGATCATCCGGACCTTTGTCCCGGTGATCGTGGGCGTCGCGCAGATGGACAAGCGCAAATTCTTCCTGTTCAACGTCGTCGGCGCGGTGCTGTGGGGCGGCGGTGTGACGCTGCTGGGCTACCTGCTGGGCGACACCTTCCCTTGGGTCCGCGAAAACCTGGACATCATCTTCATCGTGATCGTCCTGCTCTCCGTGATCCCGATCGGCATCGAAGTCGCCCGCGGTTTCATCGCCAAGCGCCAGGCCGCGCAGTACGGCACGGACGTCGTGGAGGAGTTCATCGAGGAGCACGAGCCCGAAGAGGAACGCAAGACCCCGTAACCCCGTTCCGGACAAGCAGTCCGGACACGCAGTCCGGACAGCCAGCTCAAACGGAAGGCGCCCCACAATGTGGGGCGCCTTCCGTTGTTTAGCTGCGTCTATGTCTAGCTGCGCGTTGTCTTCGGCTGTGGCCCCGGCGGCTGCGGTCCGGGGGCACTTTGACGCGGACACGCCGCGGACGCCGGGCGAAAGGGCCGGAATCGTGCCAAAGGCGCCCCGGACGGCGGCAGCGGCTACCTTCCGGACAGGGCCTCCACGATGGCCGGGAGCAGCGCCCGGAACGCGTGCCCGCGGTGGCTGATGGCGTTCTTCTCCGCCGGGCTCAGTTCGGCGCAGCTGCGGTCCATCCCGCTGGGCTGCAGCACCGGGTCGTAGCCGAAGCCGCCGGCCCCGCGCGGTTCGCGCAGCAGCGTCCCCTCGAGCTGCCCGTACTCCACGACTTCCCGGCCCTCGCCCGGGGCAGAACCTGCGTAGGAAGCGGGGACGGCCAGCGCCGCGGCGCAGACAAACGCGGCGCCGCGGTGCCCGTCGGGAACGTCGGCCAGCTGGTCCAGCAGCAGCTGCAGGTTGGCGGCATCGTCCCCGTGGCGGCCGGCCCAGCGGGCCGAGAAGATGCCGGGCGCCCCGCCGAGCACGTCGACGGCGAGGCCGGAGTCGTCGGCGATCGCCACGAGCCCGGTCGCCTGCGCCACAGCGCGGGCCTTAAGCAGTGAATTCTCGGCGAATGTCACGCCGGTCTCGGCGACGTCAGGGGCGCCGACCGCACCGGCATCCACCACCTGGGTGTCGACGTCGAGGCCGGGCACCTGCCCGCGCAGCAGCTCACGAAGTTCCCGCAGCTTGCCCTGGTTGTGCGTGGCGAGGACCAGCACCGGCGCAATTCCGTGTTGTCCGACGGTGTGCCGGGCAGCGCCTGCTGTCACGGCGCTTCCGCCAGGGTTTCGCGCTGGATGGCGGCGAGCTGCTCGGTGCCCATCAGCGCGAGGTCGAGCAGTTTGTTGAGCTCGTCACGGTCGAAGGGGGCGCCTTCGGCGGTGCCCTGGACCTCGACGAACTTGCCGGACCCGGTGACGACGACGTTCATGTCGGTCTCGGCCCGGACGTCCTCGACGTACGGCAGGTCCAGCATCGGGACGCCGTCGATGATGCCGACGGAGACGGCGGCGATCGTGTCGACCAGGGGCTGGGCATTGCGGGCGATCATCTTGTTCTCGCGGGCGAAGCGGATGGCCTCGGCCAGCGCCACGTAGGCGCCTGTGATGGCGGCGGTGCGGGTTCCGCCGTCGGCCTGCAGGACATCGCAGTCCAGCACGATGGTGATTTCGCCGAGGGCCTTTGTGTCGATGATGGAACGCAGCGAGCGGCCGATCAGCCGGGAGATCTCGTGGGTGCGGCCGCCGATTTTGCCCTTGACGGACTCGCGGTCGGAGCGGGTGTTGGTGGCGCGCGGCAGCATGGCGTATTCGGCGGTGACCCAGCCGCGGCCCTCGCCCTTGAGCCAGCGCGGGACGCCCTCTGTGAGGGAGGCGGTGCACAGCACCCGGGTGTTGCCGAACTCGATCAGGGCCGATCCCTCGGCCTGCTTGGACCAGCCGCGGGTGATGCTGATCGGACGGAGCTGATCGGGGGTACGGCCATCGGCGCGGATGATGGGGGCAGTCAGGGCTTCGGAAGTCATGCCCCCAGCTTATCGACCCTGGGCGGGCCGGAAGGGCACGCCCACCCGTCCGGGCAGTTTCCGGAGCTTTCCGTACCTGGCCGGACCAGAGAGGGGCAGGCTCAGATCGTGTAGTGCACGCCTGCCACGGCCACGGCCACATGCTGGCCGAAGACGTCCTTGGCTTCGGCCATGACGGTCGTCGGGGACGTCCAGACCGGGATGTGGGTCAGCAGCAGCCGCCGGGCACCGGCGGCGACGGCGGCCTCGCCGGCCCGTTTGCCGGTGAGGTGCACGTCCTTGATGCCGTCGTCGCGGCCTTCCTCAAACGCCGCCTCGCAGAGGAACAGGTCGGCGTCGCGGGCCGCGTCCTCCAGCCCGCTGCAGGAGTCGGTGTCGCCTGAGTAGCTCAGCACCCGGGTGACGGGGTTGCCGTCCTTGTCCGGCTCGGTGACCGCCACGCGGAGCGCGTAGGCCTCCTCCACCGGGTGGTTGACGGCGTACGGGGTGACCGTGAACGGGCCCATGGTGACGGGCTTGCGCTCGGACCAGTTGCTGAAGTCGAATTCCTCGTGCATGCCGGGGTCCAGGTCCAGGCCGTAGGCGGTGGCCATCCGGTCGGCGGTGGCGGCGGGCCCCCAGACCGGGATCCTGCCCCGTCCCCAGCCGCCCGGCTTCCAGCGCACCGCGACGTGCAGCCCGCACAGGTCCATGCAGTGGTCCGGGTGCAGGTGCGTGAGGAATATCCCGTCAATGTCCTCCAGGTCCGTATACCGCTGGATGGCGCCGAGCGCCCCGCTGCCGAGGTCCAGGACGATCTTCCAGTTCCGCTCGCCGTCGCTGGCGGTCAGCAGATAGCACGACGCCGGCGATCCCGGCCCCGGAAAGGATCCCGTACAGCCCACGATGGTCAGCTTCACAGCAGGGTTCCCCCGCCCGCGGATCCGCCCACGAAGTTGGAGATCCGGGGGCGGCCCGCACCGGCCTGCGCGGCGGCGATCATTTCCGGCGTGATCCGGGCCAGGCTGCCCGTGGGGTACTGGGCCGCGACATGGTCCACGTGGCGGACGCTGAGCACCTCGGGTCCGAGGAAGCGCCGGGCGAGGTGCTCGAACTGTGCTGCGTCCCCCGTGGCGATGAAATTGTGCGACGGGGCCGCGGCGTCGGTCCGTTCCAGCCCGCGGGAGGCCAGGGCGCGGTAGACGTCCTTGGCGGTCTCCTCGGCGCTGGAGACGAGCGTGACGTCCTCCCCCATCACGTAGGAGATGACGCCGGTGAGCAGCGGATAGTGCGTGCAGCCCAGCACCACGGTGTCCACCCCGGCGGCCCGGAGCGGCTCCAGGTATTCGCGGGCGACGGCGAGCAGCTCCGGCCCAGTGGTGATGCCGGCCTCGACGTAGGGCACGAACGCGGGGCACGCCGCGGACGTGATGTGCAGGTCCGGGGCGGCGGCGAAGGTGTCCTCGTAGGCGCGGGAGCCGACGGTGGCAGAGGTGCCGATCACCCCGACGCGGCCGCTGCGTGTGGCGGCGACGGCGCGGCGCACGGCCGGCTGGATCACTTCGATGACGGGGATCCCGTAGCGGGCGGTGTAGCGTTCCCGGGCGTCGCGCAGCACGGCGGCGGACGCCGAGTTGCACGCGATGGTCAGCAGTTTCACGCCGGAGTCCACCAGCTCATCCATCACGCCCAGGGCATTGGCCCGGACCTCGGCGATGGGGAGCGGGCCGTAGGGGCCATTGGCGGTGTCGCCGACGTAGAGGATCGATTCGTTGGGCAGCTGGTCGATGATGGACCGGGCCACGGTGAGTCCGCCGACGCCGGAATCAAACACACCGATGGGACGCGACCCCATCTGGCTGGCGGCCTGGCTGGCGGACTGGGTGCTGGCGCTGTTGCTCGCTGGGGAGTCCGCAACAGCTCCCGCTGCCGGATCCATGCTCGATGCTGAAGTCATGATTATTCGAGGATAGGGCTTAGCCGAGGGTGCGGCCATCTCATTGTGTCGTCCGACTCATGTCGAATGTGTCACACGCGCCCGGCACCCGCGCTGCCCGCCGGCACCTCGGGTCCGCTACTCAGCCGCGCGTGTCCAGCGACTGCAGCATCGCCTGGACCAGGGATTCCTGCAGCCAGGTGGTGAAGTTGTAGACCAGGGCCAGGTAGCTTTCGACATCCTCGGCCTGGGACCAGTCCTGCATCAGGTGCACGTGCCCGGCGTCCTCGTCGTCCCGGATGTCCAGGCGTTCGGCCAGCACCAGTCGGACGTCGTTGAGCGCCGTGGACCAGTGCCGCGCGTCGGCGGGGGTCAGGACCAGCTCATCCTTGTCCAGTCCGAGGGACGCGGCCTTCAGGGCGCCGATCTTGCTTTCGCGCAGCGACCGCTCGGTGTACCGGCGGAACTCCAGCGAGGCGGCGTCGTCGTTCTTCGAGACGTTCGGGAGCAGCCGGCGCAGGGCCCGGTCCGAGGGTTCGCGGGCCTCGGCGTCGAGTCCGACGAGCGCGGCGAGGGGGTCCTGGTTGGCGCGTTCCTCGGGCTCCAGCATGGACACGACGTCGTCGAAGAGGCTGCGCAGCAGTTCCCGTTCGGCCGGTTCCAGGTAGCCGGTGATGCCCTTGATGCCGTATTTGAATGCCTTAGCCACGTTTTCCCTTGCCCTTGCCTGATCCTCCGCCTGATCCGGCGCCGCCGGAGCCGCTGCCGGTGGCCTTTTCCACCGTGGCCCAGAGGCCGTAGCCGTGCATCGCGACCGCGTGCTGCTCCACCTGCTCCTTGCTGCCGTGCGCCACGATGGAGCGGCCCTTCTTGTGGACTTCGAGCATGAGCTTGTTCGCTTTGGCCTCGGAATAGCCGAAGTAGCTGCGGAACACGTAGCTGACATAGCTCATCAGGTTCACCGGATCGTTCCAGATCACGAGGTTCCAGGGGATGTCCGGGGCGGACAGGACATCTGTCGACGTCACTGTTCCGGTCTGGGTGCTCTCCTGGGTGTCAGGGCCGAGCGCAACGCTGAGGGTCATCTGTCCATTCTATGGGGATGCTGGGCCCACGCCGGCGAGGGCCCCGCGGCGAAGCGAAGCGAGACGTGGGAGCCGGTGGGTGGGCCCACGCCGGCGAGGGCCCCGCGGCGAAGCGAAGCGAGACGTGGGAGCCGGTGGGGACTAGAGTGAATTTGTGAGTTCATCAGCTGGCTGGGACCGTCCCCGCACGTCCCTGTACACCGATCATTACGAGCTGACCATGCTGCAGGCCGCGCTGCATTCCGGCGCCGCCCACCGCAAGTCAGTGTTCGAGGCCTTCGCCCGGCGCCTGCCGGACGGGCGCCGCTACGGCATTGTGGGCGGCACCGGCCGGCTGCTGGAGGGTATCGCGGACTTCCGCTTCGGCGACACCGAAATCGATTTCCTCCGCCGCACCAAGGTGGTCAACGAGGAGACCCTGGACTATCTGGCCGGGTTCTCCTTCTCCGGCGACATCTGGGGCTACGCCGAGGGCGAAGCGTACTTCCCGAACTCCCCCATCCTCATCGTCGAATCCACCTTCGCCGAAGCCTGCATCCTCGAGACCTACATCCTTTCGATCCTCAACCACGACAGCGCCATCGCCTCGGCGGCCTCGCGCATGATCACCGCGGCCGGCAGCCGCCCCTGCGTGGAGATGGGGTCGCGCCGCACGCAGGAGGAATCCGCCGTATCCGCTGCCCGCGCCGCCATCATCGCCGGCTTCGACAGCACCTCGAACCTGGAGGCCGGCCTGCGCTACGGGCTCAAGACCGTGGGCACGGCCGCGCATTCCTTCACCCTGCTGCACGACACCGAGCGCGAGGCCTTCGAGGCGCAGATCGCCTCGATGGGCGCCGGCACCGCGCTGCTGGTGGACACCTACAACGTCGAGACAGCGGTGCGCGCCGCCGTCGAACTGGCCGGCGACAAGCTTGGTGCGGTGCGGCTGGACTCCGGCGACCTGGTGGCGCAGGCGCAGTGGGTGCGCCAGCTCCTGGACGAGCTGGGCAACGAGCGGACCCGCATCATCGTCACCTCCGACCTCGACGAGTTCGCCATCGCCGCCCTGCAGTCCGCCCCGGTGGACTCCTACGGCGTCGGCACGTCCCTTGTCACCGGGTCCGGTGCTCCGACGGCCAGCATGGTCTACAAGCTGGTCAGCCGGACGGACGACGACGGCGACTTCGTCTCCGTTGCCAAGGCCGCCAAGAACAAGACCAGCAAAGGCGGGCGCAAGTACGCGCTGCGCAAGCTCAACGAGCGCGGCACGGCCACCCAGGAGATCATCGGCGTCGGACACCGCCCGGACGACGACGGCAATGACCGGCCCCTGCTGCAGCACTTCGTCAAGAACGGCGAACTCCTGCCGGGCTGGACCGGGGCGGAGGGTGTGCTCCGCGCACGCCAGCGCCACGCGGACACCATGAAGGAGCTTCCCGCTGTCGTCAACCGGCTGCAGCGCGGCGAAGCGGCCATCCCCACCATCTACGAGGAGAACTGATGTCCCGCGCCCTGATCATCGTCGACGTCCAGAACGATTTCTGCGAAGGCGGCTCCCTGCCCGTCGAGGGCGGCGCGGATCTCGCCGGTGCCATCAGCGAGTACGTTGACGCCCACCACGGACAGTTTGACCACGTCGTGGCGACCCAGGACTGGCATATCGACCCGGGCGCGCATTTCTCCGATGACCCGGACTTCGTCGACAGCTGGCCCAAGCACTGTGTGGCCGGAACCCGCGGGGCCGAGCTCCACCCGGACCTCGACACCGAATACATCCAAGCCTTCTTCCGCAAGGGACAGTACACCGCGGCGTACTCGGGCTTTGAAGGGCTGCTCGCCCCGGACGACGCCGTTCCCTCCGGGGACCGGAAGCCCGGCGCCATGCCGGTCGCCGGAGGTGCCACCGGCAGCGCGGCCGGGGCCGCCGACGCCGAGGCCGCCGGCAGTGATTTCGCCGCGGGCAGTGATTTCGCCGCGGGCGAGGATGCGATCGGGCTCGACGACTGGCTGCAGAGCCACGACGTCGAGGAGGTTGTGGTCGTCGGGATCGCCACCGACCACTGCGTCAAGGCGACCGCGCTGGACGGGGTGCAGGCCGGCTATTCCGTGACCGTGCTGCGGGATCTGACCGTGGGTGTGGCCGAGGACCTTGACGATGCCGTCGCGGAGATGGAACTTGGCGGGGTCGACATCGTCTGACCCGCTGACGGGAAAGCGGTGCCGCCGAAGTAGACTCGAAATCCTTGCCAATATCGTCTGACCCGTAAGAACCCCGGAGTACACCATGAAGAAGACCCTGACCGTCCTGATCGTTGCCGGGGCCCTGCTCGGCGCTGCCGGCTGCTCGGCCGCCCCGCAAGACACCACTGCCGAAACCTGCGCCCGGGTCCAGACCGTCGGCGCGGGTCCGACCTCCAACGAGGACAAGTCGGGCATGATCCGCCTCGCCAACCGGCTCCGGCCCATCGAGGCCGCCGCGTCGGCGGAACTCCAGGCTCCGCTGCTCTCCATCATCGAATTCCTCGACGAGTCGGCCAAGGAAACGCCGGACTCCGCCAAGCTCCAGGAGATGCAGGGCAGCTACACGGCTGCCGGCCAGACCCTCAGCGAGCTCTGCGGCGCAGGCGGCCAGTAGCGGCCCGCCGCCGCCGGCGGAAAGACACCGGCGGAAACCCGCCGGCGGAAAGACACCGGCGGCAAGCCGCGACACGTCGCCGACAAGCCGCACAGACAAGCCGCACAGACAAGGGACCGGGGCAGGACTGAACAGTCCGGCCCCGGTCCCTTGTCTGTCCCGGCGGTTACTTCCGGCCGATGAACCAGTCCTGAAGTTTACGCAAACGGGTCTGCAGCTGCTCCTCGTTCGCCTGGGCCACCGCCGGGCCGCCGCAGACCGTCCTGAGCTTGGTGTGGATGACACCGTGCGGCGTGCCCGTACGCGCCGACCAGGCCGCGACGTTCTTCGCCAGTTCGGTGCGCAGGTCCATCAGCATGCGGTGGTCCGGCACGGCCGGCACTGCAGCCGGGGCCGCACCCTGCGGGGCGCGCGCGTTCTTGCGGTTGAGCTGCTCGTGCTGGCGCTGGCGCAGCAGCGTGCCGACCTGTTCGGCGTCGAGCAGG
Organism: Pseudarthrobacter sp. PvP090; assembly: GCF_040547365.1. NCBI lineage: Bacteria > Bacillati > Actinomycetota > Actinomycetes > Micrococcales > Micrococcaceae > Pseudarthrobacter > Pseudarthrobacter sp. PvP090. The sequence goes on from NZ_JBEPPO010000006.1 coordinate 195,550, forward strand.
CCGGGAATCCCGAGGAAATCCATTTCGTCCTCCGAGCCCACCTCGCCGCCGGTGCCGAACTCGCCGCCGTCGAACAGCACGCGGTCGAAGGAGGCCTGCGAATCCAGGGCCTCAAACTTGCCCTTGGTCAGCGAGTCGGAGGCCTTCTCCTCGCGGTTCGCCTCGTCCATGAGCGAGTCTTCCGGGTTGAAGAGGCCGTCGCCGTCCTCCTTCTCCGGGCGGTCCAGGGCGTGGTCCCGCTCGGCCTCCATGGAGTTCGCCAGCGCCATCAGCTGCGGCACGGAGGGCAGGAAGACCGATGCCGTCTCGCCGCGTTTCCGGGCTCGCACGAAGCGCCCCACGGCCTGGGCGAAGAACAGCGGCGTGGCGGTGGAAGTCGCGTACACGCCGACCGAGAGCCGCGGCACGTCCACGCCTTCGGAGACCATGCGCACGGCCACCATCCAGCGTTTCTCGCTGGCGGTGAACTCCTCGATCTTGCTGGAGGCCTTGGTGTCGTCGGAGAGGATCACCGTGGGCGACTCGCCCGTGATCCGCTTCAGCTGCCCGGCGTAGGCGCGCGCGTCCTCATGGTCGGTCGCGATGACCAGCCCGCCGGCGTCGGGAACCGTCCGGCGCACCTCGCTGAGGCGCTTGTCCGCCCCGGCCAGGACCGCCGGGATCCATTCGCCGGCGGGATTCAGCGCGGTCCGCCAGGCCTGGGAGGTGACGTCCTTGGTGACCGCCGACTCGCCGAGTGAGGCTGCCATCTCCTCGCCGGCGCTGGTGCGCCAGCGCATCTGCCCGGAGTAGGCCATGAACATGACGGGACGGACCACGTGGTCCCGCAGCGCCTTGCCGTAGCCGTAGGTGTAGTCCGCCTTGGACCGCCGGATCCCGTCCCGGTCCTGGACGTATTCCACGAACGGGATCGGCGAAGTGTCGGAACGGAACGGCGTACCGGTCAGCGAGAGCCGGCGTGCTGCGGGCTCGAAGGCTTCGCGGAGCCCGTCGCCCCACGACAGGGCCTCGCCGCCGTGGTGGATCTCGTCGAGGATGACCAGGGTGCGGGCGGCCTCGGTCTTGGCCCGGTGCAGCATCGGCTTGCTCGCCACCTGGGCGTAGGTGACCGCGACGCCGATGAAGCCGCGGCCGTGCTGGCCGTCGGCGTTCTTGAAGTTCGGATCGATGGCAATGCCCACCTTGGCGGCGGCGTCGGCCCACTGCCGTTTGAGGTGGTCCGTGGGCGCCACGATGGTGACGCGGTTGACGACATTGGCCTCGATCAGCATGGAGGCCACCCGGAGCGCAAAGGTGGTTTTGCCGGCGCCGGGCGTAGCGACCGCAAGGAAGTCCCTGGGATGGGTGGTGAAGTAGCTGTCCAGGGCCTCCTGCTGCCAGGCACGGAGCTTCGGCGCGGTGCCCCAGGCAGCCCGCTCGGGATACGCGGGAGGAAGCACAGGTCCGCCAAAAAGTGTCTCTGTCACTTAGGTCCCCTCCATTCCGCGCACTGCTGCCGCTGCCGGAGAAACCCAAGTAAGCACAAAAAAACACCAATCTTTTCGGATGAACCGTAAGCAATCACCGGCCAGCATGGGCCGGGCATCATTCACCGGGAGAACAGGGGTCCCCGGCGCACCGCGGCATGCCTGAGGGCCAAGGCACCGGGGGCGCGGTGACGCACGAAGCCCTGGCGACGCCGCTTATACGGCAGCGCTACTTGTCGCCGGAACCCTTGCCGCCGTCGTTGCCCGGCCGGAGGCCCTCATAGACCTCTTTGCATTCCGGGCAGACGGGGAACTTTTTGGGATCGCGGCCCGGAGTCCAGACCTTGCCGCACAGGGCGATGACGGGCTCGCCGGACAGCGCGGATTCCATGATCTTTTCCTTGCGGACATAGTGCGAGAAGCGTTCCCGGTCACCGGGTTCCACTTCCTGGCGCAGTTCCTCGCGCTCGATCGTGGCCGTCGACGTCCCGGCTCCGGAGAGCTCGCGCATCGGGTCGTTTTCGAGAGGATCGGTCATGCTGTTCATGAGACCCATCTTAGCCGCTGGATCTGAGGGCGGTGCGACGGACGGTCCGTGGCATGGCGCTTTCACCGCGAAAAAGGTGAGCTACAGACCCTGCCATGACGGCTTGTTCTCGTAGCTGTGCCGGTAGTAGTCGGCGAGCCGCAGCGACGAGGCGGCGGCCTCATCGAGCAGGATCGTGGCGTGCGGGTGCAGCTGCAGCACGGAGGCCGGACAGATGGCGGCGACCGGTCCCTCCACGAGGTCGCGGACAGCCTGGGCCTTCTGCGCGCCGGTGGCGATGAGGATCACATGGCGGGCCTCCAGGATGGTTCCCAGTCCCTGCGTGACGACGTGGTGCGGGACCTTGGACAGGCTCCCGAAGAACCGTGCGTTGTCCCGGCGTGTCTGCTCGATCAGGGTCTTGATCCGGGTCCGGGAGGCCAGGGATGAACCGGGCTCGTTGAACGCGAGGTGGCCGTCGGTGCCGACGCCCAGCAGTTGCAGGTCCACTCCCCCGGCCCCGCGCAGGGCGTCCTCGAAGGACCGGCAGGCGGCCGGGATGTCCGCGGCCGAGCCATCCGGCCCACGGACGTTCGCCGGATCGATGTCGACGCGCTCGGTAAACTCACGCCTGATCACCTCACGGTAGGACTCCGGGTGGCCGGGCGGCAGCCCCACATACTCGTCGAGGGCGAAGCCGCGCACCCGGCTGAAGTCCAGGCCGTCCCGTTCGTGCCGCAGCGCCAGTTCGTTGTAGACCGGCAGCGGGGATGAACCGGTTGCCAGGCCCAGGACGGCGTCTGGCCTGCGCCGGAGCAGCTCCTCGATCGCATCCGCCGCGAGGGCGGCAATCGGCTTGCTGCCGGAGAGAATGACGACTTCCATGGCCCTGCCTTTGCCCTTGCCTGTCCCGCTGCCCGTGCTTGTGCCGTACCCGTTGCCGGATGTGCCTTAGGGGCAGGGTATCCCAGTCCCGGCCACCGCGCGCGGGTCAGCGGTTGACGGCCAGCTGGGCCAGCAGTTCCGGCCCCCGGGCGTCGAGCCATTTCCCGCCCAGCCGGACCCCGGCGGCGAACAACGCGAGCCCCAGGACGGGGCCGAGGACCAGATTGATCCAGCCGGGGACAGCACTGCCGGTGACGAATTGTGCCACGAGCAGCGCCGTTTCGGGGAGCACGAGCAGGAGCAGGACGCCCATGCCGCCGAGCTGCACCGCCATGGTCTGCGCCACATTGCCCGGCGGTTTCTTGAAGGGGCTGTCCCCAGGCAGCGGCACGGCGACGGTGTAGCGTGCCGACACCACCGAGGACAGGCCCACTCCGCTGAACAGCACACCGAGCGACACTCCGAGCACACCGGGCAGGAGCTGCCAGTCCGCGCCGAACAGGAACGGCAGGACGCTGAGCGCCAGCACCGCCGGCAGGGCGAAGACCAGGCATGCCACGGCACGGCCCAGCCGGTCGTGGACCCCCTTCAATCCCGTGGCGAGGTGCAGGGCGAAGGCCGTGTTGTCATAGGAAACATCTGTGGAGATGGACCAGGCAAGCAGGAACGCGGTCAGCGGACCGATGAAAAGAAGCATTCCGTAGGTCCCGGTCTGCGCGGCCTGGAACAGCAGCAGCACCGGCAGCAGCGGCACGACGACGAGGGCGCCCGCGTAGCGGGGGTCCCGGAGCCAGTAGCTCAGCGATCGCGCAGCGACCGCACCCGTCGGCGTCGCCGGAAACAGCCGGAAGAAGCCCAGTCCGCCGGCCCTTTTCCTGGAGGTGCCGGCGTAGGGCGGCGTCACGAGCGCCCGCTGCAGCAGGACCTTCCAGCACAGCGCGAGTCCGGCCAGCGTGGCCAGGGCGATCAGGAACTTGAGCGCCGCGGCGGCGTAGTTCGCCGCGGCGAGTTCGCCGCCGAGGGACCACGCGGCCCCGGCCGGGGTCCAGGACAGCGTCCGGGCCAGTCCGGTCAGGAAGTCCCCGGAGCTCTCAATCCCCTCGGCGACACCCGCCACGATCGGACCCATCAGGACGAGCGGAATCAGGAAAATCACGGCGCTGGCATCCTTGAAACGGCGGGAACTTGCCAGCCCTGCGGTGGCCGTGGTGGCCACCTTGGACAGCACAATGCAGCTCAGCACACCAAGGACCGCCCCGATCAGCGCGCCCGCCGCGCCCGGCAGGCTCCGGGACCAGGTCCCGACGGTGCCCAACGCCACGAGGGCGGTCGCCGTGCCAGGGATTCCGATCAGTCCGCCAAGGGCCAGGCCGGCCAGCAACTGCGGCATCGGCACGGCGAACGTGGTGAACCGCGCCGGGTCCAGGGTCAGGTCGGCGGCGGAGGCAGCGACCGGCACGACGGCCCAGCCCAGCAGCGCGGCGGCACCGCCCAGCACTACGACCGTCTGCGCCACGCCGGCATCCGCCCCGCGGAGGAGCAGCAGCCCCGAGATGCCGAGCGCCACAAGCCCCAGCGCGTACAGGGCGCCGACGCCAAGGCCCAGAAGCTGCCAGGGGCTCCGCCGGACGCTGTTGCGCAGCAGGGTCAGCTTGAGCCTTAAAAGGTGCGTAACCATTCCAGCCCCTCTGTGTGGTTGCGTCCGCCGACCAGCTGGACGAAACGGTCTTCGAGTGTCTCCCCCGCGCGGACCGCGTCCACCGTCCCGGCGGCGAGGACCCGCCCGGCGGCGACGACGGCGACGTGGTCGCACATCCGCTGGACCAGGTCCATGACGTGGCTGGAGACAATGACAGTGCCGCCGGAAGCTACATAGCGGTCCAGGATGTCGCGGATGTTAGCGGCGGACACAGGATCCACCGACTCGAACGGCTCGTCGAGTACCAGCAGCCGGGGCGCATGGATCAGCGCGGAGGCGAGGGCGATCTTCTTGGTCATGCCGGCGGAGTAGTCCACCACCAGCGTTCCGGCGTCAGGGCCCAGGTCAAGGGCGGCGAGCAGTTCCCTGACGCGTGTGGCCACCACGGCCTTGTCCATGCCCCGCAGCAGCCCGGCATAGCTCACCAGTTGTTCGCCGGTCAGCCGGTCGAAGAGCCGGACGCCGTCCGGGAGGATGCCCATCAGCTTCTTGGCCTCCAGCGGCCGCCTCCAGACATCCACGCCGTGCACGAACGCCGTGCCGAACTCGGGCCGCAGCAGTCCGGTGGCCATCGACAGCGTGGTGGTCTTGCCGGCGCCGTTGGGGCCAACGATCCCATAGAACGAACCCGCCGGAACGTCCAGGCTGATACCGTCGACGGCGATCTTGTCCCCAAAGCGCTTGGCGAGCCCCCGCAGCGACAGGGCGGGAACGGCCAGACCCGCCTGGTTCTCGGGGGCGGGCGGACGAGGTTGCTCGTAAGTCATGTCGCTAGACTAACCGCCCCGGCACACGGAGGGGATCGTCCGCAGGGCGTACACCTCCGCTCGGACCCTCGTCCTGCTAGAAGGAGTGGCGGGGAATGGCTCGTTCGTACTGCGGGGGCCACGCCGCCTCATGGCCCAGTTCGAACGCAGCCCGCAGCCACCAGTGCGGATCCCGAAGGGCGGCGCGGGCGATAAAGACACCGTCAGCCTGGCCGGTGGCGACGGCATGTTCGGCCTGGCCGGCCGAGGTCAGCAGCCCGACGGTGCCGGTCTTGACCCCGGTTTCACGCCGGATCCGGGCGGCGAAGCCGGTCTGGTAGCCGGGTCCCACCGGGATCTGCTGGTAGGCAACGGCCCCGCCGCTGGAGACGTCCACCAGGTCCACTCCGTGTTCAGAGGCCGCCCTGGCCATCCGCACCGAGGCTTCGACGTCGATGCCGCCCTCGGCCCAGTCGGAGGCCGAGATGCGGAGCAGCAAAGGCATGGACTCGGGAATGACGGCGCGCACGGCATCGACCACGGCGAGGGTCAGCCGGTTCCGGCCGGCCTCGTCACCGCCCCATTGGTCAGTGCGGTCGTTGACGAGCGGACTCTGGAACTGGTGCAGGAGGTAGCCGTGGGCGCCGTGGATTTCGATGGTGTCGAAGCCGGCTCCGACGGCCCGCACCGCCGCGGCAGCGAAATCGGCGATCACCCCGTGGATCTGCCCTTCCGTCATAGCCGAGGGGGCCTCGTAGCCGTCGAAGGCTCCGGTGCCGGGACCAACGGTGGGCCAGCCGCCGTCGTCGGCAGCCACGGTGCCCTTATGGCCGGAGAAGGGCCAGTAGGACGAGGCTTTCCGGCCGGCGTGCGCCAGCTGGGTGCCGATCTTGGTGTCCGCCGTGCCGTGACGGTGAACGAAGGAGGTGATCCGCTCCCACGCCGCCGCCTGGTGGTCGTTGTAGAGTCCAGCATCCCGCGGGCTGATCCGTCCGGCGGCGTTGACCGCGGCGGCCTCCGTGAGGATCAAGGCCGCCCCGCCGGTGGCAAAGGAACCCAGATGCATCAGATGCCAGTCGTTGGGGACACCCTCCCCGGTTTCCGGCTCGCAGCTGTACTGGCACATGGGAGACACCCAGCCGCGGTGCTGCAGGTGCAGGGAGCGCAGTTCCAGCGGCGTGAAGAGGGCGGAGCCCACTAGAAGAGCACCCGGGCAAGGTTCTGGCGGGCTTTCGCCACCCGGTCGTCGCCGGTGCCGACGACGTCGAACAGTTCCAGCAGCCGGATCCGTGCCGTTTCCCGCTCCGGGCCGAAGTTCCTGCCGATGAACGCGACGATGCGGCCGAGGCCGTCCTCCACGTGCCCGCCGGCGACGTCCAGGTCGGCCACGCTGAGCTGGGCGTCAAGGTTGTCCGGCTCGGTGGCTGCCTGCTGGCGCAGGGCTTCGGTGTCGACGGCGGACAGCGGCTGGAGCCTGCCCATCAACTCGACCTGCGCAAGTCCGGCTTTGGCCTCGGCGTCGGCGGGCATTTCGAGAAGGGCCTGGCGGTAGGCGTCCGCGGCCGCATTGTAGTCCCCGGCCTCGATGGCGTCGAACGCCTTCTGGTGCAGGGGCGGCAGCGGCGGAACCTCAGGCTCGGCAGCGCCGGGTCCGCCCGTGCCGATTTGCCCGGTCACACCGTTGGCGGCGGCGACCTTGAGCAGTTCGTCCAGCAGGCTGCGGACCTGCTGTTCCTCGGCGCCGCCCTGGAAGAGGGGAACCGGCTGGCCGTTGACGAGGGCCACGGCCGTGGGAACGGCCTGCACCTGGAACGCCTGGGCCAGTTGCGGGAACACGTCGACGTCGGCGGCACCGAGAACCAGCCGGCCATCGTAGCCGTCCACGATCCGCTCGAGGACGTCCACAAGTTCGGCGGAGCCTGGCGAGTAGGCCGCCCAGAGCGCTACCACGACCGGGACCTTGGCTGACAGCTCCACGAGCTCCTGGAAATTGGCTTCGGTAATGTCAACCCGGAGCGGCCGGCGTGGTTGCTCCGCGGCACCGTTGCCCGCGGCCGACGCCGCGGGCATCCCTGCGCCACCGGCGGCGCCCGCCGCGGCCGGCGGCGCCGCGGGTCGCTGTTTCAGGGAGGACAGGTCGACCGCACCCCGCAGGTTGAGCGGGTTAGCGGCAGTCGGCGGGACCGGGCGGGATGCTGGCGAAGTCATGGTTCCACTCTAGCCATATCGGCCCGGGCCGGTGCCACTTGGAGGAGCCTGACAACAGAAAGGACCCGGCCTTGCGGCCGGGTCCTTTCTGTCAGCAGGTGTTCTGCGGTGCCTGTGCCGGGTGTGGCTGGGCCCTACTTGAAGCTGGCTCCCACGAGGCCACGGGTGGCGGCCACGAGCTTCATCGGGTCCTGGGACCCGGCCGGCGGGATGTAGACGGCAACGGACTCGGCGAAGTTCAGCACCATGCCGGTGCTGGTCTCCCTGCCGCCGGCCAGGGCCGCTGCGTCGTCACCGATCGTCAGCTTGTCCCCGGACGCCTTGGGAGTGCCATCGAACGCGAAGTCCAGGCGTCCCAGGGCCAGCGCCCCGCCGTCGGCGGTCCGGAAGACCGCAACGCTCTCCGGGACCAATTTGTGGGTGAAGGCAAAGTTTCCGTTGACGCCAGAGGCCACCACGTCGGCCTGGTAGGCCAGCGTGTCCGCGATGTACGGGGAGGATGCGCCCTCGGCGAGCTTGTCCTTGAACGCGGAGTCGGCGGAGTTCAGCCGGTCGCCCAGGCCGCCCAGTGCTTCCTCACCGCTGTAGAGCAGACCCGACTTGTCGGACGGTGCCAGCGTCTCGGTGCCGCCGCGGGCGATCCCCGGGAAGGTGGTACCCGGCTGCAGCGGCGTACTGAGGACCAACTTGTAGTTATCCCGCGGCGAGGCCTGGGTCAGGGTGAGCAGTTGCGGAACGACGTTGCCCTCGCCCTGGGTGACCGCCATGACGGTGCGCGGCCAGTTGCGCTGCTCGGTGACCACTGTGGTGAGGAGCTTGGTGGCACGGACCGGCATCCGGGGCTCGTAAGAGCCGACTTGGGAGCGGATCTTGTAGTTCTGCGTGCGGACCTGCAGTTCGGGTCCGGCCACTCTCGGCTCCAGCTTGCTGGCATCCTTGGCGGCGTCCCCGGCATCGACCGCGCTGGCAACCTGCTCAAGGACGCGGCGGAACTGGGCATCGAGCAGGACCGGTGATGCCGGCGCCTGCCCCGCTGCGGCAGACGAAGCGCCCGGCGCGGGGGCCGGCGTCTGGCTGGCCTGGGCCGCCACGCCGCCGCCGGCGACGGCAGTGGCTGTGAGTACGGCCACGACCACGCCGGGGCGGCGCAGTCGCCGGGTCGCAACGGCCGGTGCGGCGTTGAGCTGCTCGGAGGTGTTCTTCGGGCCGGTGCCCTCTAATTCGGGGCCCTGCGGGGCAAGGTCCTTGGAATCAGCAGCCGGCGTCCCGGCGCCGGACCTGCGCTTGCCGGTCCCGGCGCGCGAGCCCGACTTGGGTTTGAGTACCAGCAGAGCGGCGCCGGCCAGGATCAGCAGGCCGCCGATAACCATCAAAGGAATGGCCCACGGTGTGGAAGTGTCGTTGGGGAAGGTCATGGTGATTGACGCGGGGGCCGGCTTCGTGCCGTCCGTCGCGAGGAGCAGTGCCCAGTCGCCGTCGGCAGGCGGTGTCCAGTTGTACTTCAGCTCGCCACTGGCATTCTCCATGCTCACCCAGAGGTCCGAGCCGGCCGGCGAAGGCGCGGCGGCTTCCCCGTCAGCATGGGTCAGCTGCAGTGCCTTGCCGTCCTCGGAGACGCCGGAGACGGTGTTGTGTGCGGTGGCGCCGACCCAGGCGTCGACGTCGTCAGGGCGGCCGGCGGCCAGCATGAAGCTGCCCTCCCCCTTGACGCTGATCGTCACTGTACCGTCGCGCAGCGTGCGGAGCTTCTCGTCGAACACGGTCAGCGGCGCGGCAGCTGCATCTGAGGGGGCGGTGGCGGTCACGGTCTCGGGCGGAGCCCAGAATGTCTTCTGGCCGATTCCGGCCAGCAGTGTCAGGAGGCCCAGCAGCACAAGTGCAACTGCAGTCTTGAAACGCAAAATATTACCTATCATCAGCGGACACTTAGCTTCAATAGTAACCGTTTTGTTACCACAGAGTCAGATCGGAGCGTTTGTCAACCCCTCCCGGGTTTCCCGCGCAAGCCTGAAAAGAGCGCCGTAACAAGGCTGCTGATAGTGTTTGCGGTGATCATCACACTGGGGCCGCTGCAGCGCCTCCGCCGGGGATATACAGAGAATAAAGGGCTTCATCGCAGTGACTGGACACACGGACTCGTCCCCCTCAGGACCGGAAGAAAACCAGGAATCCGGCAGCATGGTGGGCAGTCCGCAGGAGCAGGTATCCCCCCGCCGCACGGCCCTGGCCGGGGTCCTGAACTCGATGGCCCACCGCTTGCGCCAGCCCCTTCCGGGAGCCCAGCCGCGGCTCCGCTTCGAGATGCCCCCGGAGCAGGAGGACGACGGGGTGGCGCCCGAGACCGAGACGGGCACACGCTTCGGCAACCCCGGCCCGCGGATGTCCTCCCAGCACCCCCTCTACGTCGGGTTCATGGGGACGGTCGGCGTCGGCGTGGCCTTGCTTGTCTACTGGATCGGCTCCAACACCACGCAGCTGATCCTCTGGATCGTGGCGGCGCTTTTCATCGCCCTGGGCCTGGACCCGGTGGTGCGCTGGCTCGAGGGGAAAAGGCTTCCGCGCGCCGCGGGCATTGTGGTCGCCGTTTCCACGCTGGCCCTGGGCGTCGCGGCCTTCTTTGCCACGCTGATCCCCACGATCGTCCAGCAGGTCACCGAGATCGTCGAAGAGGCGCCGCGCTGGATCCAGGATTTCATCAACTCCGACTTCTTCCGCAGCATCGACAACCAGTACGGGGTGCGCGAACGCATCACCCAGGAGCTGGAGAAGTTCGTCAACGACCCGGCGGCGATGGGCGGCATCTTCGGCGGTGTCGTCGGCTTCGGCTCCACCGTGGCCAACGGGCTCTTCGGCGCCCTGATTGTGCTGGTGCTGAGCCTCTACTTCCTCGCCGCCCTGCCGGCCATGAAGAAGTGGGGCTACCGGCTGGCCCCGCGGTCCCGCCGGGCCCGGGTCGAGGCCCTGTCCGAGGAAATCACCGGGTCGGTGGGCAACTACGTGATCGGCCAGGCCGTCGTCGCCCTCGTGAACGCTACCTTCGCGTTCATTGTGATGACGATCGTCGGCGTCCCTTTCGCCGTGCTGCTGGCCTTTGTGGTGGCCCTGCTGGCCTTCATTCCGCTGGTTGGCGGCCTGATTGCCGGTGTCATTGTCACGCTCATCGCCCTCACGGCGGGCTGGCAGACGGCCGTGGTCTATGCCGTCTGCTACTTCGCCTACCTGCAGTTCGAGGCATACTTCATCTCCCCGCGCATCATGCAGAAGGCCGTCGCCGTGCCCGGCGCCGTCGCCGTCATCTCGGTGATCGCCGGCGGCAGCCTGCTCGGTGTCCTGGGCGCGCTGATCGCCATCCCCACCGCGGCCGCCATCATGCTCCTGGTCAAGGAGATCTTCATCGTCCGCCAGGACAAGCACTAACACTTTCTGCTACGGAAAAGGACAGCCGCTGCGTGGATCCACGCAGCGGCTGTCCTTTTCCGTAGCAGAAAGACCAGAAGCCCTCAGGCGTGCGCCGTGGCCACCGGACCCGCCCATTCGTGCGGCAGTTCGGTGCGGGTACTGCCGTCGCCGGCACGGCCCGGCAGTACTTCGTCGACAATCTCGTTCAGCACCCGGCCGGCGTACTTCTCCCCCACCCACAGGTGTTTGGCGCCGTCCACACCCACGACGCGGGCTTGCGGAACCACCCCGAAGCGCTCCGTGGCCTCGGCCGGCTGGAGGTAATCGTCAAGCTCCGGAACCAGGACCTTGAGCGGCTTGTGGGAGGCTGCCCATTCCTTGAGGTGCACCTCCGTGGCCCGGTGCAGCGGCGGCGAGAGCAGGATGGCACCTTCCACTTCGGAGGCCACCGGTTCCGACGCCCCGTACATCAGCGCTAGCTCGGTACCGAAGGACCAGCCCACGAGCCAGCGGTTCGGCAGGCCGCGGTCGACGGCGAACTTCACGGCCGCCTCGACGTCGAGGCGTTCGCCGATTCCCTCCTCGAATGCTCCGTCGCTGGTTCCCCGCGGTGATCCGGTGCCGCGGGTGTTAAACCGGAGCACGGCGATCCCGGCCAGGGCGGGCAGGCGGTAGGAGGCTTTCCGGTAGACGTGCGAGTCCATGAAGCCGCCGTGGGTGGGCAGCGGATGGAGCGTGATCAGGGTGGCCTTCACCTCGCCGGATTCCGGGAGCGCCAGCTCGCCGACGAGCCGGTGTCCATCGCTGGTGCGGAGCTCCACGTTCTCCCGGCGGGCCGGGAGAACAGTGGAGGCGCGGATCGCGGTCGGTGCGGAAGGCTGGCTGAAGACGTACGACGCCGGGTCAAAACTCATGCGTCCAGCTTAGCGAAAGCAGCCGGCGAAACAGTCCGTGCCGGCACTCAGCGGTACCGGTAGCTGCGCGAGGTCCAGCAGTTGGTATGCCAGTGCCGCCGCTCCGCCAGGCCCGCGGCGGCGCCGAACAGATGGGACTCGGACCACACAACGAGATGCGCCACGCCGGGCAGCACCGCCGTCGAACAGCCCGGACAGATATAGGTCTTCTCCGCACGGCCCGCGGTCACGGGCCGGACCGACCATTCGCCGTCCGGCGCGCTCTCGCGCCGCGCAAAGCCCGAGCGCGCGCGTTCCAGGTCCAGTTCCGGCACGGGTCCGCCCTTTGCTCCGGGTTTGGCGGCTTTGCCCGAGCCGGCGCGTCCTGACACGGCGCGGCGGGGGCGGTTGGAACGGGGCATGGTTCCATTCTGCCCCAGTCCGGGTGCCCGTAGTCCCTGCAGACGGTAGTGTTGACCGGGTGCGTTTAGTCATAGCCCGTTGCTCCGTTGATTATGTCGGCCGGCTCAAAGCCCATCTCCCGCTCGCCACCCGGCTCCTGTTGGTCAAGGCCGACGGTTCCGTTTTGGTCCACTCGGACGGCGGGTCCTACAAGCCGCTGAACTGGATGAGTCCCCCGGCATCCCTGCGGGTTTCCACCCCGGACGAGGTGGACGTCGAGATCGGCGTGGTCGAGCAGTGGACCGTCCAGTCCGCCAAAACCGACGACCGGCTCATCATCAACATCCATGAGCAGCTGCATGACACGTCCCATGAGCTTGGCCAGGACCCCGGCCTGATCAAGGACGGTGTCGAGGCGGACCTGCAGCGGCTTCTGGCCGACCAGATCGAACTCCTCGGCAACGGGTTCTCCCTCATCCGCCGCGAGTACTTCACCGCCATCGGCCCGGTGGACATCCTTGCCAGGGACGCCAACGGCGCCACGGTGGCCATCGAGCTCAAGCGCCGCGGTGACATCGACGGCGTCGAACAGCTCACGCGCTACCTCGAACTGCTTAACCGGGACCCCCTCCTGGCTCCTGTCCGCGGGATCTTCGCCGCCCAGCAGATCAAGCCCCAGGCCAAGGTCCTGGCCAACGACCGCGGCATCGACTGCGTCACCCTCGACTACGACGCCATGCGCGGCGTCGACGACGTCGAATCCCGGCTTTTCTAAAAGGCTCCGGGCCGGCCGGCGGACACCCGCGGACCCACGGAATGCGCCGCCGTCGGCGTTCCTCGATTCTTTGTACAAAATTTATGGAATTGTGCTCCGGGCCCGTTGACCTGACGCAAACGGCATGAAATTCTTATACGAGTCTTTGTGTAGGTGTTTTTTCATGCTCGCAAGACATGTTGCGAGCGTGGAGCTCCTGCTGCTGAAGTCCGGTTGATCCGGTCCCACAGCCAAGGTTCTTCTCGCGGAGTGACCAAGTCCGGCACGAAGTGTGCCGGCCTTAACCAAGATCCATAATGAGGAGATATACATGGCACAGGGAACCGTCAAGTGGTTCAACGCTGAAAAGGGCTTCGGCTTCATCACCCCGGATGACTCCGATGGTGATGTCTTCGTTCACTACTCTGAGATCCAGACCGGTGGCTTCAAGACCCTCGACGAGAACGCTCGCGTTCAGTTCGAAATCGGCCAGGGCGCCAAGGGCCCCCAGGCTACCGGCGTAACGCTGGTCTAGTACCCCGCAGCTCAACTGCCCGCGGCAGTCTCCGCGCATGATCCCCGGCTTCCGAGCCGGGGATCATTTTTTTGCGGTGCCCCTGGTGTCCCCCGGATGCCCTCCGGGGGCACATTGACACGGACACCCGCGGACAGCGGACCCTATGCCCGGAATCGTGTCCAAAGGCGCCCCGGACGGCGAATGGCCACGCGGAATCAGCGCACGAGGGTCCTCAGCAGCCGCGCACTTTGCCGCACGGACAATCCGGGCAGATAGGCGCGGCTCAGCGCCCTGCCCATGGCCGGCAGCTGCAGCGGGTCCTGGTAATAGAGATACAGCGTCCGGTAGTCGGGTTTGAACCGGGACTTGAACGTGGCCAGGGAACGGAAGCCGTACACGGGCTCGAGCGCTTTCCCGACGACGTCGAGGATCCTGGCCAGCGCCTCGGGCCCGGCCCCGTCGCCGGGAGCAGCCGCCACCGCGTCAGCATCCTTCGCCAGCGGGGATCCGGACAGCGAGATGACCTCCACCGAACTCCGGAGCTCCTGGACCGCCGAGGCGATCAGGAACTCCATCACGCCGGGGAAGGCATCGCCGCGCCGGCGCATGAAGTCCAGCGTCCAGCTCACGAGGCGGCCGTCCGCATACACCGGCAGCCAGCTCGTGACGCCCTGGACCTGCCCCTCGGCGTCCACCGCGAGGCAGCAGAGCACCTCCGGGTCCTCCAGCTCATCGATGCCACCGAGCGTGAAGCCCATCTCCGGGACGGACTTCTGGGCGGCCCACTCCTCCGAGACCTCGCTCAGCTGGGCGCGCACCGCCGGCGCGAAGTCTGCGTAGCGCCCCCACACCGCGCGCACCCCGGTCTTCTTGGCCCGGTTCAGTGCGGTCCGGACATTCTGCCAGTCCTTGCCCTTGAACTCGAGCGAGCGCACGGCCAGCCGCGTCTCCTGTGCCACCGCCACCCGCCGGAACCCGCGGCCCTTCAGCAGCGGCCACAGCTCGTCGGTGCAGGAGTAGAAGCACGGAATGAGGGCATGCTCGGCGGAGTACCTGATGAAGCCCGCCGCGGTGTCCTCGCGGAACGCCGCCGGGCCGAAGGGTCCCGCCAGCGTCAGCGCAACGTTTCCGTGCAGCTGGTAGGCCACTCCCCCGCGGCCCTCCGGCGCGAACCAGTACTTGTTGGGCTCCCACAGCGCCATCCAGGACAGGGAATCGCCGCCCTGGCGGATCAGGCCGCGGGCCACGTCGCGGTCCACCGCCCCTTCGTCGCTGAGGTGCAGCCGGCGCTGCAGGACCACCCAGACGGCGGCCAGGGCGACCGCCCAGAAGATGATGCCGGAAGCGGCGAAGAGGAACGCCTCGGCGGCGTTCCGGCCCTCGAAGATGCGGCTGTAAATGCCGGGGATGGGCAGTGGCAGGTACTGGCGGGAGAGCTCGGCAGCCAGGCCCATCAGGCCGCCGTCGCGCTCCATGCCGCCGGCGGCCAGCCAGACTCCGGTATAGCCGGACGCCAGCACGAGCCAGGTGCCGCCGACCACCGCGGCGAGGGCCCGTCGGGCCCCGCGACTTGTCTCGACGCGGAACTGGCGGCGGTTCGCTGCGAGCAGGACAACGAGCACGAGCGGGACCACCACAAGGGGCAGCACGTGCACGAACCCGGACCCCATCACGCCGGTGTGCGGCCGGTTGGCGTACTGCGGAATCCTGGCGAACAGGGACAGGTAGACGGCGGCCATGGCGGTCACGGCGAGCTGGAGGGTGATCGCGATCCGCAAGGCGAGCCGGCGGCCGTGCCGCATGCCGTCGGCGCAGATGAGCAGCAGCACCACGGGCACCACCGCCAGCGCGAGGCCCAGCGGGCCGGCGAAACCGGCGCGGCCGGCTTCAAGGCAGGTGGCGTCGATGGTGCCGCCGCAATTCTGCTCAAGTTGGTTCAGCGTGGGCAGCGGGTTGAGCACGACGTCCCGCAGCAGTGCCAGCGGCCCGGTGGGGGTCCGGACCGTGGCGGTCAGGATGGGTCCGACGGCGAAGATCGCCACGGTGAGGGCGAGCAGGTTGCGGGTTTCGCGCCCAGTGGAACGGTGCCGGTGCAGGGTGCCCTTGTCACCCTGGATCCACCATCCGGCCGCCAGCCCCGCCATTGCCCCGGCGAACCCGACAACGGTCTCGGCATGCCCCACGTACAGCACGAGCATCAGGGAGACGGAGACGACGGCGGTGCGCAGCCGCCGCTGCCACAGCGTGGGCAGCAGCCCGCTGGACGCCAGCGACACGGCCAGGACGGCCGCGTACGGGCCCATAAGCCGCGCGTCAACCATCCGGCCAAGCCAGCCGTCGTCGGCATAGCGGGCGAGTTGTGTCACCAGCAGGAACAGCGTCACCGCGGTGAACTGGGCGGCGAAGTAGAACACGGCCGTGCGCCGTGTGCCGAGCTGCCGCTCGGCGAGGCCCAGCAGGAGGAGGATCATCAGCGCGGCCGCGGCGTAGGCCAGCAGGTTGGTGGCGAAAAACATCGAGCCGAACAGCGGCCACCAGTTCCCGGCCTTCAGCTCGGGGGCACTGACGGACGCCACGTGAAGCAGTGATTCGGGCGGCCCGGAGAGGAAGCTTCCGGTGGCCGCGCCGGTGATCAGGAAGGCCGCGAGGACGGCGAGGGTGAAGGGAATGGCACGCAGGTGGCCCAGTGACTGCCGCAGGCCCTCGCGGCCCAGGCCCAGGAGGGAGGCGGCACCGGTGCCCTTCTCCCTGGCCGTTGCTGCCGGGCTCACTGCGGAATGCCCCAGCGGGACGCCAGGAAGTCGAGTCCGAAGGGCAGCCCCTTTGACCCGGTCTCCCACGAGTGCCCCGCATCGGGGACCAGGCGCGCTTCCACGGTGAACCCGGCGGCGCGCGCGGCGTCGGACAGAACCTCCAGGTAGCCGATGAATTCAGGGTCCCGCTCGCCGGCGGCGAAGTAGAGGGCGTGACCATCAAAACGGTGCTCCCGCATGAGCCGCAGCGGCGTCTGGCGGTCGAACGCTTCGGTATCGCCGCCAAAAGAGGCTGCGATGGTCTTCTCCCGCTCCTTGGCGAGGGCGGGTTCCTGCTCACTGGAAAAAGCCAGGGCGGAGCTGTAGATGTCCGGGTGGCGGGTGACCATCTGTAGGGCGCAGGTCGCGCCGAAGGAGAATCCCCCGGCGGCCCAATGTCTGGCGTCCGGATCCACGTCCAGCGTCCGGTTGATCCAGGCCGGCACGTCCTCGGCCAGGAATGTGTCGGCCTGGGCGATCATGCTGTCCATGCAGAGGGTGTTGCCCGCGGCGGACCCGTTCGGGTCCACGACGACGACCACCGGGGCCACGCCCTGGTGCGCTGCGGCGTACCGGTCCATGCGGCTGCGCAGTGCCCCGCCGGTGAGCCAGTCCGCCGGGGCGCCCGGCTGGCCGGCGAAGAGGACCAGGACGGGAAGGGCCGGACGGGGCGAGGCCTGGTAGGCAGGCGGCAAATAGACATAGGCCTCGCGGCTTTCAAAGCCTGAGGCGGTGCCGGGGATTCCGGCCCGCCGCAGCACGCCGCCCTCGGGCAGGTCAGCCGGCATGCTCCACTCGGCCAGGCGGACCGAGGCGGAGGGGCCGGGGGCGCGTTTCAGCCCCTCCTCCAGTGGCTGGATCCGGGCCAGTGCGGTGCCTGTAAGGTCACTCACCGTGTGGTTGAGGCCGAAATAGCCGTTGATCTGGACCGCGGACAGCAGGACGACGCCGAGCAGGGCGGCCGTGGACACCGCCGTCGTCCGGGCGCGGTGCCGGGAGCCAACGCGGCCGGGGGCCCGGGCGTCCGGGGCACGCCAGGCGCCCCACAGGCGCATCAGCCAGAGCAGCAGCGCCGCAACGGCGGGAAGGGACCAGGCCAGGACCTCGCGCGGAAGTTCCCCGGGGAAGACCGAAAAAACGTAGATCATCGCCCAGTGCGCCCCGGCCAACAGCGCAGCGGCAGCCAGGACCGCGGCGGCGGAGGCAAGCGGGAGGGACGGCCAGCGGGGGGCGGCTTGACTTCCTGCGGCGGCCCGGCGGGCGCGGTGGCCGCCCCGCCACAGCAGGTAGAGCAGGCCGGCGCTTCCTGCAGCCCAGGCAATCCACAGCACCGGCCCGTCGACGAGCCGAAGGTCTTCGAGGAAGTCCACCGCGGCTAGCGCCAGGTGCCGACGCCGATGACGGGCCCGGCCTCAAGCCAGGAGGAGAGACCCGTGTAGGCGTCGAACCGCATCGCCAGCAGGACGTCCTGCCCTTCGTACCGGAGTTCGACGATCACGGCGTCGGGCTGGACTTTGACAAGCTCGGATTCGGTGGGTTTGCGCCGGCCGGTCAGCTCCAGCGAACTCCGGCGGAAGGTGTGCTTCGGCCGCATGCTCAGCGAGGCAAGGCGGAACCACTCAAGGTCGTTGTCCTGATAACGACAAACCCCCATCTGCCAGCTGTTTCCAGCCGTGCAAATGGAGGCGTCCACCGTGCCCAGGGCGCGCCGCAGATTGAAGCGGCGCACCCCGGAAAGGCACAGTGCAAATACCAGCAACGCAAAGACCGTTGCCAAGGCGATGAACGGAAAAACAGTATCGTTCATCAAGGTCGTGCTAGCGGATCCCCGCAGTAGCCGCGTCGCCCATTTGGGCGTTGTCAGCAACAATGACGACCCGGTTGTTGTCGACGGAGAAGAACCCGCCGTCGACGACTACAGCAATGCGGTCACCGGAAACAGGCTCAATGGCCAGCTCACCTTCGGCCAGAATCGCCAGCAGGGGCGAGTGGCCGGGCAGGATTCCGATTTCACCATCGCTGGTGCGGGCCTTGACCATCTTGGCCGCTCCGGACCACACGAAGTGGTCCGCTGCGACAATCTCAACCTCAAGCTCAGCCATATTACTTGGTCTGTTCCTGGATCTTGGCCCACTGGCGCTCAACGTCATCCAGGCCGCCGACGTTGAAGAACGCCTGCTCTGCGATGTGGTCGAGTTCGCCGTCGCAGATCGCGGTGAAGCCTTCAACGGTGTCCTTGATGGACACGGTGGAGCCCTCGACGCCGGTGAACTGTTTGGCGGTGTAGGTGTTCTGCGAGAGGAACTGCTGGATGCGGCGTGCACGCGACACGACGATCTTGTCTTCTTCAGAGAGCTCGTCAACGCCGAGGATGGCGATGATGTCCTGAAGTTCCTTGTTCTTCTGCAGGATCTGTTTCACGCGGACGGCCGTGTTGTAGTGGTCGTGGCCGATGTACTGCGGATCCAGGATGCGGGAAGTCGACGTCAGCGGGTCAACGGCCGGGTACAGACCACGGGAAGCGATTTCACGGGAAAGTTCCGTGGTCGCGTCGAGGTGTGCGAAGGTCGTGGCCGGGGCCGGGTCGGTGTAGTCATCTGCGGGGACGTAGATGGCCTGCATCGAGGTGATCGAGTGGCCCTTGGTGGACGTGATGCGCTCCTGCAGGAGGCCCATCTCGTCAGCCAGGTTGGGCTGGTAGCCCACGGCCGACGGCATGCGGCCGAGGAGGGTGGAAACCTCGGAGCCTGCCTGGGTGAAGCGGAAGATGTTGTCGATGAAGAGCAGCACGTCCTGGTTCTGAACATCGCGGAAGTACTCCGCCATGGTCAGGGCCGACAGGGCCACGCGCAGACGCGTTCCCGGCGGCTCATCCATCTGGCCGAACACAAGGGCGGTGTCCTTGAGGACGCCTGCCTCTTCCATTTCAACCCAGAGGTCGTTACCTTCACGGGTACGCTCGCCGACACCGGCGAACACCGAGGTGCCGCCGAAGTTGCGGGCAACACGGGTGATCATTTCCTGGATCAGCACGGTCTTGCCGACACCGGCACCACCGAACAGACCGATCTTGCCACCCTTGATGTACGGGGTGAGAAGGTCGATGACCTTGATGCCGGTTTCCATCATCTCGGTGGAACCCTCAAGCGTCGCGAAGGCCGGAGCCTTGCGGTGGATGGGCCAGCGCTCGGTGATTGCGAGTTCCGACTCAGCCACGTCCAGCGGCTGTCCGAGGACGTTGAAGATGTGTCCCTTGACGACGTCGCCGACCGGCACGGAGATGGGGGCACCCGAGTCCACTACAGCGGTGCCGCGGACAAGTCCGTCGGTTGCCTGCAGGGAGATGGCACGAATGACGTTGTCGCCGAGGTGCAGGGCAACCTCGAACGTGATCGTCTTGGTCTCACCGTTGAGAGTAATCTCGGTGGTGAGTGCGTTGTAAATCGAGGGGATTGCGTCAGCCGGGAATTCGACGTCGACAACCGGGCCAATAACACGTGCAATACGGCCGGTAGCACCGGTCGTCGCGGCTACGTGTTCGGTAGCAGTGGCAGTCATCTCTCTCACTTCACTCAGTAGATGGCGTTGGGGTTAAGTTTACTTTGGTGCAGGTACAGCTGGACCCGAGCCCGGGGTGGCTAGGACGCGTTCAACGCGTCGGCACCTGCCACGATTTCGGAAAGCTCCTGCGTAATTTCAGCCTGGCGGGCAGTGTTGCGCAGACGCGTGAACTTCTTGATGAGCTCCGTGGCGTTGTCGCCGGCGGACTTCATTGCCCGCTGGCGGGCAGCGAGTTCCGAAGCTGCTGCCTGCAGCATCGCGGCGAAGATGCGTGATTCGATGTAGCGCGGCAGCAGAGCGTCAAGAACCTGCTCCGTTTCCGGCTCGAATTCGTAGAGGGGCAGGAGGTCCGACTCGGACGCGGCCTGCTCTTCGACAACCTCAAGCGGGAGAAGACGGATAACCGTCGGCTCCTGGGTGACCATGGACTTGAATCGGGTGTAGACGACATGGATCTCGTCGACGCCGCCCTCTGCATAGTCCGTCGCAAAGTCAGACAGCAATGCCTCGCCGATTTCCTGTGCGGTGGCAAACTCCGGCGCATCCGTGCCGCCGGTCCAAACGCGCCCGTAGGGACGGTTCCGGAAGTCGAAGTAGGCCTGCGCCTTGCGGCCGACCAGGTAAAACTTGACTTCCTTGCCCTCCTCGACGAGCAGCTCGTTGAGGCCTTCCGCCTGCTTGAGCACGCTCGCGGAGTACGAACCTGCAAGGCCACGGTCCGAGGTGATTACCAGGACGGCGGCCCGGCGGATCTGCTCCGGCTCGGTGGTCAGCGGGTGGTCGATTTCGCTCTGGCTTGCGACAGCAGAAACGGCACGCGTGATGGCGTTTGCGTAAGGCAGTGAAGCTGCTACGCGTGCTCGGGCCTTCCCGATGCGCGAGGTAGCGATCAGTTCCATCGCCTTGAAGATCTTGCGCATCGACGTCGTCGAGCTGATCTTCTGGCGGTAGACCCGGATCTGGGCTCCCATACTTATCCTTTCCTAAGATCCCGATGGCCGGGACTGCCGGAACCTAAGTGGGCTCCGGCAGTCCCTGCCAGCGAAACTAGCGCTTCTGCTTGACGATTTTTTCCTGGTCGACCTGTGCCTCGTCGATGGGGGCGTGCTCTTCGTGCCCCGCACCAACCAGCTGGCTGTCTCCCTCGCCGAAGAAACCCTTCTTGAAGTCCACGATCGCGGTCTTCAGAGCTTCTGCAGTGTCATCGCTCATGACGTTGGTCTGGGCCAGCGTCGTCAGGATGGAGGACTTGTGCTTGAGGTGCTCCAGGAACTCGGTCTCGAAGCGGCTGATGTCCTCAACCGGAACGTTGTCGAGGTGCCCGTTGGTGCCCGCCCAGATGGAGACGACCTGGTTCTCAACCGGGAACGGTGAGTACTGGCCCTGCTTGAGCAGTTCCATCAGGCGTGCGCCGCGGGTCAGCTGCTGGCGCGATGCGGCGTCGAGGTCCGACGCGAACATTGCGAAGGCCTGCATGTCGCGGTACTGGGCCAGTTCCAGCTTCAAGGTACCGGAGACCTTCTTCATGGACTTCACCTGGGCGGCGCCACCAACGCGGGAAACGGAGACACCCACGTCGACGGCGGGACGCTGGTTGGCGTTGAAGAGGTCCGACTGCAGGAAGATCTGGCCATCGGTGATGGAGATCACGTTGGTCGGGATGTAGGCGGAGACGTCGTTTGCCTTGGTCTCGATGAGCGGCAGGCCGGTCATCGAACCTGCACCGAGCTCGTCGGAGAGCTTGGCACAACGCTCCAGCAGGCGGGAGTGCAAGTAGAAAACGTCGCCCGGGTAGGCTTCGCGTCCCGGCGGGCGGCGGAGCAGCAGCGACACTGCACGGTAGGCCTCGGCCTGCTTGGAGAGGTCATCAAACACGATGAGGACGTGCTTGCCGCCGTACATCCAGTGCTGGCCGATGGCCGAACCGGCGTACGGTGCCAGGTACTTGAAGCCTGCGGGGTCGGACGCGGGGGAAGCCACGATGGTCGTGTATTCCAGTGCGCCGTTGTCCTCAAGGGTCTGGCGGACAGCCGCGATCGTGGATGCCTTCTGGCCGATGGCTACATAGATGCAGCGCACCTGCTTGTTGACATCCCCGGAAGCCCAGTTGGCCTTCTGGTTGATGATCGTGTCGATGGCGATGGCTGACTTGCCCGTCTGACGGTCACCGATGATCAGCTGGCGCTGGCCGCGGCCGATCGGGATCATGGCGTCGATAGCCTTGAGGCCGGTCTGCATCGGCTCGTGGACCGACTTGCGCTGGGTCACGCCGGGTGCCTGGAGCTCCAGGGCACGGGTGGTCTCGGCCTTGATCTCGCCGAGGTCATCGATGGGCTCGCCCAGCGGGTCGACTACGCGGCCGAGGAAGGCGTCGCCCACCGGTACGGACAGAACCTGTCCGGTGCGGTGAACTTCCTGGCCCTCTTCGATGCCGGTGAAGTCACCGAGGATGATGACGCCGATCTCGCGTACGTCGAGGTTCTGGGCCAGGCCCAGTGTGCCGTCTTCGAAGCGAAGCAGCTCGTTCGCCATGACCGAGGGAAGGCCCTCAACACGGGCGATGCCGTCACCTGCGGTTGTTACACGGCCGACCTCTACGCGCTCTGCGTTTCCGGGTTCGTAGGACGCCGCGAACTCGTTCAACGCATTACGGACGTCGTCGGCGTTGATGGTCAATTCGGCCATCTGCAGTCCCTGCTCTCCTGTTTTCGTGATCATCGTTGCTCACGATGACCGGGGTTTCGTTTCGTTTAGTTGTGCTGGTCCGGCTGGCTAAGCAAGCTGGCGGTGGAGCTGGCCCAGGCGGGCGAGGACCGAAGCGTCTACCACTTCGTCACCAACCTGGATCCGGATGCCACCGATCAGTGCCGGGTCAACGTTCATGTTGATCTTGAGCTCGCGCCCGTAAAGGGCATTCAGCCCCGCCTGCAGACGGCTGGTCTGTGTCTCCGTCAGCGGACGGGTGACGCTGACCGTTGCAATCCAGCGCTGCTGGCGCTTGGCTGCAAGCTCCGCGAAACGACGGACGAGCTTGGTTGCCTTGAGGCCACGGGGCTGCGAAACTGCCTGTCCGATAAGGACCTTCGCTTCCCCGCTCGCACCGGGTACGAGCTTTTCGGCGAGGGCAACCTTGGCGGCCGACCCAGCCTGCGGCTCGGAAATGGCACGCTGCACCTCGTGGTTGGACCCGACAGTCTGGTTGAAGGAGAACAGATCGTTCTCCAGCGCTTCCAGCCCGGTGATCCCCGAGGCAGAGACGGCAGACTTGTTCTCAGCAACGGCAATTACCACCGAAGCGGCAAGAGTCTCGAGTGCATCGCCGATATCCCGGGCAGACGCCCAGCGCGAGCCGGCCAGTCCGCTCGCAATTTCCACAGCATCCGCGGAGACTTTCCCGCCGAAGAGCTGCTTGATAAGCGCCGACTTTTCGTCACCGCTGCGGGACGGGTCAGTCAGGGCGCGGCGCAAGCCAGCCGAGCTGTCCACCGTTCCCAGGATTCCGAAGAGTTCCTTAGCCAACTGCAGCGAGGCGAAGGGAAGCTTGGCTTCCAGCGCCACCAAGGCCGCGGTGAGCGATTCGCTCGATACACCTGCCATTACTTAGCTGCACCTGCGTTCTGGTTCTCCAGATCTGCCAGGAAGCGGTCAACCACACGGGCTGAACGCGCGTCGTCCTCGAGGGACTCGCCAACGATGCGGCCTGCCAGCGTGGTGGCGAGCGTGCCAACTTCCGTGCGCAGCGACACAACGGCCGCCTGGCGCTCGGACTGGATCGCCGCGTGTGCCTGTGCCGTGATGCGGGCAGACTCGACAGCTGCCTTCTCCTTCAGGTCCGCAAGGATCTGAGCGCCTTCGGCACGTGCTTCCTCGCGGATGCGGTTGGCCTCGGCACGGGCATCGGTGAGCTGCTGCTTGTACTCTTCGAGAGCAGCAGAAGCCTCTGCCTGGGCCTTTTCAGCCTTGGCGATGCCGCCTTCAATGGCCTCCGCACGCTCTGCGAAGGTCTTCTCGAACATCGGGACAACGTACTTGACCACGATGAACATGAGGACAGCAAAGCCGGCGAAGACGACAAGCATTTCCCAAGGATTGGGAACGAGAGGGTTGGCGCCCTCTGTGGCGGCTGAGATGATCAGCTGATTCATAATTCACCCGTCCTTATCTACTCGGTTCTGGATGTTCGCTTAGTTCTAAAGTTCGGAACTAGAGAACGAACGCGAAGACCAGGCCGAGGATGGCGAGGGCTTCAGTCAGCGCGAGGCCGAGGAATGCGATCGGCTGGAGCACGCGCTGTGCCTCCGGCTGACGTGCCACGCCGTTGATGTAAGCGGCGAACACGAGACCAACACCGATACCACCGCCGATTGCGGACAGACCGTAACCTACGAGGTTGAGATTGCCTTCCATTTTTTTCCTTTCAAGATGCCATCTATGTGGCAGGTTGTTTGGTGTGCTTCATCCCCCGTGAGGGGAAGATTTTGGGGTGCCTAGTGGCTATCCGCGTGCAGCGCGCCTTCAATGTAGATGGCGGTCAGCAGGGTGAACACGTAGGCCTGCAGCGCCATGATCAGCGCTTCCAGCATGTACATGGCAATCGCGCCGCCGAGGACGAGGACCGAGGTGCCCTTCAGGAGGATGTTCTCCTGCATGACGAGGAACTCGATGCCCGAACCGGCGATCATCACGATCAGGTGGCCGGCCAGCATGGTCGCGAACAGACGGAGGCTGTGAGTGACGGGGCGGACCAGGAAGTTGGAGATGATCTCGATCGGAATGACGATCGGAAGAATGTAGACCGGGACTCCGGACGGCACGGTGGCCAGCTTGAAGTACTTCAGGCCGTTCTTCTTGACGCCGATGGCGATCCAGGTGACGTACACGATTCCGGCGAGCACGTAGGCGCCGCCGACGTGCGAGAAGCTCGGAAGCTGGATCACCGGAATGGCGCCGTAGATGTTGTTCACCAGAATGAAGAAGAACAGGCTGAACAGCAGCGGGACATACTTCATGAAGTCTTTGCCGCCGATGATGTCCTTGGCGATGCCGTTGCGGACGAAGCCATAGGCGGCCTCGCCGGCGAACTGCATTTTGCCGGGAACAAGCTGCCCCTTGCGGGCAGCTAGCAGAAAGAATGTGGCGATAATAACGACCGAAAGGATTACCAGCAGCATCTGCTTGGAGAATCCGTCGGCCGCCCCCCACGGCACGATTGCCGGCAGGTGCATTTCATCAATTCCAGGAGGCGTAAAAGTTCCTGAATCTTGGGCCGGGAGCGCAAGCGCGATCAACGCGTTTCCTCTCTGCAGTGTCCATCATTGGGCGTTGGTAGGGGCAAGGCGACGTTTCCGTCGCACCCTCCCCCTGTGAAATTATTTGGCATTACTGATCCTCGTCCTGAGACGGACCACGTGCAGCATTGTCCCCGCCGGCGGATTTATCCGGGCTGGTGAGGCCGTGCATATGAGAAAGATAGAACCCTCCCGCGGCTCCCAGAAGGGCGCCTGCGAGCACAATCCAGCGGGTTCCCCACAGATTATCCAGACCCCACCCTATCAAACTCCAGACGAGGATTCCGCCAACAATGTAGCTGAAGACGGCGATGCCGGCGTTGTATCCGCCGTCGCGTCCGTTGTCGGAAACACCGGGGGCTCCGGACGTGTTTTCCCGGGTGCGGGCCTTGTTCGTGGGGCGCTCTTTGCGGCTAAACATCGGTGCCGCCTTCCGGGGTCTGGGGGTCGTTGTAGAGCTGGAGCCGGGCCTTGCTGAAACCATAGATTTCAGCGGCCTGCCACACGACCACGGTCACGACGGCGCCGGCCAGGAACCAGCGTCCGTTCAGCCACTCGGGGCTGCCGATGGCAAAGAGCACCACGGCAAAGCCGACGACCTTGATGAAATAGGTGGCCGCAAACAGGCCGATGGCTCCGGAGGAGTGATTGCGTCCGCCGAAATGGCCGACCAGGAGGCTGATCGAGAAGAACGCGATCACCAGCCCCCCGCCGAAGAGGGACGACATTGCCGCAGCCATGCCATCGAGCAGGAGAGCCGCCAGGCTGGTGAGCAGCAGGGCGCCGCCGCCCACGGCCGAACTGATGGCCAGCAGCCGCAGCCACAAAGATTTTGTGGGACCAGAGACACCAACGGGTCCGGCGCCGGACGTTCGTCCGGGGTCGGCGTTGGAGGTCATATGATCCCAATCGTCGAGGGTGGTTTGCTGCTTACGGTGGCGCGGCGAAGGACCGCACATGAATTCTACATGAGATAGAAATTATTCGGAAAAGCCCTGCACGGGGCGGTTCCTCTTCGGTGTCATTCTTCCTCGGCCGAAGAACGCGGCCCCAGCCCGGGAGCCCGGTGGCGCAGGTACGGCCAGGCCGTGACGCCGGCCATGATGGTCATCGCGGCCAGGTTAACGACCATGACGACCTGCCACTGGAAGACGGCCAGGGCGAGGCCTCCGAATGCCAGCACGCAGGTCCACACATACATCAGGATGACCGCACCGCGGTGCGAATACCCGATATCCAGCAGCTTGTGGTGCAGGTGGCCGCGGTCCGCCGACCACGGCGAACGCCCGAGCGCCGTGCGGCGCACGACGGCCAGGCCGAGGTCCAGCAGCGGCAGGAACAGTACCGCAAAGGGAAGCAGGATCGGGATGATCGTGGGGATGCCGTTGGCCCGGTCGTACAGCCCGGAGGTGATCTGGCCGGTGGACACGATGCCCGCCGAGGCCATGATCAGGCCGATCAGCATGGCGCCGGAGTCTCCCATGAAAATCTTGGCGGGGAACCAGTTGTGCGGCAGGAAGCCGATGCAGGCGCCGACCAGCACAGCAGTCAGCAGGGTGGCCAGGTCCGAGCGGTCCAGCAGGATGGCCGTTCGGTGCACCCAGTACGCCGTCAGGAAGAATGCCGTCCCGCCGATGATGGCCACGCCGGCAGCCAG
The DNA here is from genome assembly GCF_040547365.1 of Pseudarthrobacter sp. PvP090. Classification (NCBI taxonomy): domain Bacteria; kingdom Bacillati; phylum Actinomycetota; class Actinomycetes; order Micrococcales; family Micrococcaceae; genus Pseudarthrobacter; species Pseudarthrobacter sp. PvP090. The sequence continues at coordinate 222,343 of NZ_JBEPPO010000006.1, forward strand.
CCCGTCCAGGCCGTCGATGAAGTTGAACGCGTTCATCGTCGTCACGATCAGTCCGGCAGTCAGCGCGATGCTCACGGCGTCGTTCTCGATCACATACGGCTCGGGGATGAACGGAATGATGGTCATCCGGACTCCCCAGGTCGCCACCACCAGGGCCGCGGCGCTTTGGCCGATGAGCTTGACCCACCAGCGCAGGTCCAGCAGGTCGTCCGCCACGCCGACCAGCACGATGACGGATGCACCCGCAAGGATCCCCCAGGGGGCGTCGTTGTTCCGGAAGATGTCCTTGACGAAAAACGACTGGCTGGCGATGAGCAGCGCCACGAAGAACCCGGCAAAGATTCCCAGTCCGCCCAGCCTCGACACGGGGGTCGAGTGCATGTCGCGGCTGCGGATCGGGGAGTACAGCTCCATCCGGTTCCCGACAAAGCGGGCACCCCAGGTCGCCGTATAGCTCACGACTGCCGCTGAGAGCATCATGAGCAGGTACATAATCACTGCGAAGACACCCGCTTGGAGCCGTCGGCGCAGGGCACACCAGGTTTCACAGCCCGGAGCCACGGTAATGCTCCGCGGCTCCGGGGGTGGGGTGAACTCATTTGCTGTGGGTCTGTCTTGCGATAAATGAAACTTCTCCGTCGCCGCGCGCAGGGCAGGCAGTGCGTAGTGCCTGACAGGGCTGTATTACAGTGGACTCTAGTCAAGATACTAACGCCAACGGCCACTTGTCTTCGCGTCACACGGCCCATTGCCGGCGGGAAAACCACCGACGGCCGTGCTGAAAGGAACACTCGATGACCCTGTCGGTTGCAGTTGCTGCCGTGACGTTTGACCGTCCCCGGGAGCTGGCAGTTCTGCTGAACGCCATCAACAACCAGACGGCATCGGTGCGTTCGATCTGCCTTGTCGACTCCGGCACGGTCCCCGCGCAGGGTGTCGCGCAGGCGCACGACAATGTGGATTATGTCCGGTCCGAGGCCAACCTTGGCGGTGCCGGAGGGTTCTCCCTCGCGATCCTCAAGGCGGTCGCCACCGGGGCCGACTGGATCTGGATGATGGACGACGATGCCGAACCCGCCGACCCGGAATGTCTTGCCACGCTCGTCCGCGAGGCGGAGTCGCGGGACCTCGAAGCCGTCGTCCCGCTCGTGGTCGCCCCCGGCCACCCCGACCAGCTTTCGTTCTTCTTCCGCCTGGACGGGAAAGTCACCCACGACCGCGCCGCAGTGGAGAAGATTGGCTTCCTGGAGAATGACGGCCACTTCTTCAACGGCGCCCTGATCCGCTCGGACGTCTTCTTCAAAGTCGGACTGCCGGACATGCGCCTGTTCATCCGCGGTGACGAAGTGGACTTCACCATCCGGCTCCGCAAGGCCGGCATTCGCTTCGGTACTGTGACGACGACGGCGATCACGCACCCGCACGCCTTGTCCGAGACCCAGCACGTCTATGGCGCCCGCTGGCATGTCATCGTGCCGGAATCGGCGTTCAAGCGCTACTTCTATTACCGGAACCGCGGGTACCTCATCCGCCGCCATTTCCGGGTTAAGTCGTTCGTCGCGGACGTTGGCGGCTACCTCGGTTACTTTCTGCGGCGCGGCGACCTCCGCGGCCTGGCCGACTGGTTCGGGGCGTTTTCCGCCGGGCTGCGCGGCAAGGGCTTTGGCCCCCTCAAGGACCAAAAGTTCTAGCGCCTGGGCTGTAGCCGGCGCCGGATCAGCAGGCCGGTGAGCAGCCAGGGCTCGCCGAAGACCCGGTATGCGACCCGCCGGGGGTGCAGAATCAGCCGCCAGGCCCATTCCAGGCCCAGCCGTCCGAGCCACCTCGGTGCCAGTTTCTGGATCCCCGCAATTTGCTCGATCGCTCCGCCAACAGCACAGTAGACCGCCGGAGGCAGCGAGGCCAGCCAGCGCTCGAGAACTTGTTCCTGCAGCGGCATGCCCAGCCCGAGCAGCACCAGCTGCGGCCGGAACTCCGAGAGCCAGGTGACCGCCGACTCCTCGAGCTCATCGTTCCAGCCCTCCCCCGGCATTCCGGCCACACGGGCCTGCGGGACGATGTCGGCGAGCCTGGCCACCGCCTGGGTGTTCGCCTCTGGCCCGGCGCCGATCACGGCGATCCGCTCGAGACCGTCGACGTCCGCCAGCGCAGGGATCCAGTCCGTGGAACCCAGCCGGTAGTCCATGACGGCCCCCGCGTTCTGCCGGGCGCCGCTGCCACGGGCCCAGAGCATCAGGACCGGGGCGCCGTCGATCAGGACCACGTCACTTTGATCATAGAAGGCCCGGAAGGCCGGGTCGGAATGGCACAGTGTGACGCTGTGCAGGTTGTGTCCCACGACCGTGCGGGTAGTGCCTTCGGCCACGAAGCGGTTCAGCACGCCTGTCAGTTCAAGGGCAGTCAGGGGCGTCGCGTCCACGTCAAGGATGGGGACGCGTTGTCGCTGGAGGGTCATGCCGTGCCGGCCCCGGTGTTTGGACGTTCCGCAGCCTCAGCGGGCTGCGCGGTTTCAACGTTTCCAGCGGGCTCCTCCTTTGCCGCGGCCACCTGATCCGCAGCCTCCGGTTCCTCGCCGACTCCGAGCACTGACGGGACTACCTCGCGGAGCCGGTCCAGGCTGATGGCGCCCTGGCGGACCACCCGCAACGGCATGGCGGTGGCATCAACGATGGTGGACGGCAGGGCGTCGGCGCCCTCGGCCGGACGGGGCCCGCCTTCGAGGTACACCTCCACTGACTCGGCAAGCTGGGCTTCGGCCTCGGCGGCGGTCAGTGCCGCCGCCTGGCCGGTGCGGTTCGCCGAGGAGACGGCCAGCGGCCCGGTCAGCGTCAGCAGGTCCTGCGCGACGTCGTCGGCCGGGATCCGCAGGGCGACGGTGCCCCTGGTCTCGCCAAGATCCCAGTCCAGGGACGGCTGGGCATGCAAGATCAGCGTGAGTCCGCCCGGCCAGAACGCCTCGGCCAGGCGCCTGGCCTCGGCCGGAACATCCGTGGCGAGCCCGTCGAGGGCATTGAGCCTGGGGATGAGGACCGGCGGCGGCATCTTCCGGCTGCGGCCTTTCGACGCCAGCAACAGGGTCACCGCGAGCGGGGAGAACGCATCGGCCGCAATCCCGTACACGGTGTCAGTCGGCAGGACCACGCATTTGTGGTCCCGGATGGCCCGCTGGGCATGTTCAAGTCCGGCAGCGCGCTGCTCAGCTGCTGTGCAATCGTAGCTAGTCGTCACTGGCCTATTCTTTCATCACTTCGTGCGTTGCCCTGTTCACCGCGGGGCAGCCGGGTCGGCGAGGACGGCGCTGGTGGCCCGGTCCCTGCCGTTGAGGTCGCGGTGGGTTGCCACCGCGCTCCACAGCCCGGATCGCTCCAGCATCGCGGCGATCCAGTCGGCCTGGACTTCGGCGTGTTCCATCACGAAGTAGCCGCCGGGAACCAGCAGCCGGGCCGCGGAGGCCGCGGCCGCCGTCGGAAGCTCCATGCCGTCCGCTCCCCCGCCGTACAGTGCCTCGGGGGGATCGTGCAGTGCCACTTCGGGTTCGTTGGGGACCGCTTCGGCGGGAATGTACGGCGGATTGGAGACAACGACGTCGAACGTCCCGTTGTGCTCCGGCAGGGCATCGCGCAGATCACCGCGGATCAGGTGGACGCCGAGCGGCAGCAGGTTCCGGGCAGCCCAGGCATGCGCGAACTCGCTGAATTCGACGGCGTGTACTTCCGCGCCGGGAACCTCGTGAGCGATCGAGCCGGCGATGGCCCCGGACCCGGTGCCCAGGTCCACCACCTTGGGATGTGCCTGGCCCTGGAGCCGGTCAATCACGAGCTGCACGACCGATTCGGTTTCCGGGCGGGGAATGAACACTCCCGGCCCGACGGCCAGCTCCAGGTAGCGGAAATGCGCGACGCCGGTGATGTGCTGCAGCGGAATGCGCCGGGCTCGGTCGGCGATAAGCTCCTGGTAGCCGTCCGGGGCCGGGGTGTCGCCCAGCATCAGGGCGCGGAGCCGGCCGAGCCCGACGCCGAGCAAATGCTCGGCAAGGAGTTCGGCGTCGGCCCGGGGACTCGGGACGCCCGCTTCGGCCAGGACGGCGGTGGCCTCGCGGACCGCGTCCGCGAGGCTCAGCCCGGTTCCTTCTGTCATCACTGTGCGGGCCGGGACTAGTCGCCGATGGCGTCGAGTCGGGCCTGTTCGTCCATCTCGATGGCCGACTGGATAACCGGTTCCAGGTCGCCGTTCATGACCTGGTCCAGGTTGTAGGCCTTGTAGCCGGTGCGGTGGTCGGCGATCCGGTTTTCCGGGTAGTTGTAGGTCCGGATGCGCTCCGAGCGGTCCATGGTGCGGATCTGCGACTTGCGCTGGGCCGAGTTCTCGGCGTCGATCTGCTCCTGCTGGTGCGCCAGGATGCGGGCGCGGAGGACGCGCATGCCGGCTTCGCGGTTCTGCAGCTGCGACTTCTCGTTCTGCATGGCCACCACGATTCCGGTGGGAAGGTGGGTGATCCGGACCGCGGAGTCGGTGGTGTTCACGGACTGGCCGCCGGGGCCGGAGGAACGGTAGACATCGATCTTGAGGTCGTTCTGGTTGATCTCAAGTTCTTCGGGCTCGTCCACTTCCGGGAGCACCAGCACGCCGGCAGCGGAGGTGTGGATGCGTCCCTGGGATTCCGTCACGGGAACGCGCTGCACACGGTGCACGCCGCCTTCGAACTTCAGCCGTGCGTAGACGCCCTCGGCCGGATCGTTCGAGTTGCCCTTGATGGCCACCTGGACATCCTTGTAGCCGCCCAGGTCCGATTCATTGGCGGAAATCATCTCGGTCTTCCAGCCGCGGGTTTCCGCGTACCGGGTGTACATCCGCAGCAGGTCGGCCGCGAACAGGGCAGCCTCATCGCCGCCTTCGCCGCCCTTGACCTCGAGGATCACGTTGCGGGCGTCGTCCGGGTCGCGCGGGATCAGCAGCCGGCGCAGCTTGGCCGCCGCTGTTTCCAGCGCCGCCTCAAGCTCCGGCACCTCGGCCGCGAACTCGGGGTCCTCGTCCGCCATTTCCTTGGCAGCCGCAAGGTCATCCTGGATGCCGTGCCAGGCATGGTACGCCTCGACGATGCCGTTCAGCTGGGCCGAACGCCGCCCCAGCTTCCGGGCCAGCTTCTGGTCAGCATAAACAGCAGGATCCCCCAGCTGTGCCTGGATAGCGTCGTGCTCATCCAACAGGCCCTGTACGGACTCAAACATTTTCAAACCTCTTTCGACTCTTACAAGTCTAGTAACGCCAACAAAACTGGACCGCGGCTGGCGAGTTAACGACGAAGCCGCACGGATTCTTCCGCCCCGGGAGTGGCATCGGGCCTGCCGGAGCCGGGTGGCTTGCGATCGTAGATCGCAGGCCACCCGGCGGAGGGGCGGGGGCGGAAGAATCCGTGCGGCGTTAGCGCGCGGGACCGCCACTATCGAGCGGTTAGACCAGCTACTTGTCGTTATCGGACTTCGCACCAAGCGTCGTCTTCTGCACCTGCATGAGGAACTCGACGTTGCTCTGGGTCTCCCGGATCTTGTTGGTCAGCAGCTCAAGGCTCTGCTGCGTTTCGAGTCCGGAAAGGACACGGCGCAGCTTCCACATGATCTTGACTTCCTCGGGGGACAGCAGGTTTTCCTCACGGCGGGTACCGGACGCGTTGACGTCCACGGCCGGGAAGATGCGCTTGTCCGCAAGCTGGCGGGACAGGCGCAGTTCCATGTTGCCGGTGCCCTTGAACTCTTCGAAGATGACCTCGTCCATCTTGGAGCCGGTCTCGACGAGCGCGGTGGCCAGGATGGTGAGTGAGCCACCGTTTTCGATGTTGCGGGCAGCACCGAAGAAACGCTTCGGCGGGTACAGCGCTGCGGAGTCGACGCCACCGGAGAGGATACGGCCTGAAGCCGGCGCCGCCAGGTTGTAGGCACGGCCCAGGCGGGTCATCGAGTCGAGGAGAACCACAACGTCCATGCCCATTTCCACGAGGCGCTTGGCACGCTCGATGGACAGCTCGGCCACGGTGGTGTGGTCGTCCGCGGGACGGTCGAAGGTGGAGGCAATGACCTCGCCCTTGACGGTGCGCTGCATGTCCGTGACTTCTTCGGGGCGTTCGTCAACGAGCACCATCATGAGGTGGACCTCAGGATTGTTGGTGGTGATGGCGTTGGCGATGGACTGCAGGATGAGCGTCTTGCCGGCCTTCGGCGGCGAAACGATCAGGCCGCGCTGGCCCTTGCCGATCGGGGCCACCAGGTCGATGACGCGGGGGCCGATCTTCTTCGGGTCCGTCTCGAGGCGCAGGCGCTCGGAGGGGTACAGCGGGACGAGCTTCGCGAACTCGACGCGGTCCTTGAGTTCCTCGGGGGTCTTGCCGTTGACCGAGGTGACGCGGACCAGGGCGTTGAATTTCTGGCGCGCGGTCTGCTGCTGGCCGCCCTGCTGGGACTCACCTTCACGAGGTGCGCGGATGGCACCGACGACGGCGTCGCCCTTGCGCAGGTTGTACTTCTTAACCTGGGCGAGGGACACGTAGACGTCGTTCGGGCCCGGCAGGTAGCCGGAGGTGCGGATGAACGCGTAGTTCTCCAGCACGTCCAGGATGCCGGCGACGGGCAGCAGGACGTCGTCCTCGGTGACCTCGACGTCGTCGACGTCCGGTCCCTGGACGCGTCCACGACGGCGGTCGTTGCGGTCGCGGAAGCGGTCGTTGCGTGAGCTGTTGTCGCGGCTGTCCTGCCCGCCGGAGCGCTCGGGACGGTCGTTGCGGTCACGCCGGTTCCGGCGGTTCCGGCGGCTGCCGCCGTCGCTGTCGTCATTGTCGCGGTTATCGCGGGTGTCGCGGTTGCCGGCAGCCTCGTCGCGGCCGCCGCGGGTGCGGGTGCCTTCACGGCGCTGGCCGTCTTCGCTGCCCTGCTCTGCCTGGCGCTGGTCGGTGCGCTGTTCCGAACGCTGTTCGGTGCGCTGTTCAGCTTGGCGCTGCTCGGCCGGTGCCTCGACGGCGGTTGCGGCCGGGGCTGCGCCCTGGGCAGTGCCCTGACCTCCGGACGGCTCGGCGGCTTCGCCGCGGCGGCGGTTGCGGGTGCGCGGCTGGCGGGTGCGGTCGCCGCCTTCGGTCGAGGAAGCGGCGGGGCCGCCCTCGGCGGAGCCTGCCTCGGCGGAAGCCGCGGGGGCCTCCGCTGCCGGAGCGGCTGCGGGCGCCTCGGCGGCGGGAGTCGTGATGACGCCGTCGCTGCCGGCGCGGCGGCTGCGGCCACGTCCACGGGCACGCGGGTTCTCCTGGGCCGGGGCCTCGGAGTCGGCGGCAGGCGCGGCGGCCGGAGCCGCGGCCTGGGCGACGGTACCGTTGTCGGTTGCCTTTTCAGCGGCGCGGGCCGGAGCCTTGCTCACCGGAGTGCCGGCGCGGTGGGCGGAGATGGCCGACACGAGGTCGCCCTTCCGCATCCGGGAACCGCCGGAAATCCCCAGCTGGCTGGCAAGAGCCTGGAGCTGGGCGAGCTTGAGGCCGGCGAGGCCGCTGCTCTTGGCGGGTGCTGCCGTAGACGATCCGGCAGCAGAAGATGATGTTTCCACAGCTGAAGACAGCTCAGTGGTTTCGGTCACGAAGGATCCTTCCCCCTCGACGGCGTCCAGGCTAGGAGCTGGACGCGATGATTTGATCTGGGCTGCAGTTCAGATCTGCAGCCGGGATTTCGGCCTTGCCGGATGGATATTGGCCAGCACGGCCGGATATAGCTCCACCTGGCGCGTTCCGGAAGATAAGGAACGGCGGGCTGACGTTTAAGGGGTGCAGGGATGTTTTCTGCGGATTCCTGCGTCAGACCAAAAGCAGGTGGCACCGGAAAATATTGCGCAGTGAAAGATGAGAGAGGCAACGAGGCCAACATCGCGGTCTTTTGAACAGTAACTGAATTACTGCCTGCGTGATTACCGCCGGTGCACTTCCACTTTAGCACCTTCAACGTCCACAGCGAGCTTCATCACGCGCCAGCCCACGTCCGGCGTGTTGCCGGCCGTGAAGTCGCCGATGAACCCGACGGCGGCATCGGCCTGGGCCTCCCCGTTCGCAAGGACCAGCACGGTGGGTCCCGCACCGGAGACGACGGCGGCAAAGCCTGCCCGCCGCAGGGCTGCGATCAGGTCGGCGCTGGGCCGCATGGCCTCGGCGCGGTAGCTCTGGTGCAGGTAGTCCTCGGTGCCGGCCAGCAGGAGTTCCGGCTTCTGCGTCAGGGCATGGATCAGCAGGGCCGCACGTCCGGAGTTCATGGCGGCGGCGTGGTGGCCCACCGAGGCGGGCAGCAGCGCCCGTGCGGCTTCGGTGGAAAGTTCGAAGTCCGGCACGGCGACGACCGGGATGACCGCGGAGGCGACCGCCGCGCAGGTGCTGCTGTACTGGTCACTGTCCTGCCACGACAGCGCCAGTCCGCCGAAAATCGCGGGTGCGACGTTGTCCGGGTGCCCTTCCATCTCACTTGTGAGCTGCAGGACCCAGTCCTTGCCGCGGCGCGACGCCTCCGGGACCAGGGCATTGGCGGCGGTCACGGCGGCGACGACGGCACTGGCCGAGGAGCCCAGGCCGCGGCCGTGCGGACTGATGTTGTCGGCCGTGATCCGCAGGCCGTCGTGCCGGAAGCCCAGGCGGTGCAGGGCCTCCGTGATGGCCTTGACCACCAGGTGGCTGGCGTCGCGGGGCAGGGATTCCGCCCCTTCACCGCTGAGGTCGAATTCCAGCTCGCCGCTGTCCAGGGTTTCCACCGTCAGCGTGTCGAACAGCGTCAGCGCCAGGCCGAGGCTGTCATACCCGGGGCCGAGGTTCGCGCTCGTGGCCGGCACGCGGACCGTCACGAGCTGCCCGGCCGGAACCGCCGGCGTGTCGGCGGCGGACTCGGCCGGGATGGTGAGGGTGGTTTCCACGGTTACTTTTCTTCCAGTCCCAGGGCGGTGGCCACGGTGACCACGTCGTTCGAGACCTTAACGGGCTGCACTTCGCTGCCGTCCTCGGTGCGGAGCGCCCACTGCGGGTCCTTGAGGCCGTGTCCGGTGACCGTGATGACAATCGTCTTGCCGGCCGGCACTTCGCCGGCGGCATGCTTTTTGATCAGGCCCGCGACGCCGGCAGCGGAGCCCGGCTCGACGAAGACGCCTTCACGGGCGGACAGCCAGCGGTGGGCGGACAGGATTTCCTCATCCGTCACGGCTTCGATCACGCCGCCGGACTCGTCGCGTGCGGCGATGGCGGAGTCCCAGGACGCGGGGTTGCCGATCCGGATGGCGGTCGCGATCGTGTCGGGTTCCGTGATCGGGTGGCCGGCGACGAACGGTGCTGCGCCGGCGGCCTGGAAGCCCCACATGACCGGGGTCCTGGTGGAGACTGCGGGCAGCGTTCCGGCGGTGGCGGACTCGAACGGCGCGCAGTACTCCTTGTACCCCTTCCAGTACGCGGTGATGTTGCCGGCGTTGCCCACCGGGAGCACGTGGAAGTCCGGGGCGTCACCGAGCCAGTCGACCACCTCGAAGGCGCCGGTCTTCTGGCCCTCGATCCGGGCCGGGTTGACCGAGTTGACCAGGAACACCGGGTAGGACTCCCCCAGCTTGCGGGCAATGTCCAGGCAGTCGTCGAAGTTGCCGTCGACCTGCAGCAGGGTTGCGCCGTGCGCGATCGCCTGGCTCAGCTTGCCCATCGAGATCTTGCCCTCGGGCACCAGCACGACGCATTTGAGCCCGGCCGCGGTGGCATACGCGGCGGCGGAAGCGGAGGTGTTGCCGGTGGAAGCGCACACCACGGCCTTGGCCCCGGCGGCGACCGCCGCGGTCATGGCCATGGTCATGCCGCGGTCCTTGAAGGAGCCGGTCGGGTTCATCCCCTCGACCTTGAGGTAGACCTCGCTGCCGGTGAGCGCGGAAAGCTGCTGCGCGTGAACCAGCGGCGTGCCACCCTCCCCTAGGGTGATGACCTTGGTCGCCTCGGTGACCGGCAGTCGTTCGGCGTATTCGCGGATGACGCCGCGCCATTGGTGAGCCACTTAGACTCCTTCTACCCGCAGTACGGATGTAACTGAATTGATGACGTCCAGGCCCTTGACGGCCTCGACGGTGGCTGCCAGTGCAGCCTCGCTTGCGCGGTGGGTCACGATCCGGAGTTCCGCCGATTCGATGTTCGAATCAGCATCGCGGTGGATGGTCTGCCGCATGATTTCAATAGAGACGCCGTGATCGGCGAAGAGCCGGGCGATCTTGGCCAGCACACCGGGCTGGTCGGCGACGTCGAGCCCGATGTAGTAGCTGGTGACCGCGGCGGCGATGGGAAGCGCGGACACCTGGCCGGTGGTGGTCTCGGCACGGCCGGGCCCGCCCAGAACGATGCTGCGGGCAGCGGAGATGAGGTCGCCCATCACGGCAGACGCGGTCGGTTTGCCGCCGGCGCCCTGGCCGTAGAACATCAGCTCGCCCGCGTTTTCAGCCTCGATAAAGACGGCGTTGAACGCGCCGCGCACTGCTGCCAGCGGGTGTTCGCGCGGCAGCAGGGTCGGGTGCACGCGGACGGACACGCCGATGTTCCCGTCGGCGCCTGTTTCCGTGCCTGTTTTTGTGCCTTCGGCCGTCAGCTTCTCGGCGATCGCCAGCAGCTTGATGACAAAACCGGCGTCCTTTGCCGCGGCGATGTCGGCGGCGGTGACGGAGCTGATGCCCTCGCAGTAGACGTCGTCCAGGGAGAAACGGGTGTGGAAGGACAGCGAGGCAAGGATCGCGGCCTTGGAGGCGGCGTCGTAGCCCTCGACGTCGGCGGTGGGGTCAGCTTCCGCGTAGCCCAGGCGCTGGGCCTCGGCCAGGGCGTCGGCGAACTGGGCCCCGGTCGAATCCATCTGGTCCAGGATGAAGTTGGTGGTGCCGTTGACGATGCCAAGCACCCGGGTGATCCGGTCGCCGGAGAGGCTGTCCCGGATGGGCCGCAGGATGGGGATCGCGCCGGCAACGGCAGCCTCGTAGGACAGCTGGACACCGGCCTTGTCCGCTTCCTCGTGGAGGGTGGGACCGTCCTTGGCTACGAGCGCCTTGTTGCCCGTGACCACGCAGGCGCCGTTCCGCATGGCGGTCAGGATCAGGGTGCGGGCGGGTTCGATCCCGCCCATCAGCTCGATCACCAGATCGGCATCCTTGACCAGGGTCTCGGCGTCGGTGGTGAACAGCCCGCGGGGCAGCTCGACCTCGCGGGGGGCGTCGAGGTTGCGGACGGCGATGCCGGCCAGCTCCAGGCGGGCGCCGGCGCGCGAGGCCAGCATGTCGGCGTCGTCGAGGAGAATCCGCGCAACCTGGGCCCCGACGTTGCCACAGCCCAGCAGGGCTACTTTCAGGGTTCGCAATTCGGTCATTCAGACTCCCATGTCGCGGTTGAGCAGATCTTCTTCGGTTTCCCCGCGGACAATGAGCCGGGCAGATCCGTCGCGCACAGCGACAACGCCCGGCCGGGCCAGATAGTTGTAGTTGCTTGACAGGGCCCAGCAGTAGGCGCCGGTACCCGGTACAGCGAGCAGATCACCGGCTGCCACGTCCTCGGGCAGATATACATCTCTAACAACTATGTCGCCGCTCTCGCAATGTTTGCCCACCACTCGGGACAGCTGCGGGGCCGCGTCCGACGTCCGGGAGGCAAGAATTGCCGAGTAATCCGCGTCGTACAGCACCGGACGCGGGTTATCGCTCATGCCGCCGTCCACCGACACATACCGGCGCGGGTACGTAACGTTTTCGCCGGGTTCTCCGGGTTTGCCGCGGCCCGCCGCCGGGGCATCGACCCGCACGGTCTTCAGCGTGCCCACTTCATAGAGCGTGAAGGTGGTGCTGCCGACGATCGCCCGGCCCGGTTCGATTGAAATCCGCGGGGCGGTAATGCCCAGCTCGGCGCATTTGGAGCGGACGACGGCGGCCATCGCCTGGGCGATTTCGGCGGCGGGGCGCGGGGTGTCCACGGGCGTGTAGGCGATGCCGTAGCCGCCGCCGAGGTCCAGTTCGGGGAGCACGATCGAGTACTTCGCCTGCATCGCGGCGAGGAAGTCCAGCAGCTTCTCGGCCGCGAGGGCGAAGCCGTCCGGCTCGAAGATCTGCGAACCGATGTGGCAGTGCAGGCCCAGCAGTTCGATGCTGGCGTAGCCCGACGCCGCGGCCACGGCTTCCTCGGCTGCGGACAGCCCGGCCTGCTCGGTGGAGTCCCCGGCCATGGAGAGACCGAACTTCTGGTCCTCGTGGGCAGTGGCAATGAATTCGTGGGTGTGCGCGTGCACGCCCGGCGTCAGCCGCAGCATGACCTTGGCGGTTTCACCGCGGGCGTCGGCGATCTTGGCGACGCGCTCGAGTTCTGCGAGGCTGTCCACCACGATCCGGCCCAGCTGCATGTCCAGCGCGCGGTGAATCTCGCCGTCGGACTTGTTGTTGCCGTGGAGCGCGACGTCGGCACCGGGGATCCCGGCGCGGGCAGCGACGGCGAGTTCCCCGCCGGAGGCCGTATCCAGCCGCAGCCCCTCTTCCTCCACCCAGCGGACCACCGCCGTGCACAGGAAGGACTTCCCGGCGTAGTAGACGTCCACTCCCCCGCAAATGTCCGCGAAGGCGTCGTTGAAGGCGTCGCTGAAGGCCCGGGCCCGGGCCCGGAAGTCGTTCTCGCTCATCACAAACAGGGGTGTGCCGAACTGCCGCTGGAGCTCGCTGACGGGGATGCCGTCAATGGCGAGTTCGCCGGCCTCGTTCCGGGCAACCCCGCCGGCCCACAGCGGCTCGTGCAGGGCATTGGCGTCGGCGGGGACCTGCAGCCATTCCGGCGCGAGCGGGGAGGCCGCGCCGGCGGGAGTGGACGGGTTCGTGGTCATGGCAGTTACATCCGTTCCGGCGCCGAGACGCCCAGCAGTTCCAGTCCGTTGGCCAGCACCTGGCTCGTGGCATCGTTGAGCCACAGCCGCGTGCGGTTGAGATCGGTGATCGGCTCGTCACCCAGCGGCGCCACCCGGCAGGCGTCGTACCAGCGGTGGTAGGCGCCGGCGATGACCTCGAGGTGGCGGGCCACGCGGTGCGGCTCGCGCAGTTCGGCGGCCTTGGCCACAACCGAGGGGTAGCTGCCGAGGTAGGAGAGCAGCTCGTTCTCGGTCGCGTGCTCGAGGAGGGACGCCTCGAAGCGGTCCTTGCCGTTCACACGGCGCTGCACCCCCGCGGCGACGGCATTGCGCGCCGTACCGCGGGACCGGGCGTGCGCGTACTGGACGTAGAACACGGGGTTCTCGTTGCTGTGCTTCTTCAGCAGCTCCGGGTCCAGGGTCAGCGGCGAATCGGCCGGGAACCTTGCCAGCGAGTAGCGGACCGCGTCCTTGCCCAGCCAGGAGATGAGGTCCTTAAGTTCGATGATGTTGCCGGCACGCTTGGAAAGCTTGGCGCCGTTGACGGAGACCAGCTGGCCGATCAGGACCTCGATGTTGACTTCGGGGTCGTCCCCTGCGGCGGCCGCAATGGCCTTGAGCCGGTTGATGTAGCCGTGGTGGTCCGCGCCGAGCAGGTAGATTTTCTCGGTGTAGCCGCGGTCCTTCTTGGACAGGTAATAGGCGGCGTCGGCGGCGAAGTACGTCGGCTCGCCGTTCGCCCGGATCATCACCCGGTCCTTGTCATCGCCGAAATCCGTGGTGCGCAGCCAGACCGCGCCGCCGTCATCGTAGACGTGGCCCTGTTCGCGGAGCCGCGCGACGGCGTCCTCGATCGCCCCGGCGTCGTGGAGTTCCTGCTCGGAGAAGTAGACATCGAAAGCGACGCCGAACTCGGCCAGGGTCCGCTTGATGTCGTGCAGTTGCGCCTTGTAGGCCGCGCCGCGGATCACCGGCAGCGCGGCGACGTCGGTCAGTTCGCGGATGTCCGGGTGCTGGGTCAGCACCTCGTGGCCAAGATCGGCGATGTACTCGCCGGGGTAGCCGCCCTCCGGCACCCCGCGGCCGTGCAGCCGGGACAGTACCGAGTGGGCGAAGACGTTCATCTGCGACCCGGCGTCGTTGACGTAGTACTCGGCCGTGACGTCGGCGCCGGAGGCCCGGAGCACGCGGGCAATCGCGTCGCCCAGGGCCGCCCAGCGGGTGTGGCCGATGTGCAGCGGGCCGGTGGGGTTCGCGGAGACGAATTCCATGTTGACCGTGTGGCCTGCGAGCGCGGTGTTGGTGCCGTAGTCCGGACCGGCCTCGACGATGGCCTTGGCCAGGGCACCGGCGGCGGCAGCGTCGACGGTGATGTTCAGGAACCCCGGACCGGCGATGTCCACGGCGGAGACCCCGTCGATGGACTTCAGCCGGGCACTCAGGACGGAGGCGAACTCCCGCGGGTTGGTGCCCGCTTTTTTGGCCAGCTGGAGGGCGATGTTGGTGGCCCAGTCGCCGTGGTCCCTGTTCTTCGGACGCTCAACGCGCACCTCATCCGGGACATCGGATGCGGAGAGGGCGAATTCACCGGCGGCGACGGCGTCCTTCAGGCAGGCGGATATGGCGAGGGAGAGTTCTTCTGGGGTCACGGTTCCAGCCTACCGGTGGCCTGCAGTGTGGCGGAATTGAGGCCGGTTCACAGGGTGAACCACTACGCTGATTTATACGTTGTCATGGGAGTATCCGTTCGCGGGCCGCCGCTTGAAGGTCACTGCGTTCCGTCATTCCGCCGTCCGATCGCCGCCAGAGAAATGAGCCACCGTATGAACACCTCTTTCCGTAAAAGCGTCTTCGTCGGTATCGCCGGGCTGTCCCTGGCCGGCTCCGCGGCCGGCTGCGCGCCGGGGCAGGCCACCGGCGCCCAGGGAACCAGCGCCGCGCCGACAAGCGCAGCCGGCAGCGCCAGCTACAAGGACGGCACGTACAGCGCGGACGGCAACTACGTCTCTCCAAACGGCACCGAAACGGTGGGCGTGACCGTGACCCTGGCCGGCGGCGCCGTGTCCGACGTCCAGATCACCCAGCATCCGTCCAACCCCAACACCAGGAAGTTCCAGGGCGAATTCGCCGGCGGCATCCAGTCCCAGATCGTCGGCAAAAACCTCGACGAGATCAAGGTCTCCAAAGTGGCCGGTTCATCGCTGACCAGCGGCGGCTTCAACCAGGCCGTGGAAAAGATCAAGTCCGAGGCACGGGCATAACAGCACGTCATAACAGCACGTCATAACCAGCCAGCAGGAGGAAACGTGCCGCACCCGGGCTGGACGGATTTCAGTTTCGATGGGATCGGTACCCGCTGGGACATCTCAACACCGTCCCCGCTCTCCGGCGCGCTCCGCCGCCGGCTGCTGGATGCCGTGGCGGACTACGACGCCGTGTGGTCCCGTTTCCGGCCGGACTCCGTGATAGCGGCCGCCGCGCGGCAGCCCGGGCGCTACACGTTACCGCCCGGAGCCTCCGACCTGGGGCAGCTCTACGCAACCCTCTACCGGCTCAGCGGCGGGGCGATGACCCCGCTGATCGGCGGCAGCCTCGAACAGCTCGGCTATGACGCCAGCTACTCCCTCCGCCCGGGCGGCCGTCCGCTGCCCGCCCCGCCCTGGGACGGCGTACTGGACTGGCAGGGCACGGTCCTGACCACCCATGCCCCGGTGGTGATCGACGTCGGGGCGGCCGGAAAAGGCCAGTTGGCGGACCTGCTGTCCGCCGAGCTGCGCGACGGCGGCGTCAGCGAGCACTTCATCGACGCCAGCGGTGACCTGGTCAACGCAGGATCCATGCCGGTGCAGGTGGGCCTGGAGCATCCCTACGATCCGGCCCGGGCGATCGGCATCGTCAGCCTCGGGGCCGGGGCCCTCTGCGCGTCCGCGGCCAACCGGCGTGCCTGGGGCGACGGGCTGCACCATGTGCTGGACGGCACCACCGGGGCGCCGGTGCGCACCGTCGTCGCCAGCTGGGCGATGGCGGCGAGCGCAATGGTGGCCGATGCGCTGGCAACCGCCCTGTTCTTCGTCGACGGGCCCCGCCTGCGGGAGGAGTTCGACTGTTCCTGGCTGGCCGTCCACTCGGACGGCCATGCGGAGTACTCGGCCGATTTTGAAGGGGTGTTGTTTTCATGACCGCCACCATCTCCACGCCCATCGGTCCGCGGCTGGACACTGCCCTGGGCCGTTTCACGATGTACCGGTTGGTCCTCTGGGTCCTCGCCGTGCTGGCCGGCTACAGCCTGCTGCTCAATGTGCTCGGCTGGCTGACGTTCGGGCTCCCGGAGATGATCGCGCACCTGGCGCTCTGCCTCGGCCTGACGCACGCCTCCAACCGTGCCATTGCCGCGCTTTTCCATGTGCGCCCGCACTCTGAATCGTCGCTCATTACGGGGCTGCTGCTCTATTTTCTCTTCTGGCCGACGCAGTTCTCGGCAGGGCTGCAGTACCTGGACCTCGCCGGCGTTGCCCTGGCCTGCGTGCTGGCGTCGGCGTCCAAGTACGCCCTGGCCTGGCGCGGCCGCCATATTTTCAATCCGGCGGCGGCCGGCGCGTTCATCACCGGGCTGACCGGCCTCAATATCGCCACCTGGTGGGCCGCCACCCCGGCGATGCTCTGGCTGGTGCTGCCGGGGGTCCTGCTGGTGCTCTACCGGGTCCGGAAAGTGCTGATGGCCTCCGTGTTCACCGTGCTGGCGGTGTCGATCGTGTCCCTGGAGCTGGTGCGCGCCGGCATGGGGGCGGGCGAAGCGCTGTGGCAGTCCATCGCCCAGCGCCCGGTCCTGTTCTTCGTCGGCTTTATGCTGACCGAGCCGCTCACCCTGCCGCCGCGCCGCTGGCAGCAGCTGGCGCTGGCCGCCGTCGTCGGCCTCCTGTTCGCCATCCCCTACAACCTGGGCTTCGTGGCCAATTCCCCCGAGCTGGCGCTGCTCGTGGGGAACGCGCTCGCCTTCACCGCCGGCCAGCGCGGCCGCATCCTGCTCCGCTTCCGGGGCTCCCGACCGCTGACCCCGACGACGACGGAGTTCAGCTTCCGGCCCGAGCGGCCGCTCCGTTTCACCCCGGGACAGTACATCGAGCTGAACCTGCCGCACGGGAAGGCCGACCACAAGGGCCGGCGGCGGGTGTTCAGCCTGACCAGTCCCCCGGATTCCCCGGAGCTGACCATCGGCGTGGGAACGGCAGAACCGCGGTCAACGGCGAAACGGTCGCTCCTTGCCCTGGAACCCGGCGACGAGCTCACGGCCACCACCGTGGGCGGCGATTTTGTCCTGCCGCAGAGTCCGGCGGCGCCGGTGCTGCTGATCGCGGCCGGCATCGGCATCACCCCGTACCTGGCCCAGCTGTCCGGGGACTCCGCCGGGAACCGGGATGTGGTCCTGCTGTATCTGGCCAGGACTGCCGCCGAGCTCGCCTACGCCGGGGAACTTGAACGCACCGGGGCCCGGGTCATCGCCAGGCTTGCCGACGGCTCCGCGCCGCCGGCGTTCATGCAGGATGCGGGCGCCGTGCGGATCGACGGCGCCACGCTGAAGGCACTGGTGCCCGACGTCGCGGGGCGGGTTGTCTATGTCTCTGGCTCGCCGGCGAGTGTCCGCTCCCTGCGCGCCGCCGCCCGCCGGGCCGGGGCGCGGCGGATCCATGTGGACTCCTTTTCGGGCTACTGAGCGCCGATTTTCCCTTCGAGCCCACCTTCCTGCTAAGCTCTAGGACGTCCCGCCGGTAACGGCAGGAACCCTGACTGCCCTCGTAGCTCAGGGGATAGAGCGTCTGCCTCCGGAGCAGAAGGTCGTTGGTTCGATTCCAATCGAGGGCACACACAGAACCCCGCCGTTTCAGTGAAACGGCGGGGTTTTTCCCTGTGCCGCGCAAACCCGGCCAGGGGGGTCAGGAAAAAGACCCTTCCCCCGGGCGTGTCGCATATGCCATGGTTTTGCTATGTGGATCGTCGTGCTGCTCGCCATCGGAGTGGTGGTCGCTCTTTGGCAAGTCATCTTGGCCGGGCTCGTCGTTTGGGTGCTTGTGGCCTGCATCCGGTGGTGGATCGCAGCCGTTGCCCCGGTGAGGCCGAAGCCGACCCGCTCCCGGAAGCCCGTCCCGAACCGGCCTGAGCCCAGGCCCAAACCCAGGCCCGTCCAGAGCCGGCCTGAACCCAGGTCCAAGAGGCTCGAGCCCAAGCCCGTCCGCGGGCTGCCCGCGCCCGACTACCTGCCCAGGTGGACTGCCAGCCGCCGGCTGGACACCGACCGCGAGCATGCCCAGTGGCAGGCAGCATTCGACCGCCAGGTCGTATGACCCTTTTGGACATACAGCTATTGTCAACGGATGGACTTCGGCGCAACGCTGCTCTTTCCGTTCCAGTGGCTGGTGTCGGCCATCATGGTGGGACTCCATGACGGCCTGAGCGCCCTCGGCATGTCCGCTGCCAGCGGCTGGACGTGGACGCTGTCCATCATCGGGCTGGTGCTGGTGATCCGGGCCGCCCTGCTTCCGGTAGCGCTGCAGCAGGTCAAGGCCCGGCGCCGCATGCGGCTGCTGCAGCCGGAGCTGAGGAAACTGCAGGACAAGTACAAGGGCAGGACGGACCCGCTCTCCCGCCAGGCCATGGTGCAGGAGCAGATGGCCCTCTACAAGCAGCACGGCACCAACCCGCAATCGGCGTGCCTTCCGCTGCTGGTCCAGGTGCCGTTCTTCTTTGCCCTCTTCACCGTGTTGTCCGGTATTACGACCGCGGCCATCAGCGGTAAGGGCATCGGCGCCATGAGCCACGAGCAAGTGGTGCAGTTCGACGAGTCGAGTATTTTCGGTGCCCCGCTGTCCGCCTCCGTGCTTCACGGCACGCCCGGGGGCGGCAACGTGGTCGCGGTGTGGATCCTCTCGATCGTGATGATACTGGCCATGACGGCGGCGCAGTTCATCACGCAGAAGCACATCATGGCCAGGACGGTGCCCGCCGAGTCCACGGCGGACCCCTTCATGCGGCAGCAGAAGGCCGTGCTCTACGCCCTGCCGATCGTCTTCGGCCTTGGTGGCATCGTCTTCCCCATCGGTGTACTGATCTACTGGACCACCACGAATTTGTGGACCATGATCCAGCAGTTCGTCTTTGACCCGCGCTCCACCTGAGAAACCAGGCGGGAGATTCCTTCCGGCTCAGCGCCGGGCCTCCACGATGTCCTTGAGTTTCTCCAGCGCCAGCGGCCAGGCCTCGTCGAACATGGCGACGAACTCGTCCTCGCTGTCGAGCTCCACGTCCACTGTCGTCACCCCGCCGGCGGCACTGAAGGCGTACTTCTCATGGGCGCCCATAAACGCCTTCGCGGCCTCGCTGGTGGTGTCATCCTCGCCATTGACGATCTGCCCGATATAGCGCAGGGAAATGAGCTCGTTCGGCCTGTTTTCCTCGACCGTGGCGATCATTCCCGCCAGCGAGCCGTCGCCGTCGGGCCCGAGGAAACGGATTTCGCTGCCCTGGCTCCACTCCCCCTCGAAGTAGGAATCACTGTTGAACACACTGGTCCACTCCCGGTACGTGGCATCGTTCAGCATCGTGGTCCAGACGTCCTGAACGGGGGCGTTGATCGTCACCGAATACCTTAACTTTTCCATGCGTGATTTTACGTCCGGGTGCGAACTGCGGAACAGGCCGGGTGCAGAACAGCGAACCAGGCGCGCCACCCTGCCAATTGTCGGTGCCCGCTCGTAGGCTGTCTGCATCGGCAGCGGGGTTCCGGCGGCCGGGTGGCTGGACGGGGTGCCGGCTGCCGCACCACCACGGGATCCCGCCGAAGCACTAAGGGGTCTCACATGCACTGTTCCATCATTCCTCCGTACATGCTCCGCCGCCTGGCGGCCCAGCGCGAACCAGAACTCTCCGCCGCCGCCCGCGCGGCAAAGGAAGCCCTGCACCACGTCCCGAGCTTCCAGGCGTCCCGCGCCGTGCCCGGGCCCGGCAGCCATCCGGGACTGCGGGAGCCCCGGCCGGCCCCGCCGGAACGGACGGTCTACGACGCCAAGTTCGCCGAGCAGCTCCCCGGCAGCGTGGTCCGCAAAGAAGGGGAACCGCCCACCGGCGATCCCGCCGCCGACGAGGCCTATGACGGGCTGGGGCACACCCACCGCCTCTACGCCGAGGCCTTCGGCCGGAACTCGATCGACGGCAACGGCCTCCACCTTGAGGCCACGGTGCACTACGGGCGCCTGTACGACAACGCATTCTGGGACGGCCGGCAAATGGTCTTCGGCGACGGCGACGGCCAGGTGTTCCAGCGCTTCACGAAATCCTTGAGCGTGATCGGCCACGAACTCGCCCACGGCGTCACCCAGTACTCCGCGGGGCTGGTCTACCGCAACCAGGCCGGCGCGCTGAACGAATCGATGTCCGATGTCTTCGGGGCGCTCGTCGAGCAGCACGTCCGGCAGCAGTCGACGGCGGAGGCCAGCTGGCTGATCGGCGAGGGCCTCTTCACGGACAAGGTCCAGGGGACCGCGTTGCGTTCCATGAAGGCCCCGGGCACCGCGTACGACGACGACGTGCTCGGCAAGGATCCGCAGCCGGACTCGATGGACAGCTACGTGCACACGAGCGCTGACAACGGCGGCGTTCACATCAATTCCGGGATTCCCAACCGGGCGTTTTGCCTGGTTGCCACGGCGCTGGGCGGCAAAGCGTGGGATGCGCCGGGCCGGATCTGGTATGAGACACTGACCGGTGGCTCGCTGTCCCCGAACGCGACGTTCGGGGCGTTCGCCAAGGCCACGGCGTCCTCCGCCAAGGAGCTTTTCGGAGCGGATTCTCCAGAGCATGACGCCGTGCGCTCCGCGTGGGAAACTGTGAAGGTAAAGTTCCCTGGAGCCAGACGGTAACTACGCCCATGGCGGTCCGAGATCCATGACCGTTACCGTCTCCTGACAAAACGAGACCGATGAAAATCACCGTCCAGCGCAGCGGCGGCATGGCCGGCATGAAGCGGACGTGGACCGTGCAGCCCACGCCGCCGGAGGATACGGACCTCTGGCAGCCCCTCATTGAGGCCTGCCCGTGGGACGCCGTCCCCACGTCGGGCCGGAGTGCCGCCGCCGGCCAGCCGGACCGGTTCCTGTACAACATCCGGGCCGGACAGCACCGCGCCACCCTGCCCGAACAGGCCGTCACCGGGCCTTGGCGGGACCTCGTCGAGACGGCCAAAGCGGCGGCCGAGCCCCCGCCGTCGTCGGACGGGCCACAGGGACCCCGGCGCTGACGCCCCCGGACCGGCCGCGCCGGTATCCGGCCGAGCCTGATGGGAGTATCTAGACCGCCGCGGCCAAGTGTCCGCGGAACGTCCGACGGTAGGACTGCGGGCTGGTGTCCAGCACCTTGGCGAAGTGGTGCCGCAACAGCACCGAGTGGCCGAAGCCGGATTCGCGGGCGATTTCGTCGATGTTGAGGTCCGTGGTCTCCAGCAGTTCCTGGGCCCGCAGCACGCGCTGTGAGTTGAGCCAGGCCGCCGGAGTCGCTCCCGTCTCGGAACGGAAGCGCCGGGCGAACGTCCGCGGCGACATATGGACCCGCGCGGCGAGCTCGTTGACCGAATGGTCCTCCCCCAGGTGCCGCACCATCCACTGCAGGAGTTCCTCCATGGGCTCGGAGCCGCAGCGCGGGATGGGCCGGTCGATGAACTGCGCCTGGCCGCCGTCGCGGTGCGGCGGAACCACCATGTCACGGGCAATGCTGGCTGCCACATTTGCACCGAATTCCACGCGCACCAGATGCAGGCAGGCGTCGATGCCGGCGGCCGTGCCGGCGCTCGTGATGATCCTGCTGTCCTCGACGTACAGGACGTTCTCGTCGACCAGCGCAGCGGGGTACCGGCTGGCGAGCTCCCGGGAGTAGTGCCAGTGCGTGGTGCAGCGGCGGCCGTCCAGCAGGCCTGCCCGGGCCAGCGCAAAGGCCCCGGTGCAGATGGACATGACCCAGGCCCCGCGGGCGTGGGCGTCCCGCAGGGCGTCCACGACAGATTCGGGTACCTCCTCGTCGTTGCCGAAGGGCGTCATGATGACGAGGTCGGCGTCGCCTGCAGCATCCAGCCCGAGACCCACGTGCATGGACAGCCCGGACTTCATCGGGACGTCGCCCGGCACTGGGGTGCAGACCCGGAAATCAAACGCCGGAACGCCGTTATCGCGCGCCGAGCGGTCTATACCGAACACTTCGAAGGCGGTCGCGAACTCGAAGATCGAGAAGTTGGGGACCACGATCATCGCCACTGATTTGATCATGAATCCATTCTGGCAGAACAGTGGCAGAAATTATAGCTTTTTGGGCATTTCTGCCACTTCTTTTGCCTCCCCCACCGGAGCACCATGGAGGTATGGAACTCATCGGAATCGCCTTCATCGTCCTCATCGTCATCGGCCTCGCGGCCACCGTCGCAGCACTCCGCAAGGACGGGCTGGGCCACAACCCTCCGGTCCGCTCGGAAGACTACTGGTCCGCCCTGGACCTGCCCAGCACCAACTACACCTTCCGGATCTTCTGAGTCCCGGCCCGATCACCGCATCCTGTCCGCCCACCACCCCTTCCACCACCCGCCGCCCGGCCCCGACAGGGACCGGGCACTTATCTGCTCCGAACTTGTCCCGGAATCTGTCCCGGAGTTTGTCGCGGAACCGCCGCGCGGACAGTTCCCAGTAGACTGTGTGCAGCCATGACACTGCATATCTCCTACCCCGCCGAGCTGCCGGTCTCCGAGCGCCGCGAGGACCTAATGGCCGCCATCGCGGCCAACCAGGTGACCATCATCGCCGGCGAGACCGGTTCCGGTAAGACGACCCAGATTCCGAAGATGTGCCTGGAGCTTGGCCTCGGCGAGAACGGGCTGATCGGCCACACGCAGCCGCGCCGGCTGGCCGCCCGCACGGTCGCGGAGCGCATCGCGGAGGAACTCGGCGTCGACATCGGCCAGGAAGTCGGCTTCCAGGTCCGCTTCACCGGGGAGGTCGGCCGCAACACCAAGGTCAAGCTCATGACCGACGGCATCCTGCTGGCCGAGATCCGGCGCGACAAACTGCTGCGCCGGTACAACGCCATCATCATCGACGAGGCGCACGAGCGCAGCCTCAACATCGACTTCATCCTTGGATACCTCAAGCGGATCCTGCCGCAGCGGCCGGATCTGAAGATCATCATCACCTCGGCCACCATCGATCCGCAGCGCTTCGCCAGGCACTTCGGCAGCGAGGACGAGCCGTCGCCGATCATCGAGGTCTCCGGGCGCACCTATCCGGTGGAGATCCGCTACCGTCCGCTGTCCCAGCCGGCCGGCGGGGCCGCCGGCGACGACGGAGAAGGCACTGCCTCCGACGACGAGCTGGAAGAGGACCGCGATCCGCTCGACGCCGTCTGCGATGCCGTCGACGAACTCGCGCAGGAGGCGCCCGGCGACATCCTGATCTTTTTCTCCGGCGAACGCGAAATCCGTGACGCCGCCGAGGCGCTCCACGGCAGGATCCAGTCCAACCGGAAGCTCGCCGGCACCGAGGTGCTCCCGCTCTTCGCCCGGCTGAGCCTGCAGGAACAGCACAAGGTCTTCCACCCCGGCAGCAAGCGCAGGATCGTGCTTGCCACCAACGTCGCCGAGACCTCCCTGACGGTTCCCGGCATCAAGTACGTCATCGACACCGGCACCGCCCGCATCTCGCGGTACTCGCACCGCACCAAGGTCCAGCGCTTGCCGATCGAGCGGGTCTCGCAGGCGTCCGCAAACCAGCGCTCCGGCCGCTGCGGCCGCGTCTCCGACGGCATCGCCATCCGGCTGTACTCGGAGGAGGACTTCGAGTCCCGGCCGCCGTTCACGGATCCCGAAATCCTGCGCACCAACCTCGCCGCCGTCATCCTCCAGATGACCGCGATGGGCGTCGCCCGCGGGCCCAAGGATGTCGAGAACTTCCCGTTCGTGGAGCCGCCGGATTCCCGGGCCATCAACGACGGCGTCACTCTTCTGCGCGAGCTGGGCGCCTTGAGCGCCGCGCGCCCGCAGGAGGAGACGGGCGACGGCGACGGCGACGGCCGCCCCGGCCGCCGGCCGGCGGCCGGAAGAAACGGCGGCGGGCTGACCGCCGTCGGGCAGCAGCTTGCCCAGCTTCCCGTGGACCCGAGGCTTGGCCGGATGATCGTCGAGTCCGGCAAGCGCGGCTGCGTCCGCGAGGTCATGATCCTCGCCGCGGCGCTGACCATCCAGGACCCGCGCGAGCGCCCGACCGACAAGCAGCAGCTCGCCGCGGAGAAGCACGCGCGCTTCCGGGACGAGAACTCGGACTTCACCGGCTTCCTGAACCTCTGGAACTACATTCAGGAGAAGCAGCAGGAGCTCTCCTCCACGGCCTTCCGCCGGCTCTGCCGTGCCGAGTTCATCAACTACCTGCGCGTCCGCGAGTGGCAGGACCTGTTTGCGCAGCTGCGCCAGCTGGCCCGGCCGCTGGGCATCAGCCTGGACAACAAGCGCCTGGCCGATCCGGTGGGCCACCATGAGGGCATCCACATCAGCCTGCTCTCGGGCCTGCTGAGCCACGTGGGTATCCTCGATGAGCGCAAGCGCGAGTACGCCGGCGCCCGCGGCAGCCGCTTCGCGATCTTCCCCGGCTCGGCCCTGTTCAAGAAGTCCCCCACGTTCGTGATGGCCGCGGAACTCGTGGAGACGAGCCGGCTGTGGGCCCGGGTGGCCGCGAAATTCGATCCGCTCTGGGTTGAGCAGGTGGCGCCGGACCTGGTCAAGCGCAGCTACAGCGAACCGCACTGGTCCAAGAAGATGGGCTCGGTGATGGCCCATGAGAAGGTCACGCTGTACGGCGTGCCCATCATCCCGAGCCGCCGGATCAACTACGGCAAGGTGGATCCGGAGCTCTGCCGGGAGCTGTTCATCCGGCATGCCCTGGTCGAGGGCGACTGGCAGACCCACCACAAGTTCTTCCACCGCAACCGCGCGCTCCTCCTCGAGGTCGAGGAACTCGAGGCCCGGATGCGGCGCCGGGACATCCTGGTGGACGACGAGACACTCTTCGAGTTCTACGACGCCCGGATCGGCAAGGAAGTTGTGTCCGAGCGGCACTTCGACAAGTGGTGGAAGGACGCGCGGCAGCAGGACCCCGCGCTGCTCGACTTCGACCAGGCGCTGCTGATCAGCGAGGATGCCGATGCCCTGTACGACTCGGCCTACCCGAAGACGCTGCTGCACAAGGGCTTTGAGCTGCCGCTGAGCTACGAGTTCCACCCCGTGGCCCCCGGCTCGCCGCCCAACCCGTCCGACGGCGTCACCGCCGAGGTGCCCGTGCTGTTCCTGAACCAGCTCGACGACGCCGCGTTCCGCTGGCTGATTCCCGGCCAGCGGGTGGAGCTGGTCACGGCCCTGATCAAATCGCTTCCCAAGCAGGTACGCAAGAACTTCGTGCCGGCCCCGGACGTCGCCCGGCAGGCCGTCGCCGCCCTCGAAGCGGACTTCGATCCGGCCGCCGACGAACTCGAGGCCTCCCTGGAGCTCGTCCTGCGCCGGCTCCGCGGCCAGGTCATCCCGCCGAATTCCTGGAACTGGGACGCCGTACCACCGCACCTGCGGGTGAGTTTCCGCGTCGTGGATTCGCAGGGGAAGGTCCTGGACGAGGGCAAGGACCTCGGAGTGCTGCAGGAACGGCTGGCGCCGGCCACCCGCCGGGCGATCGCCGAGTCGCTGGGCGCCACGCCCGCGACGACGGCCCCCGCCTCGAACGGCAGGTCCAACGGGAAGGCCGGCGGCAAGACGTCCGTCACGACGGCAGCCCAGGCCGCCGGTGCTGTGCCGGGGACCGCGGATTCCGCTGTGTCGGCGGCCGCGACCGGTTTTTCCGAGCAGGCGGGGCTGACGTCCTGGTCCTTCGGCACACTGCAGCGCCAGGTCCAGGGCGCGGTGAAGGGGCATACCGTCACCGGCTACCCGGCGCTCGTGGATGAAGGCAAGTCCGTGGCGCTGCGGCTCTTCCAGTCGGGCTCCGAACAGGAACAGGCCATGCGCGGCGGCGTCATCCGCCTGCTCGCCCTGAAGGTGCCGCCGCCGGACCGCTACGTCCTGGAACACCTGAACAACACCGAGAAACTCACGTTCAGCCAGAACCCGCACGGTTCCGTCACCGCACTGATTGCCGACTGCGCCCTCGCCGCCATCGACAAGCTCACCCCGGCCGAACTGCCGTGGGACGAGGCGTCCTTCAACGCACTGTACGAGAAGGTCCGCGCCGAACTGATTGACACGGTCTTCACGGTCACCGCCGTCGTGGAACGCATCCTGGCCAGCACCCGGCGGATCGAGAAGGCGCTCAAGGGCACCACGAGCCTGGCCCTGATCAGCGCCCTCAACGACGTCAAGAGCCAGCTGGAGCAACTCGTGTTCCCCGGTTTTGTGGCACGCACGGGCTACGGCCAGCTCAGCCAGCTGCCGCGCTACCTGGCCGCGATCGAGAAGCGGCTTGAGAAGCTCCCCGGCAACGTCCAGCGGGACGCCCAGAACATGGCCGCGGTCCAGGCCCTGGAGGACGACTACGACGACGCCGTGTCGGCGCTGCTCCCCGGCCGGCGGGCCGGCGCGGAGTTAACACAGGTCCGCTGGATGATCGAGGAGCTCAGGGTGAGCCTCTTCGCGGTCGAACTCGGGACCGCCTACTCGGTCTCCGAGAAGCGGATCCGTGCGGTGCTTAATAAGGCGCTGGCGCCGGCCTGACACCCCCAGGGGTGCAAGCCGGCGCCAGCGGCGGCGCAGAGTCGGCCGGAGCCGCGCAGCCTCAGGCCTGCGGGACGTGGGCCGCGTGTCCGGCTTGCCGGAGGCCTTCGCGGAGCTTCTCGGCGTTGGCGTCCAACCGTGCGGGATCGGGGTTCTGGTCCACGGAGCCGAAGTCAAAGTCCGCCATCGTGTTGGAGGGCCATACGTGGACGTGCAGATGATTAATTTCGTACCCGGCCACGATGAGTCCGGCGCGTGCCGCGTCGAATACCTCAACCTGCACGGCGCCGATCTTCTGGGCCACCTGCATCACCCGCGCCAGCACCTCGGGGGACGCATCCGTCCAGCGGTCGACTTCCTCGGTAGGCACCACGAGGGTGTGGCCGTCGGCGAGCGGACCCACCGTCAGGAACGCCACGACGTCGTCCTCGCGCCAGACGAAGCGGCCGGGGATCTCGCCGTTGATGATCCTGGTGAAGAGAGTGCTCATGCGTCTGCCCTTTCCGAGGGTGTTCCGAGGGTACTGGTGTCCAGGACAAAACGGTACTTCACATCGCCGGCCACCATGCGGTCGTAGGCGTCATTGAGCTGATCGGCACGGACCACCTCGACGTCCGAGGCGACGCCGTGTTCGGCGCAGAAATCCAGCATCTCCTGGGTCTCGGCGATGCCGCCGATCAGCGATCCGGCGTACGCGATCCGGCGCCGGATCAGTGCCCCGGGGTTCACCGGGGGCATGTCCTCGGACGGGAGCCCGAGCTGGAAGAGGGCCCCGCCAACGCGCAGGGTGCGGAAATACGGGTTGAGGTCGTGGGGCGCTGCGACGGTGTCGATGATGACGTCGATGCTCCGGTTCGCGGCATCCATCGCGGCCGCGTCGCGGGACAGGATGACCGCGTCCGCGCCGAGCTCCCGGGCGGCGGCGATTTTGGACTCCGACGTCGTGAAGACCTTCACTTCGGCGCCCATGGCCTTGGCCAGCTTCACGGCCATGTGGCCCAGTCCGCCCAGGCCAATGACGCCGACGACGTCCCCCTCCTCGACGTCGAAGTGGCGCAGCGGCGAGTAGGTGGTGACGCCGGCGCACAGCAGCGGCGCCGCGGCGGCGGGGTCGAGGCTTTCCGGGACGTGCAGCACGTACCGGCGGTCAACGACGACGGAGGTGGCGTAGCCGCCCTGGGTGATGGCGTCCCCGTTGCGGCGGTCTTTCGAGCCGTAGGTCCCCGTCATGCCGTTCTCGCAGTACTGCTCCAGGCCGTCGAGGCAGCTGTCGCATTCACGGCAGGAATCGACCAGGCAGCCGACGCCGACCAGCTCGCCGATGGTGAAGTCGTCGACGGCGGACCCGACGCGGCTGACCCGGCCCACGATTTCGTGGCCGGGGACCAGCGGGTAGTTCTGGTGTCCCCATTCGCCCCGGGTGGCGTGGACGTCCGAGTGGCAAAGCCCGCAGAATTCGATGGCGATCTCGACGTCGTCTTCCTTCGCCGCGCGGCGGGCCACCGTCAGGGGCACCAGGCCGCTGTCGCTGGCTGTCGCTCCGTAGGCGGCGGCGAGGTGCGGGCCGTCAGTGGCTTCGGACGGCGCGCCAAGATCGGGCAGCGGTTTGGCGAGGGGCGGCGGTACGGGGCGTCCAGGAGTCATGCCTCGACGCTACCCCCGGGTGACGGGACTTATCCAATCAGGACAGGGATCAGCCTGGCCATCCAAGGAACGATGGGCAACGCGGGGTCAGGCGCGGCCCATCCGGCGGCGGTTTATGGGCGCTGTCTGACCCCGCGTAGCTGTTGTGGGAAGCCGGGCAGTACTTTTCCCCGCGTCCCTGAGGTGCGTGTTGGGCGGCTTGGCGGTGGCAGTCGGACAGGCGATTCGTGACGATGCGTGCGGCGGGATAAATCGGGGTATTAATGTCGCAGGTGCCCGATAGCGTGGTTCCATGGACGGCGAGCAGGGGCCCGAAGTGGTTCAGCCAGAAGAAGTGGCTCAGCCAGAACAGGTGACGGTCATGGATGTGGCCCGGTCGCTGGCCGCTGGCCGGCCGTCCGGGGACGTGCCTGAGCTGGACGGTGCGCTTTTGATTGCTGAAATCCGGTCCCTGGAAGACCGAAAGTCTGCTCTGTCCGCCCGCCAGGCCCGTCTGTCCGTCGCCTTCGACCTGCTCCAGCGCCGTGAACAGGCCGACGCCGGGATGCCCGCGGCGGAGCTGGGATCCGGGGTCGGCGCGCAGATCGCCCTGGCCCGGCGGGAATCCCCGGCCAAGGGCGGCCGGCTCCTGGGCCTGGCCAAAGCCCTCGTCACCGAAATGCCCCACACCCTCGCCGCCCTGGAGACCGGGCAGCTCAACGAATGGCGGGCGACCCTTTTGGTGAAGGAAACGGCGTGCCTGTCCGCGGCGGACCGGGCCGCCGTCGACGAAGAGCTCGCCCCCGATGCCGGGACGTTCGACGGCGCCGGGGACCGGAAGATCATTGCCGCGGCCAGGGCCGCCGCCTACCGCCGGGATCCGCGTTCGGTCACCCAGCGGGCCAGCCACGCCGCCACCGAACGGCACGTCAGCCTCCGCCCGGCCCCGGACACCATGTGCTACCTCACCGCACTGCTCCCCGTCGCCCAGGGTGTCGCCGTGTACGCCGGCCTCACCCGGCACGCCGACACCCTCCGCGGGTCCGGGGACCCCCGCACCCGCGGGCAGCTCATGGCCGACGCCCTGGTCGAACGCACCACGGGAAAGGCGGGCGGGATCAGCGGGATCGAGATCCAGCTCGTCATGACCGACCGCACCCTCTTCCAGGGCGACACCGAACCCGCCCGCCTCCCCGGCTACGGCATCGTCACCGCCGGCTGGGCCCGCGACATGCTCACCAACCCCGGAAAAGACCCGGCGGGATCTGGCGCAACACGACTGGACGCGGTACCAGGTGCGGCGGGACAGCACGCCGCCGGAACCGGGACCCGGTCCCGGGACGGCACCGGGGAAGCCACCGTGGACAGCCGCGGGGACAGCAGCGGGGACAAGCCCATGAATATCTGGCTGCGCCGGCTCTACACCGCCCCCGGCACCGGCGACCTCACCGCCATGGACTCCCGCGCCCGGCTCTTCCCGCCAGGGCTCCGCCGCTTCCTCACCGCCCGCGACGACACCTGCCGCACCCCCTACTGCGACGCCCCCATCCGCCACTTCGACCACATCATCCCCTGGCACCACAACGGCACCACCACCCGGAACAACGGCGCCGGACTCTGCGAAGCCTGCAACCACACCAAAGAACTTCCCGGCTGGAGTTCCCGGCCACGCCCCGGCCCACGGCACACCCTCGACGTCACCACCCCCACCGGCCACACCTACCACTCCACCGCACCGCCACCGCCGGGAACCCCTGTCCGCCAACAGGAACTGGACCAAGCCGTGATCAGAAGCCGCAACCATCGCCCCGAACGCCGCCAGGCCGCAATCCGGCTGCGCGCCCGGGCGAAAAACCGGCTCGCCGCCTGAACTAGCGCCCGTCACGGGCGCTCCGCGGCCGCGCCGCCGCCGTCGTGCCCGGACGGCGGCCGCGACGAACGTTCCCAGAACAACGCCGCCCGCCGATCCGCAGATCGACGGGCGGTGCGTGTGGGCTGCCCGTTCCTTTAGTCCGCGGCGGTGCCCTCCGCATATGGCGCGTCCCCGGTTACAACCGGGTTTGCGGCATTGTTGGACCATTCCGAGAATGACCCGGGATACAGCGCCGCAGGGAATCCGGCGATTTCGAGGGCCGCAATTTCGTGGGCCGCCGTGACGCCGGAACCGCAGTAGACAGCGGTGGGGACATCGGCGCGCACTCCGAGACTCGTGAAGCGTTCACGCAACGCCGCCGGGGAGAGGAACCTGCCGTCCGCACCGACATTCGCCGTCGTCGGAGCGCTCACGGCTCCCGGGATATGGCCTGCCCGCGGGTCCACCGGTTCGAACTCGCCCCGGTACCGCTCCCCCGCCCGGGCGTCCAGCAGCAGGCCCCGCTGGCCCCAGGATGCCGCCTCCCCGGCGTCGATCAAGGGCATGGCACCGCCCGTCAGCACGACGTCCCCCGGCGCCGCGTGGCGTTCGCCGCTTTCGACGCCGAAGCCCGCAGCACGCCAGGCGGCCAGGCCGCCGTCGAGCAGGTAGACCTCGGGAAGGCCGGCGTTCCGCAGCATCCACCAGAGCCGGGCAGCGGCCAGGTTGCCGCTGTCGTCATAGGCCACCACGACGTCACGGCTGCGCACGCCCCAGGAGCGGACGGATGCCTGGAACTGGTCCAGTGCCGGGAGCGGGTGCCGGCCGCGGCCCGGGTCCGCGGGTCCGGCCAGTTCCGTGGCGAGGTCCACGAAGACGGCGCCGGGGAGGTGTCCGGCAAGGTAGTGTTCCCGGCCGTGCGGATCGCCGAGCGCCCACCGCACATCCAGCACCACGGTCCGCCGGCCAGTGTTGCCGGCACTGTCCAGCCGGTCCTTCAAGGTGGCTACATCAATGAGGGTCTGCATCCGCCAACTCTATCCAGCGGAATCTGCAGCCGCGGGTAGGCTGGTGCGGTGATCAGAGCGCGACAGCAGGACAGGGCGTGGGCCACCGAGGCCATCCGCAGAATCAACGCAGAGAACAACCGGTCCGCGGACACCCACTTATACTCCGTGCCGCTTCCCGGGCAGTGGGGCGTCCAGCTGTACCTCAAGGACGAGTCAACGCACCGGACCGGCAGCCTGAAGCACCGGCTGGCCCGCTCGCTGTTCCTCTTCGGCCTGGTCAACGGCTGGATCTCGGAAGGCACCACCATCGTTGAGGCCTCCAGCGGCAGCACCGCCGTGTCCGAAGCCTATTTCGCCCGGTTGCTGGGGCTGCCGTTCATTGCGGTGATGGCCCGGACCACCAGCCGGGAGAAAATCGCACTGATCGAGCAGTTCGGCGGCTCCTGCCTGCTCGTGGACCACGCCTCGGAAGTGTACGAGGCCGCCGCGGAACTCGCCCATCGCACCAACGGCCACTACATGGACCAGTTCACCTACGCCGAGCGGGCCACAGACTGGCGGGGCAACAACAACATCGCCGAGTCCATCTTCGACCAGCTGGCCCTTGAGGAACACCCGATCCCCCGCTGGATCGTGGTGGGCGCCGGCACCGGCGGCACCAGCGCCACCATCGGCCGCTACCTCCGGTACCACCGCCACGACACGGAACTCGCCGTCGTGGATCCGGAGAACTCCGCGTTCTACCCCGGCTGGCTGGAAGGCCGCGACGGCGGCGCGGCCTCGGGCGCCACCGGCTTGCCTTCACGGATTGAGGGAATCGGCCGGGCACGGTTGGAACCGAGCTTTGTCCCGGCGGTCATCGACCACATGGTCCAGGTCCCGGACGCGGCCTCGGTGGCCGCGATGCGCCATCTGCTCGACCACGCCGGCCTGCACGCCGGACCCTCCACCGGCACCAACCTGTGGGGCGTCTGGCAGCTCATCGCGGAGATGATCGCCCAGGGCCGCCGGGGCAGTGTCGTGTCGCTGATGTGCGACGGCGGGGACCGCTACGCCGGGAACTACTACAACCCGGAGTGGCTGCAGTCCCAGGGCCTGGACCCCGAACCGCATGAAGCGACCCTCCGGGAATTCTTCGCCACCGGGGCCTGGCCGGTCTAGCTAGACCTCGACGCTGTCCCCGCTTGAGAGGTGCCGGTATTCGGTGCCGTACTTGGCGCCGAACCGCGTCACGTGACCTTCCACGATTCCGCGCCCGTTGTCGTTAAGCAGGGCGTCGTGGATCGGGAAGGCCGTCGGGGCGCGGACTCCGATCACGAAGTCGACCACCTCCCCCACCTTGTTCCAGGGTGCGTGGACCGGCACCAGCAGCGTCCGGACGTCCACACCGTCGGGCACGATGAACGAATCCCCCGGGTGGTAGACGTTGGAGTCCACGAAATAGCCGATATTGGCCACCACCGGAATCTGCGGATGGATCAGCGCGTGCTGCCCGCCAAAGCACCGGACGGCGAACCCTGCCGTCTCGAAGTCCCCGCCGGGAACCGCGGTATGGATCCGCGGCGCAGCGTCGGGCACCTTGCCGCGCAGCTGCGCCGCGACACCTGAGGGTGCATACAGCTGCAGGGACGTGCCGGCCAAGAGGGCGGCAACGACGGCGTCGACGTCGATGTGGTCGGCATGTTCGTGGGTGACCAGCACGGCGTCGGCGCCGGCGAGGGCCTGGTCCGTCTCGGAGAAGTTCCCCGGATCGAAGACCAGCACTTTGCCGTCCTTCTCGAGCCGGACACAGGCATGGGTGAACTTCGTCAGCTTCATCCGCCCAGCCTAGGGTCCCGACCCGGCGCTGTCCACGCGCCCGGCTGGTAATCTGGGACCTTGCCACCACCCCGTATCGAGACCACCAGCGAAGCGAGTTCCACGATGTCCCACGGCGCCACAGCCGACGGCAGCCGGGCCCCGGCGCCGGCTCCCGCCGCGGCCAAGGAACAGCGGGTCACCAAGCAACGCCTGGCGGTCAGCGCCGTCCTCGACGAGCTGACGGACTTCGTCAGCACCCAGGAGCTGCACCGCATTCTGCAGGACCGCGGCACCTCGGTGTCCCTCGCAACGTCGTACCGGATTCTGCAGTCCCTCGCGGACGAGGGCCTGGTGGACGTGCTGCGGAATGCCGACGGCGAGGCCGTGTACCGGCGTTGCGCCGTCACCGGCCATCACCACCATCTGCTGTGCCGCAGTTGTGGCAAGGCCGTCGAGGTCGAGGCACCCGCGGTCGAGGCCTGGGCCGCACGGACGGCGACCGAGCACGGCTTCACCGCGGTGGAACACACGGTGGAGATCTTCGGGCTGTGCCCGGACTGCACGGCCCGGGCTGCCGTCTAGGTCCTGGCCTTGCCGGCCGGCGCAAGGTCCTCGTCGGCGTCGTCGGCAGTGATCAGGATGTTGCCTTCCGAAATGGATTCGGACAGGACGTCGTGCTCGATGGCAGTTGCGAGCGGCTTTTGCTTGACGAAGCACATCAGCACGGCAGCGACGAGCGCCAGCGGAACCATCCAGACGAAGATGGGTGTCAGCGCGTCATTGTAGGAGGAAATGATGGCCTCCTTAATCGGCGCGGGAAGCTGGCTGACCACTGCAGGAGTGAGCGAGTTCGATCCTCCCGGCGTGCCGCCCCCGGTGGCCGAGGCCGGAAGACGCTCGGCAAGCAGCCCGGCGAGCCGGCTCGCGAAGAGGCTTCCCACCACTGCGGAGCCGAGGGTGGCGCCGATCTGCCGGAAGAAGTTGTTCGACGCCGTTGCCGTGCCGACTTCGCGCAGCGGGAAGGAGTTCTGCACAATGAGCACCATGATCTGCATGCTCAGTCCCAGACCCAGGCCCATCACGGCCAGGTAAGCGCAGATTTCCCAGAGCGGCGCTCCCGGCTTGAGGGTGGAGAGCAGCACTAGGGCGATGGCAACCAGCACCCCGCCCGCGATCGGCATCCACTTGTAGCGTCCGGTCCTGCTGACCATCTGCCCGGAGACCACCGAGGCAACCAGCAGGGCGCCCATCATCGGAATCATCAGCAGCCCGGACTCGGTGGCGTTGACGCTGAATGCCATCTGCAGGTAGGTCGGCAGGTAGCCGATGGCGCCGAACATGGCCACGCCGATCAGCAGGCCGGCGACCGTCGCAAGATTGAAGTTGAGGTCCTTGAACAGGTGCAGCGGGATGATCGGCTCGGCCGTGCGGCGCTCCACCAGGACGAAGGCAGCCGCGCTGAGAATCGTGCCGGCGATCAGCGCCAGGATCACGGGGTCGCTCCACTCGTACTTGCTGCCGCCCCAGGTGGCGAACAGCACGAGGCAAGTCGTGGCGATCGCGAGCAACAGCATTCCGCCGAGGTCCAGGCGCGGTTTGCCGCTGTGCTTCGGAAGCTTGAGGAAGAACACGGCGCCGGCCAGCGCGAGCAGGCCAAGCGGGATGTTGATCCAGAACACCCAGCGCCAGCCGGGTCCTTCGGTGAACCAGCCGCCCAGCAGCGGACCGGCAACGGAGGCAATGGCGAAGACGCCGCCCATCATCCCCATGTACTTGCCGCGTTCGCGGGGCGGTACGACGTCGGCGATGACGGCCTGCGACAGGATCATCAGGCCGCCGCCGCCCAGTCCCTGGACGACCCGGGCGGTGATCAGCACAGCCATGTCGTTTGCCAGGCCCCCGATGACGGACCCAATCATAAACAGGATGATGGCGGCCATCAGCAGGGCTCTGCGTCCCATCAGGTCACCAAGCTTGCCGTAGATGGGCATCGTGATGGTGGAGGCGAGAATGAAGGCCGTGATGACCCAGAGCATGTCGCTGACACCATGGAGTTCGCCCACGATGGTGGGCAGGGCCGTGCTGAGCACGGTCTGGTTCAGGGCAGCCAGCAGCATCGAGAGCATCAGGGCCACGAAGAGCAGCACCATGTGCTGCTTTCCTTCGGCCGGTCCCGCCGCGGGGACAGCATGCTTGGTCATGAAATTTTCCTTAGTAAATGGTGGAGCAGAGCCAACGACGGCCCAAGGGTCTCCGTGGAGATCCCCTCGGCGGGGTCAAAATCGGTGGAGGTGAGATCGAAGCGGATGGGGACGCCGGCGATCATGACCAGCATGCGCGCGGCTTCCTCGAGGCTGAAGCCTTCGGCACCGTCCGCCCAGGCGGGGTCCCGGGCCAGCACGCCGGAGAGTCCCTGGCAGACGAGGCTCTCGGCTTTGACCATGTAATCCATGTGGCGGCGCCCCAGATGGGGATACCGGGCAATGAGCTGGCGGCGCCTGCTGCGGTCGGTGCCCCCGATCGCCGTCCAGGCGACCGTCACCAGCAGCCGCGAAACCTGTCCGACCAGGTCATCGGCGGTGGCGGAGATTCGGGAGAGCTGTTCCTCGTCCAGGACGGGTTCACGCAACCCCACGATGGCGTCTTCCTTCACGGGGAAATAGTTGAAGAAGGTCCGCGGTGAGACGCCGGCCCTGGCGGCGATGGCCTCAACGGTGGTCTGGTCGACGCCGTGTTGCAGGGCAAGAGACGCGGCCGCCTCGTGGAGGGCGGTCCAGGTCTCGGCTTTTTTGCGCTCCCGCAGGGGCAGCACCGCAGCGGCAGTCATGGGTTCAAGAATTGCACGACTGCAAAGATTGCACAAATGCATTCTTGCAGTGATGCACTAATGCCCCGCGAAGAGGGACTCCGGCCCGGGGGCTCAGGCGGCCGGCACCGCCGCGCTGCGCAGCACCCGGCCGTTCATCCCGCGCTTGGCCCGGATCCCGCCGATCACCCGGCAGACGACGTAGATCAGGAAGGACAGTGTGGTCACGTACGGGCTGATGGGGATCCGGCCGCCGAGGGCCAGCAGGATGCCGCCGACGGTGGCCGTCATGGCGAACACCACACTGAGGATCACCACCAGCCGCGGTGAGGACGTCACCCGCATGGCCGCCGCCGCGGGAGTGATCAGCAGCGCCAGCACCAGCAGGGCGCCAACAATCTGGATGGAGAGCGCCACGCTGACGCCGAGCAGCAGCATAAACCCGATGGCAAGCGCCCGCACGGGCACACCCCGGGCCTGCGCGACGTCGGGATCCACACTGGCGAAGGTCAGCGGACGCCAGATGGCCACCAGGGCAATCATCACCACGACGGCGGCGACCGCCAGCACCTGGAGCTGGACGGTTCCGACGGACACTATCTGGCCGGTGAGAAGGCCGAACTTGTTGGCGGCGCGCCCCTCGTACAGGGAGAGGAACAGGATGCCCAGGCCAAGCCCGAACGGCATGATGACGCCGATGATCGAGTTCTTGTCCCGGGCGCGGACGCCCAGCAGGCCCAGCAGCAGCGCCGCCACGACGGATCCCACCAGGGAGCCCAGGACGATGTCCACCCCGATGAGCAGGGCAAAGGCCGCGCCGGCAAAGGAGAGTTCGGAGATCCCATGGACGGCGAAGGCCAGGTCACGCTTCATCACGAAGGTTCCGATCAGCCCGCCCAGCAGGCCCAGCACCGCGCCCGCCCAGAGGGAGTTCTGCACCAGCGCGACCAGCTCGCCGTAATTTTCGAAGTTGAAGATTGAATTGAGCAGGCTGTCCAGGTCCATCTAGCCCACCTCCCCCGCCACAACGTGGGCGTCCTCGTGGTGGTGCGTCGTGGCATCCGGCAGTCCGACGACGATCAGCCGTCCGTTGGCGTTGATCACTTCGACGTGGCTGCCGTAAAGATCGGACAGCACCTCCGTGGTCATGACCTCTTCCGGCGGGCCCACCCGGAACCGTCCGCCGGCCAGGTACAGCACCCGGTCCACGTAGTCCATGATCGGGTTGATCTCGTGCGTCACGAACACCACGGCACTGTCCTGGTCGTGGCATTGCCTGTTGATCAGCGCACTGACGGCCTGCTGGTGCTGCAGGTCGAGGGACAGCAGGGGCTCGTCGCAGAGCAGCACCTTGGGATCGGTGGCAAGGGCCTGCGCCACCCGCAACCGCTGCTGCTCACCGCCGGAGAGCTGGCCGACAGGGACTTTTGCGTAGTCGGCGGCCCCGACCAGATCGAGCAGCTCATCGATCCTGCGGTTCACTTTCGCCGCGCCAAGCCGCAGACCCCAGCGGTGGCCGTCGACGCCGAGCCCCACGAGGTCGCGGGCGCGCAGCGGGGTGTCAGGGTCGAACGACTTCTGCTGCGGGACATAGCCGATCCCCCGGCTGCCCCGCTCCACGGGCCGGCCCGCGAGCATGGCCGTGCCGGCGCTCAGCTCCTGCAGTCCGAGCAGCACCTTGAGGAACGTCGTCTTACCGCTGCCGTTCGGGCCGAGGACAGCGAAGAATTCTCCCGGGTTGATGTCCAGATCCAGGCCCTCCCACAACGTGCGTTTACCGAACGCGAGGGAGGCTCCGCGGAGGCTCACTACGGGTGTCAACTTGGCTTTCCTCGAATTCTGCGCAAGCCTCCGGCTCACGCTCCGCACCAGGGGTGCCTGGCTGGCTGGTCTGTCTGGCTGGTCTGTCTGGCTGGTCTGTCTGGCTGGTCCGTCTGGCTGGCCTATGGGGCCGGCCTGGCTGGCTGGGCTATCGGCCTAGCCAGTCAGGTCACGCTGTCCCGCTAATCTTAGGCCAGCGCCTTGCCGATGTTGTCGACGTTGTCCGTCATCCACTGCAGGTAGGACTTGCCCTCCGGCAGGGTCTCACTGAAGTTCACCACCGGGACACCGGCAGCTGCTGCGGCGTCCTTGACGGCGACCGTTTGCGGGCCTTCGGTCTGCTGGTTGTAGGCCAGCAGCCTGATGCTGCCCGAGCCCATCAGGTCGGTGGTCTCCTTGAGCACGGCGGGCGGCACGTCGGTGTCTTCTTCGATCGCGGCGGTGTATTCATCCGGGGTCTGGTTTTCCAGGCCGGCGGCTTCGAGCAGGTAGAGCGGCACGGGTTCCGTCACGGCGACGGGTGCCCCACCGGCGGACGCCTTGATTCCCGCCAGCTTGGCGTCGAGGCCGCGGAGCGACTCCTTGAAGGCTGCTGCGTTGCTGCGGAAAGTCTCGGCGGAGGACGGTTCCAGCTCGGCGAGCTTGGCAGCGACGGCGTCAGCCAGCCGGGCCATGGCGGGCAGGCTGTACCAGACGTGCTCGTTGAAACCGGCATGTTCGTGGCCGTGGCCGTCGGCATCGGCGGTGGCGGACGCACCGGTGGACTCTTCCGGAGCCAGCCCGGAGAGCTCCACGGCATTCAGTACGCTGCTGTGGTCCAGCCCCGTGTCGTCCGCAAGCTTGTGGAGGAAGTTGTCATACCCGCCGCCGTTTTCCACCACCAGCTCGGCCTTGGAGACCGCCAGCTTGTCCTGCGTGGTCGCCTCATAGGAGTGCGGGTCCTGGCTGGTTCGCGTGATGATGGAACTGACACGCACTTTGTCTGCGCCGATGGTGCTGATGATGTCCCCGTAGACGCTGGTGGAAGCAACCACCTCGACGATTCCGTCGCCGGCCCCGGCCGAATTCCCCGCCGAGGAATTCCCCGATGTCGGGGCACAGGCCGTCAGCAGCAGGGTGGCACCGGCAAAGGCGGCGACGATGGCACGGGCAGCGGGACGGCGCACGGGAAGACCTCGGATCTGTTATTGAGAATCAGGAGCAATAGCAACTGCCTCGAGTGTATCCCTAAATAGGAATGATTCCTATTTAGGGACACACCGGCCGCTACTGGTCCTGGCCGAGCCTCCGGTAGCCGGTGGCCTGGGTAGCATCCCGGATCTCGCCGACGAGCTGCTCGATAACGTCCTCCAGGAACAGGACGCCCTGGGTGAGGCCGTCCGGGCCGATCACGCGCGCCAGGTGCGAGCCGGTCCGCTGCATGACGGACATGGCTTTCTCGATTTCGTCGTCCATGGCCAGGTTCGCCAGGGACCGGATGTGGCTCTCTGCGATCGGCTGGTGGTACGCCGCGTCGGGGATGGAGAGCACGTCCTTGATGTGCAGGTAGCCGGAGAGCATCCCGTCGTCGTCGAGCATCGGGAAGCGGGAGAAACCGGTGCGGCTCACGGCCTTCTCGAACTCCACCGGGGTGGTGTTCGACTTCATCATCACGAGCTTGTCGAGCGGGACCATCACGTCGGACGCGGTGTGCTCCGAGAACTCCAGCGCCCCGGTGATGAGTCCGGCGTCGTCGTCTACGAGTCCGTGACGGGTGGATTCCTGCACGATCGACTGGACTTCCTCAAGCGTGAAGGAGGAGGTGACTTCATCCTTCGGCTCGATCCGCATCAGTTTCAGGATGTGGTTCGCGGACCAGTTGAGCGCCACAATCACCGGCTTCACCAGCCGGGCGATGAACATCAGCGGCGGCGCCAGCAACAGGGCTGCCTTGTCCGCCACGGAGACCGAAATGTTCTTCGGGACCATCTCGCCGATGGTGACGTGCAGGAAGGTCACCAGCAGCAGGGCAACGGCAAAGGCCACGATGTCGGCGATTTCCACCGGGATGCCGACCGCCTCCAGCGGGACCGCCATCAGGTGGTGGATCGCCGGTTCGGCCACCTGCAGGATCAGTAGCGAGCAGACGGTGATCCCGAGCTGCGCGCAGGCGAGCATCAACGAGACGTTTTCCATGGCCCGCAGAGTGGTCTGCGCCCGCTTGGATCCCGCCTCGGCGAGCGGCTCGATCTGGCTCCGGCGGGCAGACATGACCGCGAATTCGGCACCAACAAAGAAGGCGTTGCCAAGGAGCAGCACCACAAGCCAGAGGATTCCTGCCCAGTCGCTCATGCGGCACCGACCTGGCCGTTGGAGTGCTCCTCATGGCGCACCCGGACGGGCTTGAAGCAGATCCGGTCGATTCTGCGCCCGTCCATGCGGGTGACTGCCAGGGTGCCGCCGTCGACGTCGACCGTGTCCCCCACCGCTGCGATCCGGCCCAACTTGCTCATGACGTAGCCTCCCACCGTTTCGTAGGCAGACTCGTCGGGCACGGTCAGGCCCGGAATCTGTTCGGAGAGTTCATCGGGGCGAAGCAGCCCCGGGAAGTACCAGTCCCCCGAAGCGCTCTGCAGCAATCCCGGACGCACCTTGTCGTGTTCGTCGGCCACTTCCCCGACGATTTCCTCGACGAGGTCCTCCAGCGTGGCGATGCCGGCGGTGCCGCCATACTCGTCAAGGACCACGGCCAGCTGCAGGTTGCCCTCGCGCAGTTCCGCCAGCAGGGCGTCCAGGTGGATGGTTTCCGGCACCCGGAGCACATCGGTCATGATGGCACCGGCCTCCAGCTTGGCGCGCCGGCCCGAGGGTACGGCGATGGCCTTCTTGATGTGCACCACGCCGCGGATGTCGTCCGAGGATTCCCCGATGACCGGGAAGCGCGAATATCCGGTGCGGCGTGCGGCCTCCACAATGTCGGAGACCGGCTGGTCGCCGTCGATGGTCTCGACCCGGATGCGGGGCGTCATGACGTCCGCCGCGGTCCGGCCCGAGAACTTCAGCGTCCGGGCGATGAAGTTGGCCGTCCCGGCGTCGAGGGTTCCCATCGCCGCCGAACGGCGCACGAGGGAGGCGAGCTCGGCCGGGGTCCGCGCACCCGAAATCTCCTCCTTGGCCTCCAGGCCGAAGATGTTGAGCACCTTGTTGGAGAAGCCGTTGAGCACCACAATGGCGGGTTTGAAGACTGCCGTGAAGACCAGCTGGGGGCGGGCCAGGGCCTTGCCGACCTGGAACGACAGCGCAATGGCCATGTTCTTGGGAACCAGCTCACCGATCAGCATGGACAGGAGGGTCGCGAAGGCCATCGCCATGACGAGTGACACGGAGGAAACCGCGGCCTCCGGCAGGCTCAGGGCACCCAGCGGGGCTTCGAGGAGTTTGCCCACCGATGGTTCCATGACGTAGCCGGTGAGCAGCGTGGTGATGGTGATGCCCAGCTGGCAGCTGGAGAGCTGCGTGGACAGGGACTTGAGGCATTTGAGCAGGGGCGCGGCGGCGGTATCGCCGTCATCCACGGCCCGCTGGACGGTGGCCTGGTCAAGGGCAACGAGGGAAAATTCAACGGCTACGAAAAAGCCGGTTCCGAGGATGAGCAGCAGTCCTGCTCCGAGAAGAAGCCACTCCATTTAGCCGCCTGCTTCCGGGGCGGCGGCGCGGTGCCGCGCCCTGCGGCCGGGCTGTCGGGAGTCGGGGTGTCGGGAGTCAGGGTGCCGGGACGGGCTGCCCGGCGGAGGATGGTCAGCCGCGGCCGACCCTGTGTCCTGGAAGGCTCCTGTGTCCTGGAAGGCAGCTGGCTGGCGTGCCGCCGGAGAGTGATGGGCGCGTGAACGGGGTTTGCCGGCTCTTCGGGTGGACTGCGCGTGAACGGTTTCCGTTCCCCGCTGACAGCCCCCAGGCCGGCACCTAGATTTACTGTCCATAAGAGTTTCAGTCTACAGGCCGCCGGGCGCCGGCCGCCGCCGTGACACCGCAGGTGACGCCCGACGGCGGCCGCTGCCGGAAGCGGGCCGGCTCACCAGCTCTGCGGGACCGGACGGCCTTCCTCATACCCGGCAGCGGACTGGATCCCGGCGACGGCGCGTTCCCGGAACTGCGCGAGGTCAGCAGCACCGGCGTAGCTCATGGAGCTGCGGAGCCCGGCAGTGATCATGTCCAGCAGGTCCTCCACGCCGGGCCGCGCCGGATCGATGAACATCCGGGAGGTGGAAATGCCTTCTTCGAAAAGGGCCTTCCGGTCCTTTTCGAAGGCACCCTCGCGCTGGTTGCGGTTCTGCACGGCCCGGGCGGACGCCATCCCGAAGCTCTCCTTGAACTGCCGCCCGGCGGCGTCCTGCTGCAGATCCCCCGGGCTCTCGTGCGTGCCGGCGAACCAGGACCCGATCATCACCTGGCTGGCGCCGGCAGCCAGGGCCAGCGCGACGTCGCGCGGGTAGCGGACTCCGCCATCGGCCCAGACGCGCCCGCCGGCAGCCCGCGCGGCCGCCGAACACTCGAGGACAGCAGAGAACTGCGGCCGGCCCACGGCCGTCATCATGCGCGTGGTGCACATGGCCCCGGGGCCAACGCCGACCTTGACGATGTCCGCGCCCGCCTGGATAAGTTCACGGGTT
This sequence comes from Pseudarthrobacter sp. PvP090, assembly GCF_040547365.1. Classification (NCBI taxonomy): domain Bacteria; kingdom Bacillati; phylum Actinomycetota; class Actinomycetes; order Micrococcales; family Micrococcaceae; genus Pseudarthrobacter; species Pseudarthrobacter sp. PvP090. The sequence continues at coordinate 264,562 of NZ_JBEPPO010000006.1, forward strand.
GCCTCCGCCGTGACCACGTTCCCTGCCACCACGGGCACGCCGGGGTTGAGGCCCTGCACCGCGGCGAGGGCATCAAACATCTTCTGCTGGTGGCCGTGTGCGGTGTCGAGGACCAGCACGTTGACGCCGGCGGCCAGGAGTTCCGCGGCCCGCCCGGCGACGTCGCCGTTGATCCCGACGGCGGCGGCCACCTTGAGCCGGCCGGCAGGGTCCAGCGAGGGACGGTACAGCGTGGAACGCAGGGCACCCTTCCGGGTCAGGACGCCGGCCAGGACGCCGTCCCGCTGCACGGGGGCAAAGTCGGTCCCGGCGGCGTCCATCGCCTCGAAGGCGCGGCGCAGGCCGGCGCCCGGGCCGCCGCCCGGTCCGCCGCCGTCGGGGGCGTCTTCCAGCAATGCCCCTTCCAGCACGAGCGGCTGGTGGCGCATCACCGAGGCGAGCGAGGCGAACCGGTCCTGGCCCTCGCAGTCCGCGGCCCGGACGATGCCGGTGACGGCACCGGAGTCATCCACGACCATAACGGCCCCGTGCGGACGCTTGCCCATCAGGTGCAGGGCATCAATGACCGTGTCGGCCGGTGACAGCGTGACCGGGGTTTCCAGGACGGGGTGGCGGGTCTTGATCCAGGCCGTCACGTCGCGGATCACGTCCAGCGGGACGTCCTGCGGCAGGACCGCCAGCCCGCCGCGACGGGCCATGGTCTCGGCCATGCGCTTGCCGGTCACCGCCGTCATGTTCGCCGCGACGAGGGGAATCGCGGATCCGGTCCGGTCGTCCGCCGCGAGGTCCACATCCAGCCGGGAAGTGACGTCGGAGCGGGACGGTACGAGGAAGAGGTCCGAATAGGTCAGGTCGGTGGTGGGTTCGGTCAGGAAACGCACGGTTGCTCCTTAAAGTAAGCAAAAATAGGCATTCCGGTGCTCAACGGGTTCTCAGTGTGATTCTAGCGAGGCTTCCCACGGGGTCCGGCACCGGTCAGGGCAGCCGGCCCGGGCGCGGTCCGGGCGGGCTCCGAAGGGGCTGCGGGCGGGCTCCGGACGGCCGGATGGGGTGCCGTGACGGCGCATTGAGGCGACTTGATGATTTGAGTCACCCTTATTGGCGGTTTGGCAAGAATCGTCACTAGACTGGCAGAGGTCTGGGTTCACTGGACGTGGAGACTGGTTCAATCGTCGTGCTGCGGCACCGTGAAGCCAGTGGGAATCAAACTCATGGAAGAGGCGTAATTCAAGTGCCAGAGCAGCCTAGCCACCGTCTACCAGAGGAATTTGGCGGAAACGAGTGGCTCGTTGACGAACTGTACGAGCGGTACCAGCAGGACAAGAACACGGTGGATGCCAAGTGGTGGCCCTTGTTCGAATCCTTCGATGCCGGTGACAGCTCGTCCACCAACGGAGCCTCAGGCGCAGCGACAGTTGCGCACCCCGCCACCCGCGAACTTCCCGTAGTAGCCCCGGCTGCCGCGACGGCAACGAAGCCGCCCGCCCCCGCCGCTGCCCCCGCCGCGCCGGCCCCCGCCCCGGCGAAGAAAGCCCCGGCCACCGTTGCCCGCGACGGCTCCAAGACTTCTGACGCCGGCCCCGGCACCGCCCCGATCCCGGCCCAGCTCCCCAAGAACATCAAGGCCCCGACCGCCCCCGAGGAAGACGTCGTCTCCGTCCTCCGCGGACCGGCCAAGGCCATCGCCACCAACATGATCACCAGCCTGGAGGTACCCACCGCCACGAGCGTGCGGGCGATCCCGGCGAAGCTGCTGATCGACAACCGCGTGGTCATCAACTCCAACCTGGCCCGTGCCCGCGGCGGCAAGGTGTCCTTCACCCACCTGATCGGCTACGCCGTCATCCGCGCCCTGGCCCAGTTCCCGTCGATGAACGTCTACTACGACGAGGTCGACGGCAAGCCTGTCGCGGTCCAGCCGGCGCACGTGAACTTCGGCATTGCCATCGACATGCCGAAGCCTGACGGCACGCGCCTGCTCATGGTGCCCAATATCAAGAAGGCGGAGACCCTCAACTTCTCCGAGTTCTGGCACACCTACGAGGATCTGATCAAGCGTGCCCGCGCCGGCAAGCTCACCGCCGACGACCACTCCGGCACCACGGTCTCGCTGACCAACCCCGGCGGCATCGGAACCGTGCACTCGGTGCCCCGCCTGTCCAAGGGCCAGGCCGCCATCATCGGTGTCGGCGCACTGGACTACCCGGCTGAATTCCAGGGGGCCAGCGCGAAGATCATCGCGCACAACGCCATCAGCAAGGTCCTCACGCTGACCTCCACCTACGACCACCGCGTCATCCAGGGGGCCGGCAGTGGGGAGTTCCTGAAGCTCGTTCACCAGCTCCTGCTGGGCGCGCAGAACTTCTATGACGAGATCTTCGAATCCCTGCGCATCCCGTACGAGCCCGTGCGCTGGAGCCCGGACCTGCAGGTGGACCCGGCCGACGAGATCAACAAGGTCGCCCGGATCCAGCAGCTCATCCACGCCTACCGCGTCCGCGGCCACCTCATGGCGGACACTGATCCGCTCGAGTACGTGCAGCGCAAGCACCCGGACCTCGACGTCCTCACCTACGGCCTCACGCTGTGGGACCTGGACCGCGAATGGCCCACCGGCGGCTTCGGCGGCAAGCCGATGCTCGCCTTCCGCGACATCCTCGGAGTGCTCCGCGACGCCTACTGCCGCACCGCGGGCATCGAATACATGCACATCCAGGACCCGGAAGAACGCAAGTGGTTCCAGGACCAGATCGAGCACCCGTACTCCAAGCCGAGCCGCGACGAGCAGCTCCGCATCGTCTCCAAGCTCAACGCTGCCGAGGCCTTCGAGACCTTCCTCCAAACGAAGTTCGTCGGCCAGAAGCGCTTCTCGCTGGAGGGCGGCGAGTCGCTGATCCCGCTGCTGGACGCCATCATCTCCGATGCGGCCGACGACGAACTCGACGAAGTGGCGATCGGCATGGCCCACCGCGGCCGGCTCAACGTCCTCACGAACATTGCCGGCAAAACCTACGCCCAGGTCTTCCGCGAATTCGAAGGCACCCAGGACCCGCGCTCCGTGCAGGGCTCCGGCGACGTCAAGTACCACCTCGGCACCGAGGGCACCTTCACCTCGGACAACGGCAAGGAGACCAAGGTCTACCTCGCTGCCAACCCGTCCCACCTCGAGGCCGTGGACTCTGTCCTCGAAGGCATCGTCCGCGCCAAGCAGGACCGCCTCGACCAGGGCGTCGCCTTCCCCGTGCTGCCGATCATGGTGCACGGCGACGCCGCCTTCGCAGGCCAGGGCGTCGTGGCGGAAACGCTCAACCTCTCCCAGCTCCGCGGTTACCGCACCGGCGGAACCATCCACATCGTGGTCAACAACCAGGTCGGCTTCACCACCGCCCCGTCGTCGTCGCGTTCCTCCACCTACTCCACGGACGTCGCCAAGATGATCCAGGCGCCGGTGTTCCACGTGAACGGCGATGACCCGGAGGCTGTGGTCCGGATCGGACAGCTCGCCTACGAGTTCCGCCAGCGGTTCCACAAGGACGTTGTCATCGACATGGTCTGCTACCGCCGCCGCGGCCACAACGAGGGCGACGACCCCTCGATGACCCAGCCGCTGATGTACAACCTGATCGAAGCCAAGCGTTCGGTCCGCAAGCTGTACACCGAATCCCTGATCGGCCGCGGTGACATCACGGAGGAAGAAGCCGAACAGCTGCTTCGCGACTACCAGGAGCGGCTGGAGCGTGTCTTCGCCGAAACCCACGCCGCGCAGACCTCCCCGATTCCGATCATCAAGGCGGATTCCGCCGCGGTGTCCGATCTGGAGCGCCCGATGGCCCAGCAGTCCGATTCCGGCACCAACGCCCCGGCGTCGACGGCGATTTCCGCCGAGACCCTGGCGCGCATCGGCAAGGCCCACATCGATATCCCCGAGGGCTTCACGGTCCACGCCAAGCTCAAGCAGCTGCTGGAGAAGCGTGAAGTGATGTCCCGTGAAGGCGGCATCGACTGGGGCTTCGGCGAGCTGGCAGCCTTTGGTTCGCTTATCATGGAAGGCGTTCCTGTCCGGCTCGCCGGCCAGGACTCGCGCCGCGGCACGTTCGTACAGCGCCACGCCGTTTTCCACGACCGCGCCAACGGCGACGAGTGGCTGCCCCTGGCCCACCTCTCCGAGGACCAGGCCAAGCTGTGGATCTATGACTCCCTGCTGTCGGAATACGCGGCCATGGGCTTCGAATACGGCTACTCGGTGGAACGTCCGGATGCCCTGGTGCTCTGGGAAGCGCAGTTCGGTGACTTCGTCAACGGCGCGCAGACCATCATCGACGAGTTCATCTCCTCGGCCGAGCAGAAGTGGGGCCAGCGCTCCTCACTCGTGCTGATGCTGCCGCACGGCTACGAGGGCCAGGGACCGGACCACTCCTCCGCGCGGATCGAGCGCTTCCTGCAGATGTGCGCCGAAGAAAACATGATCGTGGCCAACCCCACAACCTCGGCGTCGCACTTCCACCTGCTGCGCCGCCAGGCGTACAGCAAGCCGCGCAAGCCGCTGATCATCTTCACGCCGAAGCAGCTGCTCCGCCTCAAGGCCGCTGCATCGTCGGTGGAGGACTTCACCACCGGGACGTTCCGGACGGTCATCCCCGAGCACGAGCAGCTGCAGGGCGACGCCGTCGAGCGTGTACTGCTGGTATCCGGCCGCCTGTACTATGATCTGCTGTCCACCCGGCAGAAGACCGGCGACAGGACGACGGCGATCGTCCGGGTCGAGCAGCTGTACCCGCTGCCGGCCGCCGAGATTGCCGCCGAGCTTGCCAAGTACCCGAACGCCGAAGTTGTCTGGGCACAGGACGAACCCGCCAACCAGGGTCCGTGGCCGTTCATCGGCCTCAACCTGCCGGACGCTTTGGACCGCCGGGTCCGCCTCGTTTCCCGCCCGGCTTCGGCCTCGACCGCGGCAGGATCGATGAAGCGTCACGCGGCCGAGCAGGACGCGCTGCTCAAGCAGGCATTCGCACGTAAGTAAGGTCAACGCTGCCCGGCCGGAGATGGAAACACGCAACTCCGGCCGGGCACCGTTGTTTAACCGGCTTTGTCCCCCTCCATCGTGGATGAGGGGGACGGCTTAATGGACACTCTGGAGTGAAGAGGTAGTCGTGGAAGATCGAAAACTGCGGATCGCAGCCGTGGGCGATGAACTGCTGGCCGGGTTGGGAGATCCCCGCGCGCTGGGCTGGCTGGGGCGGGTGCTGGCGCGCACGCCGCAGGACGGGCTGTCCCTGGAATGCTATTCCCTCCCCTGCCCGCAGGAAGGCACGGAAGGCCTGGCTGCCCGCTGGCTCCAGGAAGCTAACCGGCGCTTCAACGATCACCACGAGAACCGCCTGGTGATCGGGCTCTCCGGCCGCGACGTCGAGTTCGGACTCTCCACGGCCCGCAGCCGGCTCAATCTCGCCAACATCCTCGACTCCGCGTCGCAGAACAAGATCGAGGTCTTCGTGGTCGGCCCGCCGCCGACCCTGGACCCGGCGCAGAACCGCAGGCTCGGCGAGCTGAACACTGCTTTCGCCGACGTCACCACGCGTCGCAAACACCTCTACGTCGACACGTTCTCCCCACTGCTCAATCATGAACAGTGGCGCCAGGACCTCGCTGCCAACGGCGGATCGCCTGGCCAGGCCGGCTACGGGCTCATGGCCTGGCTCGTGCTGCACCGCGGCTGGTTTCAGTGGCTGCGAATGGACGCCCCGGAGTAGCCGCCCCGGGCCCAGGCTCCGCTGGCGAACTTCGCGATATATCTTGACTGCACACATCCGGCGATATATCGTGACTTCATAGTCACGATATATCGCAGTGATGCGCAGGAAGTGTCGCCCGCCCGGAGGAACCATGACAGAGAACAACTGGACCGTCACCGGTCCGCAGACCATCGACGTCGACGGCGTCAGCTCACTCAAGCTTGGCATCGTCCGGGGCCGCTTCGACATCGTCACGCACGATGAGGCCGTCACCCGGATCGAAGTGTCCGACATACACGGCGACCCGCTGGCGATCAGCCTCGTCGACGGCCGGCTGGAGGTCCGGCACCAGCTGCACGGGCCGCAGGGCTGGTTCAAGAATCTCATGGGAACCGTCAACAACAGCAGCAGCAACTCGGTGGTCCTCAGCATTGCCCTGCCCGCCCGCGTCGAGGTTGAGGCCGGCACGGTCAGCGGCGACGGCATGGTCTCCGGGATCAGCGGGCGCACCCGGCTGAACACGGTTTCCGGTTCCGTCCTGGCCGACGGAACCTCCGGGGACCTGTCGGTCAACACCGTCAGCGGCGAAGTGATCGCCCGCAACCACCACGGCGTACTGACGGCCAAAAGCGTCTCCGGCGAGGTCACGGCCTCCGGCGACTTCAGCCACATCCGCGCCAACACCGTCAGCGGAGACCTGAACTTCGACCTGCACGGGTTCACCCAGGACTTCGGGGCGAATTCGGTGTCGGGTGATGTCACCATCCGCCTCCCGCACGACGTCGGCGTGGACATCATCGCCAAGTCCGCCAGCGGCGCGATCGTGATCAACGACCAGCAGTACAACCAACCCAGCGGGAGCGTGCAGACCATCGCCGGCCCTGACAGCCAGCTTATGCTGGTCCGCACCAATTCCGTCTCCGGGAAGACCTCGATCTTCCACGGGCGGCCGGCCACGGATCCCACGAAGGGTCCCTGATGCCTCCGGTCTTTGCCCACGGGGCCCTGCGCCTCTATCTGCTCGCGCTGCTGGAGTCGGGTCCGAAGCACGGCTACGAACTCATCAAAGCGCTCAGCGAACGCTTCGGCGGCACCTACTCCCCCAGCGCCGGGACCATCTATCCGCGGCTGGGCAAGCTCGAGGAGGAGGGGCTCGTGGCCACCCACACCGAGGGACGCCGGACGTACTACAGCATCACCCCGGACGGCCTCGTGGAGCTGAACAGCCGGCGGGACGAACTCGCCGGCGTGGAAAACGACATCTCCGCATCAGTCCGGCGGCTCGCGGACAATCTGCGGCAGGACATCAAAGCCAACATGCGCGGGCTGCGCGCCGATCTGGCCGCCACGGCCGAGGCCGCGCGTGCCTCGGCCCGTGCGGCCGGATCAACCGTCGCCTCGCTGGCAGGCCAGCGCTACTCGCAGGAGGGCGACAGCCGGCTGCGTGAAGCGGAGATGCTGGTGCAGGCCTTCCGCGATGACATCCGGGTGGAACTGCGCCGGCACGGCGGCCGCCATCCGATCACGCCCGTGACGCTGGAGACGGTCAAGACGGTGCTGGACCAGGCACGGATCTCCATTCGCAACTCCCTGGACTGATTTGTCCGCTCTGATGGTCACGCTGTGATGGTCGCTGCGCGGCGCTTCCCGCCCGCCGGTTCGCGACGGGTGCCCTGATGTGGGAGACTTGAGGGCAGCTCTTTTGAGTACCAAAAATTAAGGAGGCCAGCTATGAGCAAGCGTGCACGTAAACGTCGTGACCGTAAGCGTGGCGGCGCGAACCACGGCAAGCGCCCCAACGCCTAAGCAAAGCTTGGAATGACAGCTTTAAACGAATGACCCCGGAAACCTCACGGTTTACGGGGTCATTCGTTTTTGTCGTTTTGCCGGGCGGGACGTCAGGCATCCCCGCCGGGTCAGGCCTCGACCGGGTTGCTGGAGTGAATCCGGTCCAGGATCGAGTTCTTGAGGTTCTCCGGGGCAGCTTCCGTGCAGGAACGCTTCACCATGACGCGGATGACACATTCGAGGTCGTACTGCTCAAAGCACTCCGGACACCCGTCCAGGTGGTCCTTGATCTCGGCGATGTCATCGTGCGTGAGGGCACCATCCAGATACTCGTAGATACGTTGCATCCGGGCGTCGTCGCAATCGCCCAGTCCCTGGCAGTCGCTCATTTCCTGTTCTCCTGTTTGTTGCTTCCGGCCGCCGCAGTGGCATCGGCGGCCTTGAATCCCCGCTCGGCGGCGTAGTCGGCGAGCATGTCCCGCAGCATCTTCCGGCCCCGGTGCAGGCGGGACATCACAGTCCCGATCGGGGTGTTCATGATGTCCGAAATTTCCTTGTACGCGAACCCCTCAACGTCGGCGAAGTAGACCGCCAGCCGGAATTCCTCCGGGATGGCCTGCAGGGCGCGCTTCACGTCCGAGTCCGGCAGGTGGTCCAGCGCCTCGGCCTCCGCCGAGCGGAGTCCGGACGAGGTGTGCGACTCGGCCCGGGCGAGCTGCCAGTCCTCGATGGTGTCCGAGTTCGACTGCAGCGGCTCGCGTTGCCTCTTGCGGTAGAGGTTGATGTAGGTGTTGGTCAGGATCCGGTACAGCCAGGCCTTGAGATTGGTGCCCGGCTTGTACTGGTGGAATGCGGAAAACGCCTTCGTGTACGCCTCCTGGACCAGGTCCTCGGCATCGGCGGGATTCCTGGCCATGCGCATGGCCGCGGAGTACAGCTGGTCCACGTACTGCATGGCGTCGCGTTCGAACCGTGCCCGGCGTTCCTCCGTGGTTTCCGTCGCCACGTCCAGCGCCTGCCCGTCCACGATCGTCTCCCGGGCTGCAGCATCCTGCGCGTCGGTCGGTACGGCGCCGGGCTCCGGGGCCGCCCCGGCTTCCGGGACAGGCTCAGGAAGTGCGCCGGCCGGGCCGGCATCAGGTGACTTCACGGGTGTGGCGCCGTTTCCGGCGACCTCGTGCATGGCCGCAACGGCCGGATCCATGGTGCTCATTGCGTCCAAGTCTACTGTCACCTTACGGCGGGCGCCCGGAACTGCCGGAACTGCCGGACTTGTCCGATCCTGCAGGGCCATGGTCCACAATTCCGCGGGATCCGCCGAGAGTCGCGCGTCCTTCACCAGAATCAAATGTCCGCCTCCCTGCTCGTCTTCAGCTCGTTGCCGGCCCGTAGCCAGCTCACTGTCTGCTTGTTGTCCGGCCGAAAACCGGCGGCCGGGACCTTTCATTCACAACCCCGTCCGGCAGGCAAATATTCCGCAAAAGTGCAAGACTAGAACCGGTTCTCCCGCATTGATTCCGCGGCTCGTCCATCCAGGAGGAAATTCATGTCCTTTGTCCGCTTTCTCGCCCGGCCCATGCTCGCCTCCAGTTTCGTCCTTGCAGGCATGGACAAGCTCAAGAACGCGGATGACACGGCCACGCAGCTGTCACCCCTGCTGCGCCGCGCGGCTGAATCCCTGCCATTCCAGACCAACGAAAAGGTCCTGGCCCGCGTTATCGGCGGCACCCAGGTCGGAGCAGGCGTGCTCTTCGCGCTCGGCAAGTCAGCGCGCCTCGCCGCTACCCTCCTGGCCGTCATCTCCGCGCTCAACGCCTACGTTGAATGGCGCAGCGCCGACATCACCTCCAAGGAGGGCCGCGATGCCCGCCGCAAGCAGCTGCTCAAGAACGTCTCCCTGACCGGCGGCGTGCTGCTGGCTGCCGTCGACACGAACGGCCGGCCCAGCCTGGCCTGGCGCGCCGAGCACCTTGCCGCTGACGTGAAGAAGTCCACCAGCCACCTCGCCGCCGACGTCAAGAAGACCACCGGCAAGCAGCTGAAGAAGGCCGACAAAGCCGTACGCAAAGCCGTAGACCACACCGGCGGAGCCTAAACAGCAATGACAGGCACCACCCCCACCGCAGCTGCCCATTCCGTTCCCGCCGCAGGCGCCCCGCTCTGGCGGGCGCCGTTCGCCGAACAGCCGCTCGACGCAACGGTCACGGTTCCGGGATCCAAGTCCCTGACCAACCGGTACCTCGTGCTGGCCGCCCTCGCGGACGGACCCTCGCGGCTGCGCGCCCCGCTGCATTCCCGGGACTCGGCGCTCATGATCGAGGCCCTGCGGCAGCTCGGGGCCACCATCACGGAGGTTCCGGGGGACGGCGATTTCGGTCCCGACCTTGCCATTACGCCCATCAGCCTGGACGCCGCCGGGGCCCGGACGGATATCGACTGCGGGCTGGCCGGAACGGTCATGCGGTTCGTCCCGCCGGTCGCGGCCCTGCGCCGGGGTGTGGCACTGTTCGACGGCGACCCGCACGCGCGCCTGCGCCCGATGGGGCCGATCATCGAGGCGCTCACGGGGCTGGGCGTCGCCGTCACCGCGCCCGACGGCAACTCCGCCGCGTCGCTGCCGTTCGCCGTCGACGGCACCGGCGAAGTGCGGGGCGGCCACCTCGTCATCGACGCCAGCGCTTCCTCGCAGTTTGTTTCCGCGCTGCTCCTGGCCGGAGCCCGCTTCACCGAGGGACTGCACCTCGAACATCAGAGCAGGGACCACGCCGGGAAGCCCGTCCCCAGCCTGGACCACATCAACATGACGGTCGCCGTGCTCCGCGGAGCCGGGGTGGCCGTAGACGATTCCCGCCCGAACCACTGGATTGTCTCCCCCGGGCCGATCCGCGCCTTTGACCTCAGGATCGAACAGGACCTTTCCAACGCGGGCCCCTTCCTCGCGGCGGCCCTGGCCACCGGCGGCACCGTCCGCATCCCCAACTGGCCGGCCCCGACCACCCAGGTCGGCGATCTGTGGCGCAGCATCCTCACGACCATGGGGGCCACGGTGACGCTCACGGACGGCACCCTGACCGTCACCGGCGGCCCGGAGATCAAAGGCGCGGACTTCGACGAGACCAGCGAACTCGCCCCCACGGTCGCCGCGCTCTGCGCCCTCGCCAGCGGCCCCTCGCGGCTGAGCGGCATCGCCCACCTCCGCGGGCACGAAACAGACCGGCTGGCCGCTCTCGTCGCCGAGATCAACCGCCTGGGCGGCGACGCCGAGGAGACCTCCGACGGCCTCATCATCCGGCCCGCACCGCTGCACGGCGGCGTCGTCCACAGCTACGCCGACCACCGCATGGCCACGGCCGGCGCCATCCTGGGCCTCGCCGTTCGCGGCATCGAGGTCGAGGATATCGCGACCACCGCCAAAACCATGCCCGACTTCCCGCAGCTGTGGGAGTCCATGCTCGCCCAGGGCGCCGGCAGCGCGGCCCCCGCAGAGAAGGACACCCCCGGTGGCACGCAGCACTGACTCCTGGGACGAATCCGACGTCCGGATCCGCCCCAACAAGAAGGGCACGCGGCCCCGCACCAAGGACCGGCCCGCCTACGAAGACGCCGTCACCGGGCGGATCATCACCGTTGACCGCGGACGCTACACCGCGGTCGTCGCCGAGGGCACCCCCGAGGAACGCAAGATCATCGCCGCCCGCGCCCGGGAACTGCGCCGGAACCCCGTCGTCGCCGGCGACTTCGTCTCCCTGGTCGGGGACGTCAGCGGCGAACCGGACACCCTCGCACGTCTGGTCAAGATCCAGGACCGCAAGACCCTGCTGCGGCGCAGCGCCGACGACACGGACCCGATCGAGCGCGCAGTCGTCGCCAATGCCGACACGCTGGTGATCGTGGTGGCGGCCGCCAATCCCGAGCCCCGGACCGGGTTCATCGACCGCGCCCTAGTGGCCGCCTACGATGCCGGCATCGAGCCGCTGCTGCTCGTCACCAAGGCGGACGTCAAGGATCCCGCGGAACTCCTCTCCAACTACCAGCACCTTGCCTTCCCGGTGATCATCTCCAAGACGGCGGACTCCGCCGCCTCCGGCATCGATGCCCGCTCGGACGACGGGCTTTCGGCGCGGCTGGACAAAGGCGCCGTCTCCCAGCTGCGCGCCCACCTCGACGGTAAGGTCACCGTTATGCTGGGCCACTCCGGCGTCGGAAAATCCACCATGGTCAACGCCCTGACCGGCGCCGAACGCGCCACCGGCGGCGTCAACGCCGTGACCGGGCGCGGCCGCCACACGTCCTCCTCCGCGCTGGCCCTCAAGGTCAACGATGCGCCGCCGGGCAGCTGGATCATCGACACCCCCGGCATCCGCTCCTTCGGCCTGGCCCATGTGGACCCCGACCGGATCCTGCGGTCCTTCCCCGACCTCGAGCCCGGCACCGACGACTGCGAGCGGGGCTGCAAACACGATTCCAGCGCCGTCAACTGTGGGGTTGACGCCTGGGTGGCCGCCGGCCACGCCGGCGAATCCGGCCCCGCCCGGCTCGCCTCACTCCGCCGCCTGTTGGGGACCGACCCGCGGATGGAAGCCCAGGACGTCAAGGAACTGGGCACCGTCTCCTAGTCGGCCAGTCCGCCGGTTCGGCCGGCAGCGGCCGCGCGCCTGCCCGCATCCTGCGGCGCAGCCACGTGGCCTCCCGCCCCGCCGCCCGCTTTGGCGGTAGTTTGGAACCATGAGTCAACCCGCTTCGAGCTACAACGATGACCTGCGCCTTGCCCATGTACTGGCAGATTCCGTAGATTCCCAGACCATGAGCCGCTTCAAGGCGCTCGACCTTCGGATTGAGACGAAGCCGGACCTGACGCCGGTGACCGACGCCGACAAGTCTGCCGAGGAGGCCATCCGCGGCCAGCTGTCCCGCTCCCGTCCCCGCGACGCTGTCCTCGGCGAGGAGTTCGGCAGCTCCGGCCACGGCTCCCGCCGCTGGATCATCGACCCGATCGACGGGACCAAGAACTTCGTCCGCGGCGTCCCCGTCTGGGCCACGCTGATCGCCCTCGTCGACGAGGGCGAGCCGGTTGTCGGCGTCGTCAGCGCCCCGGCGCTGGGCAAGCGCTGGTGGGCCGCCAAGGGCGCCGGAGCGTACACGGGCCGTTCGCTTGCCGCCGCCACCCGGCTGAAGGTCTCCAACATCTCCGAGCTCTCGGACGCCTCCCTCTCCTATTCCAGCCTGGGCGGCTGGAAACAGCGCGGCAACCTCGACGAGTTCCTCGGCCTCACCGAGGAGGTCTGGCGCACCCGCGCGTACGGGGACTTCTGGTCCTACTGCCTCGTGGCCGAAGGCGCCGTCGATATCGCTTGCGAGCCCGAACTGAACCTCTACGACATGGCGGCGCTGGTCCCGATTGTCACGGAGGCCGGGGGACGCTTCACCTCCCTCGAAGGCGAAGACGGCCCGTTCGGCGGCAACGCCCTGGCCACGAACTCCATTCTGCACTCGGAGGTCCTCAAGCGCCTCAACCCGGGCCTGGACGACCTGCTCTAGGGACGTTCCGTAACAAAGCGCTTCACATTCCCGCCGCGTCTTTTCTGCGGCGGCAGGCATGACCTACGCTCGAAGCAGGTCACGAGTGCCAGCGCGAAACCCCGGTTTGCTGGCCGGCAACCCTCCATTCGCGGTGGGGTGCCCCGGGTGACGACCTGGCCGGTCCGGAACGGACCCGGCAAGCGCGGATCCCCGGTGCGTGGGGTCCTTTTCGAGCGAGGTCCCATGACGACTGCCACCATTCCCGCCACCGCCGATGTCCAGCCCAGTACGGGCCAGGCCCGTCCCGACGCGCGGTTCGCCGTGGCCCGCCGGCCGCTGGCCGCCGTAACCGGCGCCGAGATCCAGGCACCGCTCATCCAGGGCGGCCACGTCCGCTACGCCAATCTGGACTACGGCGCCTCGGCCCCGGCCCTGTCCGTCGTCTCGGCCTACCTCAACGAAATCCTGCCGTTCTACGCCAGCGTCCACCGCGGTGCCGGCTACGCCTCGCAGATCAGCACCTCGGTCTACGAGAACGCCCGCACCATTGTCCGGGAGTTCGTGGGCGGCCGGCCGGACGATGCGGTGATATTCACCCGGAACACCACCGATTCCCTGAACCTGCTGGCCGGCTGCCTGCCCGCCGTCGACGGCGTGCACACCGGCGAGGTGCTGTACCTCGACATCGAGCACCATGCCAACCTGCTGCCCTGGCAGCGCGTCCCGCACCGCAGCGTCATCGCCGCCCCCACCCTGGCAGCCACCCTGGAACTGCTTCGCACGGAGCTCGCCCACGGCGGCGTCAGCCTGCTCGCCGTGACCGGGGCCTCCAACGTCACCGGAGAGATCCTGCCGATCCGGGCCCTGGCCGCCCTGGCGCACGACCACGGCGCCAGGATCGTCGTCGACGCCGCGCAGCTGGCACCGCACCGGCGGATCGACATCGCCGCGGACGGCGTCGACTACCTCGCCTTCTCCGGACACAAGCTCTACGCACCGTTCGGCGCCGGGGTACTGATCGGCCGTCCCGACTGGCTCGACGCCGGCACACCGCACCTGGCCGGCGGCGGAGCCGTGCAGGACGCCCGGATTGACGGTGTCAGCTGGACCACCGGCCCCGCCCGGCATGAAGGCGGCTCCCCCAACGTCCTTGGCGCCGCCACCCTGGCCCGGGCCACCCAGGTGATCGCCGACCTGGACGTGGAGCAGTGGCACGCGCACGAAAACGCGATCCGGTCCTTCCTCGTCGAGGGCCTCGCCCGGATCGACGGCGTGAGCGTCCACCAGATCTTCTCGGACAGTGCTTCCTTCGACTCCGGGACCGGTGACTCCGGGACCGGGACCGGGCCCGGCAACGGCACGGGTACCGGCACGATCGGCGTCGTCAACTTCTCGCTGGAAGGCTACGACGCGGGCCTCGTGGCGGCCTACCTGTCGGCCGAACACGGCATCGGGCTGCGGGACGGCCGCTTCTGCGCGCACCCCCTGCTGCGGCGTCTTGGGCTGCCCTCCGGCTCACTGCGCGCCAGTTTCGGCCTGGGTTCCCGGCTGGAAGACGCCCAGCGGCTGCTCGCGGCCCTCCAGGAGCTGCGCCGGACCGGCCTCGGCTGGGACTACGTCGTGGACGCCGGACGCTGGGTGCCGTCCAACGACACGCGCACCTACCCGCACTGGGCCCCCAACACACCCGGCACCGCCGGTGCGGCCCCCTGCACCCAGGACTGACAACCCCGGCGGGCCCGCGGTTAGGAATCACCGGCGCTGCCGCGTGCGGTAAATTCGAAAGGTACCCAACCCGGACCTGCCGAAGGAGATCGCACGTGGCACGCGGCGGACCCAAATTGCATGAAGAACGCCGCCAGGAGCTGGGGCAGAGCTTCCAGGACGGCGGGGAACACTACGAACGCGTCCGCCCCGGGTACCCCGCCGATTCCGCCGACTGGCTGGTCGCCCCGGGCGCGAAGGACGCCGCGGACCTCGGCGCCGGAACCGGGAAGTTCACGGCACTGCTGGCCGGGCGAGGCCTGCACACGGTCGCGGTGGACCCTTCCGCCGACATGCTGGAACAGCTGCGCCGGACGCTCCCGGGAGTCACCGCCGTGGAGGGCACCGCCGAGCACACCGGGCTGCCCGCCGGGGCGTTCGACCTCGTATCCGTGGCCCAGGCCTGGCACTGGTGCGATCCGCTCCTGGCCAGCACAGAGATCGCACGGATCCTCCGCCCCCACGGTGTGCTGGGGCTGGTCTGGAACCAGCTGGATACGTCCGTGCCCTGGGTGCACCGTCTCTCGCGCATCATGCATGCCGGCGATGTCCACAAACCGGATTTCAGGCCGCCCCTGGGCCCGGAATTCACGCGGCTGGAGAGCCACCTCACCCGCTGGGAGGATCCGGTGCGCACCGCAGACATCCTCGAGCTGACCAAGTCCCGCAGCTACTACCTGGCGGCCAGCGGGGCGACCCGGGCCAAGGTCCTGGGCAACCTCGACTGGTACCTGCACCAGCACCTTGGCCACCACCCCGGCGAGGTCCTCCCGCTCCCCTACCTGACGCAAAGCTGGCGGGCCGTCCGGGCGTGACGGTCTCCGGCGCCGCCTGACGGTAGGCTGGAAACCGTGAAGACCAGTCTGCCCTCCTCCTCGATCGAGGACTACGTCAAGGTCATCTACTCCTTTACGGAGTGGCAGGACAAGCCCATCACGTCCACCCAGCTTGCCCAGCGACTCGGCGTGGCCAACTCCTCGGTCTCCGAAATGGTCCGCAAGCTCAAGGACCAGGGCCTCGTGGACCACCAGCCGTACAGCGCCATCACGCTGACGGCCGACGGCGTCCGGCTCGCGTTGTCCATGGTCCGGCGGCACCGGCTGATCGAAACTTTCCTGGTCCGGGAGCTCGGCTACCGCTGGGACGAGGTCCACGACGAGGCCGAGCTCCTGGAACACGCCGTCTCCGACACCTTCATCGAACGGATGGCAGCCAAGCTTGGGGACCCGGTTCGGGACCCGCACGGCGATCCGATTCCGGCGGCGGACGGCACCGTACAGGTGCCCGCGGCCCACCGGATGAGCGAGCTCGACGACGGGCACACGGGCCGGATCACGCGGATCAGCGACGAGAACCCCGAGTTGCTGCGCTACCTTTCGGCCGAGGAGATCGACCTGGACGCCGAAGTCGAGGTCCTGGGCCGCAAGCCGTTCGGCGGCGCTCTGGTGGTGCGCATCGGATCCGGCGCGGCCGGGCACGAGTTCGACCTCGCCGAGGAAGTCGCCTCCGCCCTTTGGGTCCACAGCGAGTCCGGCCATCCGGGCTGCAGCCTTGAGCACAACTAGCGGCTGGCGTGCGTGGGCGGCCGTCGCCGCCGGCGGACTGATCGGTACGGAACTGCGCTACGGTGCCGGCCTGGTGTTCCCCGAGACAGCGGGCACGATCCCCTGGACCACCCTGGTGATCAACGTCGTCGGCAGCTTTGTCCTCGCGGCCCTCACCACGGTCTGGATTGCGCGGCCGAGAACCGCCTTCTGGCTGCGGGCCGGGCTCGGCCCCGGACTGCTGGGTTCCTTCACCACCTTCTCTGCCGTGGTGTTCGTCATCGACCAGCAGTTCCGTGCCGGCTTCCATGCCGGCTGGCTGGCCTACCTGGGCCTGTCGCTGGTCCTGGGCCTCGGCGCTGCGGCCGCCGGCTGGAAAACCGGCAAGGCCCTGGCCGACCTGAGCGGCGGGGCGGCATGATCACCGCCGTGCTGGTGGGAGTCTTCGGCGTGGCCGGTGCCCTGCTGCGCTTCGCCGTCGACTCCTGGTTTGCGCACCACCCGGGGCGCTATCCGCACTGGCCCTGGGCGACGCTCACCGTCAACGTGACCGGCTCCTTCATCATCGGCGCCGCCTTGGGGATCACGGGCCAGCTGGGACTCGGGGCCGAGTGGCAGGCCGGCCTCTCCACCGGGCTCGCCGGCGGCCTCACCACCTTCAGTTCCTGGACCACGGCCACGGTGCGGCTGGTGAGCGAGACGCGCTACCGCGCCGCCGCCGTCAACCTTGCCGCGAACCTGCTCGCCGGCCTGGCGGCGGCAGCGCTCGGACTGGCCCTGACGGGGCTGTGACGAGCCTTACGCCGGGACCCTGACGGCGATCCGGGGACCGTCCCATCCCGTATCGTTGAAGGATGGTTACCCGACGTGAAGCAGCCCAGATCCTCGACATTCCGCTGGAAATGGCCCACCGTCACGGCATCCCGCCCCGGCTGAGCGACGCCGAGCTCGGCGACCTCCTGGACAACCCGCCCGCCTGGCTCGTGCAGTCCAAGGCAAACCGCACCGGCAAGCGCCCCATCTGGGTCCAGCTGACCTGCGCGGTCTGTGGGTTCTCCGAGGCGGCCCGGCCGAAGAAGTGGTGGCCGGAATTCACCTACGTCTGCTGCGCCCACCATGCTCCGTACGAGGTCCCGAGCGTCGCCGCCGGGCTGGTCCGCAGCGAGTATGAGGGCGTGGGCAGCCGCTTCGTCGGCATCGTGGACGTTGCGGTGCCCGAGGCGTAACTTAATAACACGGGGCCATCCCGGCCCCCTGCTGCTAGGGAGCGCCCACATGCCTGACAAAACGCCACACCAGAGCACGGCCAAGAAACCGGTGAAAACCATCAAGGAAAAACGGGCCGAGAAGAAGTCCAAAAACGTCGCGGAAACGCACGCGGATCCCGTTGCCCACATCAAGAAGCGCTAAGCTGACCCCGCCAGCCGGGCAGCCCAGGCAAAACAAAAGGCCGGAAGCTGACGCTTCCGGCCTTTTGTGTGGATCTTTACGGGGTGGAGCACCCGCTGCGGCCTACGACGCGGCCGGCGCCGTGGTGCTCAGGAACCTCCGGGCCGGCACGTACACCGTGGCGGGCAGGTTCATCGGTGACGACCCGGACAACACCCCGTCAACCGGTGCGGGCACGGCCCGCGGCTGGCTGGCGAACAACACCGATACCAACTCCGCCACGTTCCTCTCGGTCTACTCCCCGTTCCGGCAGGTCAGCAAAGACATCCTGCTGAAACCGGCGTCCAACCAGGACATCGCTATGCAGGTCAAGCCCGCCGGCGGGGCAGCGTACGAGTGGGTGCCGTATCACGGCGTCGCGACATCCTTCCAGGCGGACGCCCCGGTGTTCCTCGACGGCGACACCGTCGTCGACGTGGCGGCGATGACAACCGGGCAGTACCGGACCCTGACCAGCTTCGAGCTGGTGCAGCGCTTCCATGGCCGCAACACGTCCAGCGGCGCCACGAACCTGATCGAGGTAGCGACAAGCCACCTCATCCGGGCCAACGGCCAGGTCACGATCACCGGCAAATGGAAAGCGCTCGCGGACATTGTCCTGGGCGACAACTACGTGATGATGATCCCCGCTTCCATGGCCCTGTTCGATCAGCTCGCGTCGTCCATCGGCAACAAGTACGTGAACAATGCCGGGCTGATTGGCACGATCACCGCGCTGACAGCGGAGAACGACACGGCCATGTCCTACGTGTTCCTGTCCTCCGCGAACAAGAGCATCGCGGCGGCGGCACGGTACAGCAACGTGCAGGAAACCATCCGGCGCGGCAAGGGCAGCAAGAACCCGGACGCGACCAAGGCGTTCCTCCAGCACCGGGACGCATCAATCGTGAAGGTCTACAACCGGCCCTACCAGCCAGGCGCGTCGATCCCCGCAGGCACGGTCCACCGATTCGGCGGCGACTACCTGTATATGCAGGGCCAGGGCCTATACGATCAGTTCGCCTTGTAGGCCTCAACCGGCTGCGGGTCCGGGATTGGTTCTGTAGTGAGCACGGCGGACCCGTCAACGTCGTTGATGTATCGGACGATCTTGGCGGGCACGCCTGCCACTACAACGTTCGGCGGGACGTCCTTGTTGACGACGGACCCTGCGGCGACGATGGACCGCTCACCAATGGTCACCCCGCCGAGGACTGTTACGCCGGCGCCGATCCAGGATCCACGACCAATAACAATCGGGTCGTGACGCGGGGTGCCGGTGCGGCGTGAGCCCGCGGAAATCTCGTGGGTGTCTGAGATGAGGCGGACATGCTGCCCCATCGAAACATCATCCTCGATAACGACGTTCGGGCGGATTAAGCTATGGGCGTTGATGAAGACTCGCGCTCCAACGGAAATCGTACCCGTCCACTCGGCGCCCCTGAAGACCTTGGTGTGCCTACCGACGGTAATCCGATTGGTGCTGGTCCCGGTGTACAGGGCGCAGGTGGGATCGATCACAGCAGTCTCATCAATGAAGAGCGACGGACCCCGCACAGGCCGCAGTTTGTCAACGATCTCCCGTAGTTCGCTGACCTGGCCCTGCAGTAGTTGGATTTGCTCCTCGGCGTTCATAGAAGACAAGCTTACGGGAGTGTTGCCGTGAGCAGCGTCTGAGGAAGGGGCCTGTGGCCTCCCAAGGAAAGGATAAGCCAATACAGTTTTCAGATCTGGTCCGACAGCGCCGTGACGGCGAGGAAAAGAACGTGCCGTGGTACCTCCACGACAAGCTGAAGGCACACGAGTTCTTCAAGTACGCAGGCCTTCCCACGGCCGAGATCTACCGCCACTTCGATTCAGCCGACACGATCGACCTTGACGGGCTCCCGGACGAGTTCGTACTGAAGCCGACCTTCCTGTTCTCCGCGATCGGCGTCATGGTCCTTGCCAGGACCGACAACGGCTTCTACGACAGCATGTCGGACAAGGAGTACACGGCCGTTCAGATCAAGGCATTCCAGAAGCAGATGTCGCTGAAGTCTAACCACGCCAGCAAGCCGTACATCGTCGAGGAACGCATCCGTGAGCCCGACGGCCGCGCCGTACCCCGGGACATCAAGTTCTTCGGTTTCCAAGGCGAAATTGTTTTCATCGAACAGGTCGGAAATTCCAGCGGCAAGCCGACCCACGCATGGTTCGACGGGGACTTCAACCCGCTCACGCAGGACGACATCTACTCGGACCCCAAATACTTCGAAATCGTGGAGCCTGAACGCCCGGACAACTGGGAGCAGCAGCTGAACTTGGCGCGACGAGCTTCGGTAGCTGTGCCTGCCCCCTTCGCTCGGATAGACACGTACTCCTCCACCCGAGGCCCGCTCCTCGGCGAGGTCACCCTCGTGCCAGGCGTAATTGCCCTCGAGGGCTACGTCACCCCCTCGGAAAGAATCGAGTGGCTCGCCGGCCACGCGTGGAAGAAGGCAGCAAGCCGTTTGAACTAGTTCACGCCTGACAAATACGGAGGGGCCCGCAACGGGCCCCTCCTGCGAATATCGAACAAGCCAAGACCCTCAACGGGGTCCTTTTTTTGTGCTCGAAAAGGCGTGGCCCCGGAGTCCATCTCCGGGGCCACAGCCACATCCAATCCGCCGAGGAGGCGTACATGAACCACATTCTGCACAGACTCTGGCTCCGCATCCAGGAGCCCCGTAAACAGTCAGTCGTTTACTTCCTGGTCTATCTGGGTGTGACCGTGCTGGGCGCCGCGATCATGCTCGACCCCCCTCGCAGTCTGCAGGGAACCATCGGGCAAGTCCTCGTGGTGATCTGGGGCGTGATGCACCGATGAACCGGAAGTCCGCGGCGCTCGCCGTGACCAGGCTGTGCAAGTCGGCCGGGATCAGCAAGAAGATCAGTCCCCACTCCCTGCGGCACAGCTTCGTCACCGCGTGCCTGGACGCGGGAGTCCCGCTGCGTGACGTGCAGGTAGCGGCCCGACACAGCGACCCCAGGATCACCGCGAGGTACGACCGCGCGCGGCACAACCACGACCGACACGCCAATCACACGGTCGCGGCATTCCTCGCCGGGGCGGCCTGACCTCCAGCCGCCCCTAGTGCCCCGTCCACTTCGGTGGGCGGGCGCGTTTCTGCGTCTTCTACATTGGCGCTTTGGGGCTGGCTGCCTGCGGCTGGGCTCTAGTTCCCCTTGATGGTGGCTAGGAGAGTCGTGGCCTCAATTTCCTCTGACGACCCGAGGCCCTCCCAGACGCAGCCTTCGTAAGCAGCGGTGAGGTGCCAGAGCTTGCCACCCATCGGTACTGCCGTGACCGATAGACCGGGCTCGAAGGTGTGTCCGTGGGCTTCCATGTCGGCGCGGTTGAGGTGCACTTTAGTCGTGGTGGTCGCTTCGAAGACGGACATTGATTCGGCCCGCGCATAGTCGGCGTGCGGACTGATGTGGCGAGCAGCCGGCGCCGCAGACACGTACTCCTCCAGCGCACCGCGGAGGATTTCGGAGATCGTGTCACCGCGTCGGATTGCAACCTCCTTCGCATTCTCCCAGAGTGCGTCGTCGATCCGGATTGCGCGGTTTGGTGTGCCCTTGCTCATGGTTTCAGCTGCCCTTCGTCTTCGGCCTGTTCCGATAGGAAAACCCTACGAGGTGTATATACACTCTGTCCAGTCCATCCAAATACAAGCAAAGGCGCGCCCGCCCCCTTCGGAGGGGACGGGCGCTCTTTATGTGGTTCCCTGAGAAACGTGCTCCCTACAACGAGGCGTACAGAAGGCCGGTGGAGGTCCGAGAGCCGTCCGGGCTGAAGAGTGCCGAGTTGCCCATGACAGGGTCATTGGCGGCCCGTGTCTTCCAGGCGAAGCGTTCCACATAGGGCATGGCCCGCATTCCCGCGACGGTGCCCCGCATGAAGTCGTTTGTTGCGGAGCGGCTGTACCGGCTCGCCTTGGTGGAACTGGCCTGCCAGTCCGC
Source organism: Pseudarthrobacter sp. PvP090 (assembly GCF_040547365.1). Lineage (NCBI taxonomy): Bacteria > Bacillati > Actinomycetota > Actinomycetes > Micrococcales > Micrococcaceae > Pseudarthrobacter > Pseudarthrobacter sp. PvP090. The sequence goes on from NZ_JBEPPO010000006.1 coordinate 286,325, forward strand.
GACCGCGTATTCGGTCACCCAGATGGGCTTGCCGTACATCTCATGCAGCAAGGTGACCTTGCCCAGGAAGTCTTCCACGTTCGGCCAGCCGTAACAGTGCATCGTCATGAAGTCCACGCGCAGACCCCTGGCCTTGGCCTTGGTCATGAAGTCCTTCAGCCAGGGGCTGGTGACATTGACCGTCGCCGGGGAGCCCAACCGCAGGCCGGTCTTCTGGAGCTGGGGCCAAAGGCTGATCGCTTGGTCGACGCTCATGTTGGCCTGCGTAGCGTAGTCCGGCTCATTGAAGCCGAGCAGGTGCTTGGCCCCGGTCTGCGGCAGCCCCCTCATGATCTTGCCGATGGCGTCGCCTTCCAGCAGCCGCTGCGCGTTCTTTACCATGGGAGTCCAAGGCGGCGTCGTGAGGTTGCAGTACGGCTCCCAGTTGTAGTGCCACTTGACGTTCAGCCTCTGGATCTGAGCCCTCGCGAGGTCAGTGCTGTTCGAGTAGCCGATGCCCTTCAGTGCCGGCGTCGCGGCGTGGGCCGGGGTGGCAGCGGCGGTATTGGCGGCAAGAATGGCTCCCGGTGCGGCGAGAGCTGCCAGCGTGAGAAACCTGCGGCGGTCCAGGCGGTCCATGAGTGTCCTTTCGTAGACAGCGTGAAGAAGTTGCTGATGTGGAGCGGTTGAGCCACCTGAGGGGTGGCAGGGCGAAGCGTCCTCAGGGGTGAGGCCCCCGTCGAAAATTTGTGACTCCCCAGTCTTCCGGGACGCGATCCAAGCTCCCGCGCGCGACAAGCCTACGTGCTCGCCCGCAGCTTCCCGCCCCTGTTTCGCGCAGTATTCCCACAGGTTTGAGTAAGTTCCGCGCGCGAGTAGCTTGGGCATGTGGCACAAATCGAGAAGCGACCCACCTTCACGCTAGACGGTAAGGCCTACGAGTACCTGCGCCCGGACCCGGGCCACGACCCGGAGGCGACGCACTCGTGGACGTACAGGCAGTACCCGAAAGTCATGGCCACCCTGCCGCTCACGACGGGCACAGTGGACGTCTACGCCGTCGCCGAACGGTGGAACCCATCGCACATCCTCGTGTCCTGGCAGGACGACGAGCACCACGCGCACTGGGCATGGATCCCCGCCGGCAACGTCCGGCGCGTCAACGACTCCGAGTGGGACATTGAGGAATACCGGCGTTGCCCCGAGAATCTGCGCGGGCTTTGTTGACCTTGTCCACCGGTGTCCGGCCGAGGTCGCTTCCGTCGATGTGCGAGGCGGCCATCTTCCGGTACTTCGCGATCGTGCCAGGCTGGGGCTTGCGCAGCAGATCGATGTGGCGGACCACGACCTCGGAGACGGTCGGCGCCGTGGAGTCCTTCCGGACCTTCGCCTTGGCCGCGAGCATGTAGGTGTTCCCATTGGCATCAAGGAACGCCTTCAGCTCGAGCGCCTTGTTGAGCGCTTCCCCGGGCCCGTAGTCCTTGTCGGAGAAGGTGCGCGTCTTATGGCCTGTCTCCGGATCCCGCCACGTGATCGTGTGCGAGGACCCGCCCTTGATGAGCTGCCGGGACCGGATGTTAGCCACGGGTGGCCGCCGCCGCACGGCGTGCGTTGAGTTCTCGGTACTCGGTAGCCAGCCACTCGGAGGGTTCCTCGCCCCGATTGTTGAGGCTCCGGATCGTGGCGCGGTCAGCCGCCCAGTTCAGTTCATCGATGTGGCCCCAACGCTCCCCCGACTGTACCGTTCTGTCTTCGTGCGCTTCCATGCCTGTCCCCTATGGGTGCCGTTTCTCGCCAACAAAATGGGCGTTCTCGCCAACAGGCAAAAAGAAAACCCCTAGATCACAAGGATCTAGGGGCTAACTCTAGTGGAGATGGGGGGAATTGAACCCCCGTCCGATGTCGTGTTGTCAGGGCTTCTCCGGGCGCAGTTTGCGTCGGATTTTCTCGGCCCCGGCCATGCTGCAAACAGCTGGCTGATCCGGGCCCAGTCATCAAAGAGTCCCGTTCACCCCGATGACGGGGGTAAACAGCAGTGGCTATCTAAATGACGCCAGGATCCGGGGCAATAGCAACCTCGGGCTGACGGACTGTCTTACTGCTTAGGCAGCGAGAGCGAAGTCAGTGCGTTTTGATTCGGCACTTATTGGTTTGCAGACAGCGTTTACGAGATAATTCTGCATCCTCGGCCCGCTTCACCTGTCGCGACTAACATCGTCGAAACCGATCATCCCCGTATTTTTTTATCAAACCGTTCCGGTCTGACGCTTAACCGCTGTTACAGTTTAGCGCCGTTCCTTCCCGGACTATCTAGCATAACGCACGTCCCGGCGGAATCATTCCCGCGGGTTTCCTGGTGCCCGTCCCTAGCGCCGGTTCCGCTCGCGCATGACACGCAGGGCCTCGCGCTTGTCCTGCTGCTCGCGCAGGGTCTGACGCTTGTCGTATTCCTTCTTGCCCCGGGCGACGCCGATCTCAACCTTGGCCCGGCCGTCCAGGAAGTACAGCTGGAGGGGGACGATCGTGAAGCCTGATTCGCGGATCTTATGCGAGATCTTGGTGAGCTCGTCGCGGTGCAGCAGCAGCTTTCGGCGGCGGCGCGCGGCGTGGTTGGTCCAGCTCCCCTGGTGGTACTCGGGGATATGGATGCCCTCCATCCATAGCTCGTCGTTGTAGAAGGTGCAGAAGCCGTCGACCATAGAGGCGTGGCCCTCGCGGAGGGACTTCACCTCGGTGCCCATCAGCGCGATCCCGGCCTCGTAAGTGTCGAGGATGTGGTAGTCATGCCGGGCCTTGCGGTTGGTGGCCACTACCTTACGGCCACTTTCTTTCGGCACGGTAGAACTCCTTGGATCGTCGGGTGGGCCCGATGCCGGAGCGGCGCAGGCTTCTTCCAGTTTACGGCAGAGCCGCAGCTCAGCCCCGGGGCTTCCGCTCCAAGCTGATCAGAGCAGGTTCATCGGGTTCACGGCCCGGCCGTTAAGCCAGGTCTCGAAGTGCGAATGGCAGCCGGTGGAGTTGCCGGTGGTTCCCGAATAGGCGATCAGCTGTCCCTGGTCCACCCGCTGTCCCGGGGACACCGTCACCCTGGCGTTGTGGTAGTAGATAGTTGTCAGCGAGTTTCCCTGGACGACCCCGTGCGAGATCTTCACATTGTTTCCGCCCCCGTCATTGGCCCAGCCGGCGGAGAACACCGTGCCTGCCGCTGCGGCGTAGACCGGCGTACCGCAGGCGGCAGCGAAGTCGATGCCCGTGTGCATGTAGCCGCCCTGGCCGTAAAAATCGATGGTTCCCGGCGGAGTCGCGCGCCAGCCGAAGCCGGAGCTGATCCGGACGCCGTTGAACGGGTTCCGCAGCCCGAATGCCGACGGCGGTCCGGGTGGGGCTGGGACGTACGGCGCCGGGGGCCTGGTCTGGCCCTGGGCACGGGCGGCCGCCGCGGCGGCGGTCGCAGCAGCTTCGGCGATCCGACGCTGTTCGGCTTCGTAGGCCTCCCGCAGCTTGCGGTCGCGTTCGACGATATCCGCCGCGACAGCGTCCTGCTGGGACTTGACCTGGGCGAGCTGGGTCTGGATTCCGGGCTTGGCGGCCTGGAGCTCGCCGTCGAGCCTGGTGGTGTCGGCGATGAGCTGGTCCACCTGGGCCTTTTTGGCCTCGGCCTCGTTACGGGCGGCCTGCTCACGGGCCAGCGCGGCGTCCGCTTTTGCCTTGAGCTCCGTGATTTCTGCTTCCACCGCTTCGAGCCTGGCCCGCGAGTTGACGTTGGTGGCGTTCTGCTGCGTGAGCTTGCCCATTGCGGAGTTCTGGCTGCGCATGGCCTGGTCGGCCAGGTCGATGGTTTCCGCAAGGCTGCCGCTGTTGTTCGACCCAAAGAACAGCGAAAGGTTGGAGGGAACACCGCCGGACTTGTACGCCTGGGTGGCGATCTGTCCGATCAGCTTTTTGGTGTCGGCAATTTTTTGTTGGTCCGTCTCAAGCTGCTGGGTGATCTTGGCCTTGTTCTGCTGCGCAAGGTCCACGCGCGCGGCGAGGGCATCGGCTTCCTTGACGGCACTGGCCACGCGGCCCTGGGCGTCGAGCAGGGCCTGCTGCGCGCCGGGGAGCTGACCTTGGTAGAGGACGAGGTCCGAGGCAGCCTGCGCAATCCGGGAGTCCACGAATTCGAGGGAATGCTGGACCCGGGCCGCTTCCTCACGCAGTGCGGCCTGCTGGTCCTCGAGGGTGTCGGCGAACGCCACTGGGGTCGAGGCGCCCATGCTCGCCGCCAGGACGAGCGCCAGCGCGGCGCTGACGATGCGGCTGCGGCGGCCGGCCACCGGGAGCCTGGTCGAAACCGGCCGCGGGGCGGGTCGGTGTATCGGCGTCATGGGCTCTCCCTCGTCGTTGCGCACGCTAGACCTTCAGGTATCGCCGGAGGGTCAGGAGTGATGATACTCCTGCCAGCAGAACGCCCAGACCAATCAGTGCCGGCGCCAGAATCAGCGTCTGAGCTGCGGAGATGAAGGCGGTGTCCGGGTACTGCTGGGACAGGTATCCGCCCAGGAAGAAGTGCGCCACGGCCCACAGCGTCGCTGAGGCAAGCGCCGCGCCGATCACCGCGGCAATCACCCCCTCCAGGATGAAAGGCAGCTGAATCACCATCTTCGACGCCCCGACGAGTCGCATGATTCCGGTTTCCCGCCGCCGGCTGAAGGCCGAAAGCCGGATCGTGGTCGCGATCAGCAGGATGGCACAGACAAGCATCACACCGGCGACACTGACGGCCACGAGCGATGCCGCGTTCATGACTGAGAAGAGCCGTTCCAGGAGCTGGCGTTGGTCGATCACGGTCTCGACGCCGGCCTGCGAGGAAAACGTCTCGCTGATGATCTGATACTTCTCCGGGTCCTTCATGTTGATCCGGAAGGAGGCCGGGAGCTGGTCCGGGGTCACCGAGTCGACTATTGGGGAATTGGAGAACTGTTCCTTGAAGTGCCTGTACGCGTCGTCCTTGGACTCGAACTGGAAGTCGTTGACGTACTGGGCCACCGCAGGCGATTCCAGAAGCTTGCCCAGATTGTCCTGCTGTTCCGGGGTGGCAGGGCCGGTGGCGCAGCCGGCCGCCGTCGAACCGTCACTGCACAGGAAAATGGCCACCTGGACTTTGTCGTACCAGTAGCCCTTCATCTGGTTGATCTGCAGCTGAAGCATGCCGGCGGCGCCGACAAATGTCAGGGACACGAACGTCACCAGGATCACCGAGACCACCATGGAGAGGTTGCGGCGCAGGCCGCTGCCGATCTCGGCAAGGACGAATTGGAGCCTCACAGCTGGCCCTCCCCTGCGGCGCGGGAGGCGGCTGCAGCGGGTTGGGGTTCCCGCCCGCTGGCATCCCGCAGGCGGCGCGACTGCCCCACTACCGGAAACACGGAGGTGTAGAGGGCTTTGGCCTCGTCCCGGATGATGACTCCGTTGCGGAGCTCGACTACGCGTTTGCGCATCTCGTTGACGATGTCGTCGTCGTGGGTGGCCATCACCACGGTGGTGCCGTTCTGGTTGATCTTGTCCAGCACCCCCATGATGCCCATGGAGGTGGTGGGGTCCAGGTTGCCGGTGGGCTCATCGGCCAGCAGGATGCCGGGTCGGTTGACGACGGCGCGGGCGATCGCCACGCGCTGCTGTTCACCGCCGGACAGTTCGTGCGGAAGGCGGTTCTCCTTGCCGTCGAGGCCGACGGTCTTGAGGACCTCGGGAACGGTGTCCCGGATGACGCTGCGGCTCTTGCCGATAACCTGCATGGCGAAGGCGACGTTGGCGAACACCGTCTTCTGCGGCAGCAGGCGGAAATCCTGGAACACGACGCCGATTCCGCGGCGCAGCCGGGGCACGCGCCAGCTGGAAATGTTCGCGACGTTCTGGCCAGCCACGTAGACGGCACCGGAGGAGGCGCGGTCCTCTTTGAGGACGAGGCGCAGGAAGGTCGACTTGCCCGAACCGGACGCTCCGACCAGGAAGGCGAATTCGCCGCGGTCGATTTCAAGGTTGATCGAATCCAGCGCGGGTCGCGCCTTCTGGTCATAGACCTTGGTGACATTTTCGAAACGGATCATGGCCCTAAGTACCCTGCAGGACGTGGACGGGTACGGCCCTGTTCTGCTGCCGGCGCGAGGGCTTTCTAGTGGGGGAAGTAAAGCTCCGGCTTCTCGACTATACGCACGGGCCCTGGCGGATCGTCCTGAGTGTGGGGGCGTGTCGCAGGAATAACCGGGAGGGGCAGGAGTGGCACAAGAGGCAGATGGGGCGTCCGGACGCGCCGGGGCCAGTTCCCAAGGGGCTTACTTGTCCGCGGCCGCCTGCGTCCGGCTATTTGTCCGCGTTGCGGTTGTCTGTCCGCCAGCGGATGCCGGCGTCGATGAAATCGTCGATCTCGCCGTCGAACACCGCCGAGGTGTTGCCGACCTCGTGTTCGGTGCGCAGGTCCTTGACCATCTGGTAAGGATTCAGGACGTAAGAGCGCATCTGGTCGCCCCACGAGGCCTTGACATCGCCGGCGAACGCCTTCTTCTCGGCATCCTCCTGTTCCTTCTTGAGCAGCAGCAGCCGGGACTGCAGCACGCGCAGGGCGGCTGCACGGTTCTGCAGCTGGGACTTCTCGTTCTGCATCGAGACGACGGTGCCGGTGGGGATGTGGGTCAGGCGCACCGCGGAGTCCGTGGTGTTGACGGACTGGCCACCCGGGCCCGAGGAACGGAACACGTCGACCCGGATCTCGTTGTCCGGGATGTCGATGGAGTCCGTCTGCTCGATGAGCGGGATGACCTCGACCGCGGCGAACGAGGTCTGGCGGCGGCCCTGGTTGTCGAAGGGGCTGATCCGAACCAGGCGGTGGGTGCCGGCCTCGACGCTGAGCGTGCCGTAGGCGTAGGGGGCCTTGACCTCGAAGGTGGCGGACTTGAGCCCGGCCTCTTCGGCGTAGGAGGTGTCCATGATGGTGGTCGGGTAGCCGTGGCGTTCGGCCCAGCGCAGGTACATCCGCAGCAGCATTTCGGCGAAGTCCGCTGCGTCCACGCCGCCGGCGCCGGCGCGGATGGTGACGACGGCTTCGCGCTCGTCGAACTCGCCGGACAGCAGTGTCACGACCTCGAGTTCCGTCAGTGCCTTGCGGATCGATTCCAGCTCGATCGCGGCCTCGCCCATGGAGTCAGCGTCGTCCTCGTCCTGGCCCAGCTCCACGAGGACCTCAAGATCGTCGATCCGCGAGGCGAGGGAGTCCAGGCGTGCCAGTTCGGACTGGCGGTGCGAGAGCCTCGAGGTGATGACCTGGGCGGCCGCGGGGTCATCCCACAGATTGGGTTCGCCGGCCCGTTCGCTGAGTTCGGCGATGTCTTCCTTCAGCGCCTCGATATTCGAAACGTTCTCGATGGAGGCGTAGGTGGCGCGCAGGGCGCGGATTTCTGCGGGAAAATCAATGTTTGCCATGGTTTTTTAAGCCTACGCTATCCGTACGAGCCGCCCCGACTGGGTTGCGGGCCTCGAGCCCGTTAGCGCGTGAGCTGCGAACGCGCGGTCGAACTCGCCTCGATCCTGATGCCGTCAGGGACCAGGAAGTTGACCACGGGCGGGTGGACAGCGGCGCTGAGCACCACGAGGGCGGTAGAACCGTCCGGACTGCCCGTTCCCGGACCGACTGCCAGGCTGCTGAACCGGGTGGAGGCGCCGCTGCGGCCCAGGAACTCGACTGCGGCGCTCTGGACGCGTGCGCCGGTCAGGGTGGCGGTCGGGTTGCCGCCGCCCGTTTCGAGCTGGCCAAGGGTGAAGCTGTCCGCGGCGGCCACGGAGGCGCCGTCGGCCAGCGAGAGGAGCTTCTTGTGCTCGATGTAGACGCTGGAGGCCGCAATGACCACGGTCGCGAGAAGCAGCGCGAGCAGCACGAAGCCGACGACCAGCACCATCAGTTGTCCGGCGTCGTTGCGCCGGTCCGGGGATGATGGATCAGATTCCGGTCCGTGCCACGGGCGCCCGACGCGCAGCTTCCGGGGACGGCTCATCGGAAGCGGCCCACCAACTGCGTGGCGGTGGCGCTGAGCTGCCCGGCGTTGAGGTCCAGCACTTCGCTGAACGGGACAAACGGCAGCGGTACCGTCAAATGGACGGTGACCGTCACGGCCGATCCCGGTGCCAGGCAGTCCGCGGGGGCACAACTGGTTTCGAGCCGGGAACTCGCCGCGGAGTGCCCGTGGTCCGCGAGCGCCAGCAGGACGGCCTGCTCGGCAGCGGCCCGGCCGCTGGCGGCATCTGCCTGGGTAACGAAGACCTTGGCGGCCTGGTCCGCGGCGCCGACGACCGCGAATGAGCCGCCCTGGAGCTGGGCCATCGTGATGATGAAGTAGACCAGCGGCACCATCAGCAGCAGCGACAGGAAGGTGAACTCGACGACGGCGCTTCCCCGTTGTGCGTCGTCCGGGACGCAGGCGTCTGCCATCGCTGCCTCGCCCCACGGCTGCCGGTCCGGTGAGTCAGGGCTGGATGGCCGCATGCCCCTTCACCTCCAGGAAAGCGCGGGGACCGATCAGCCCGATCACAGGCAGCGGCGCTCGGACCGTGACTTCCAGGGTCCGGACGCCCTGGTATGTGGCTTCACTCGTCGTCACGTCCGTGGCGAACCCAGCGTTGAGCGCGACGCCGATCAGCTCCGCAGTCCGGTCCTTGGCCTCGACGGCGCCGCGGTCCGCGAGGGTTCCGTATCTGGCGCCCGATGCCGCGGCGTCGATTAGCGTGTTCCGAACGTGCAGAACGAGGGTGAGCTGGACGATGGCGAGGAAGAACAGGGTGAGCAGCCCGCCGACGAGGACGAAGTCGACCACCGCCGAACCTCGTTCGTTTGTCGTGCTCCTGCCGGCGACGGGCAGGCGCACGTGCTACTGCCCGACCTTGTCCATGGCCTGGTTGAAGAGTCCTTCCAGGGCCGGGCCAGCGAGCGCGAGAAGTGCGGCGACGAGGACGGCCGACATCAATGTGATCATCACCCAGCCGGGCACATCGCCCCGCTCCCGGGGATCACCGGGCCGCTCACGCAGCCGCCCCATGGCCGGGTTTGCCCTGGCACGCACCAGCGCCAGGCTCACGGTGCAAAGCAACAGCACCATGCGGATTTGGATCTGTTTCACGTTCTCCCCTTTGGTTGGTCCCTCGTTTGTCTTCCTGCGGCTTCCCTACTGTTCCTTTAGCTGTTGTTACAAACCCAGGCTGATGGCTGCCAGGCCCGGAAAAACAGCGAACACGACTGTCAGCGGCAGAACGCCGAAGACGACGGGAACCATCATGCCGATTTCTTTCTTTCCGGCCGACTCCATCAAGTCGCGCTTTGCCGTGTCCCGGACGTCCTGGGCCTGGGCCCGCAGCACATCAGCGAGTGGCGTTCCGCGTTCGACGGCGACGACCAGCCCGTCGACAAAACGGAGCAGCGGGCCAAGCTCCGTCCGTGCCGAGAACTCCTGAAGGGCTTCCACGAGCGGTTTTCCTGCCCGGGTCTCCGCCAGAACGCGGGTGAAGTCTTTGGACAGCTCGCCCCGGGCGCTGCGGCACACTCTGTCCAGTGCGCCCGTCGCGCTCTCGCCCGCGCTGACGGCCAGTGCCATGAGTTCTGCGATACTTGGGAACTCCGCCATCATGCGGGCCTCACGCTTCCTGACATGCGCGCTGAGCAGGTAGTCGCGCAACAGAAATCCACCGGCAGCGCTGCCCAGCACCAGCACCACGGCGAGCAGGGGGCTGGACCTTCCGGCCACGCCGAAGAGCACAACGGCAGCGACCGCCGCGACGAAACCGCCCGCGCCCCACAGGAGCTGTTCGGCCCGGAAATCCGCCGGCGACTTGGCACTCCCGGCCCTGGTTAGCCGGCGGTCCAGGGCCGAAGATGCAGGGCTCAGCCTCCCCAGCCACGAGACGGCGTCGCCAATGACCGGCCGCAGAATTCGTTCCAGCGGCCCAAACGGGGTGAGATTTCTCGGTACGGCGCGCAGGAGCCGGGATTCCAGGTTGTGGGACTTCAACTGCGGCCCGATGCGTTCAACGAAGGTGGTCGGCCGCATGAACGGAAGCCTGATCAGCAATAACCAGAAGCCGCAGCCAAGGACGACACCGCAGGCGACTGCCGCCGCCATCAGCCCTGTCATCGGAGGACCCTCTCCTCTGCCGGCAGCGCTCCAATGCGGAGCATGATGGCATAGCAGGCCAGGGACACCACGAGTCCCCCCACCAAAACGGCGGCCCCGAGCGGCGTGCTGTAGGCAGCCACGGCTTCGGGCCGGCTTGCCAGCAGCATCAGGACAACCCAGGGAGCGGCCACCGCCAGCCGCGCGGCGTTGATCGTCCAGGACTGCCGTGCCTCCAGCTCGCTCCTGGTCCGGGCGCTTTCCCTCAGGAACTCCGCCAGGGTGCCCAGCAGCCGGCCCAGATCCGATCCGCCCACTTCCCTGGTCAGCCGGAGCGCCTCGACGATCCGGTCGGCCACCGGATCCGCCAGCCGGTCCTTCAGCCTGGTGAGGGAAGGATCGAATTGTCCTCCCGAGCGGTAGTCAGAGCCAAAATCGCGGAACACATGGCGGAGTTCCTCCGGGCCGTTGTGGCCCAACTGGATGAGGGCTTCCGGCAGCGACAGGCCGGCGCGGATGGCGGAGCGGAGGTGGTCGACGACGTCGGGCCACAATTGGCGCAGAACAGCGGTGCGTTTCCGGGCACGCCACTTCACGATGGCCATGGGAAGCCAGCCCCCAAAGAGGCCAAAACAGCCCGCGATCGGCCACGACCCGGTCACCGCGAAGAAGACGAGCATCGAAAACGCTCCGACACCGAGGCAGCTCACCAGCAGGCCGGGGCCGCTGACCCTCTCGATGCCTGCGGACCGCAACAGGTCCTCAAGACGCCCCGGGCCCAGCCTGCGTCCGGCCGCTTTCGGCTGCTCCCAGGCAGACCACCAGATCAGCAGGAGTCCGGCACCGGCAAGCATGCCAAGGAGCGCCGCCATCAGCGCGATTCCAGCAGGGCCGCGACGTCGTACCCGGCCCTTGAAAACTTCTCGGCTGCCGGCATCGAGTTCGCCCTGGGCTGCAGCTGGCCATCAGCGAGGGCGAACACCATGGACGACTCGATGATGCCGTTCTCGACCCTTCGACCCAATGACAGGATCTCCGTCACCTCTCTGCGTCCGCTGGCGTGGCGGGCACAGTGGACCACGAGGTCGATGCAGGAAGCAACCGTCGGAACCACGAAGGCGCTTGAGATGTTCTCGCCTGCCAGCAGCGGGAGCGTACAGATCTTGGTGACTGCATCGTGGGCAGAATTCGCATGGACTGTGCACATCCCGGGCAGACCGGAATTCAGCGCGATCAGCATGTCCAGGCTCTCGGCCTCCCGGACCTCGCCCACCACCAGCCGGTCGGGGCGCATGCGCAGGGCCTCCTTGACCAGCCTGCGGATGGGAATTTCACCTTCGCCCTCCAGATTCGGCTGCCGGCACTGCAGCCCCACGACGTCGCGCAGGGGAAACTGCAACTCGAAGATCTCCTCAACGGTGATGACGCGCTCACGGGTTCCGATACTGGCCGCCAGACAATTGAGCATGGTGGTCTTGCCCGCCTGGGTGGCGCCGGAGACCAGGATGTTCAGCCCACTGGCGACGGCAGCGCCGAGGAACCGCGCTGCCTGCGGCGTCAGTGTACCCAGCTCCACGAGGTGCTCGAGCCTGCTGGCCTTCACGACGAACTTGCGGATATTGACGGCCCAGTGACGCCGCGTCACGTCTGGAATCACGACGTGCAGGCGCGAGCCATCGGGCAGCGCCGCATCGACGAAGGGCGATGACAAGTCCAGGCGGCGCCCGGAGCTCTTGAGCATCCGTTCCACAAGGTCCCGGACCTGCTGGTCCGTGAGCGAGACCGATGTCAACTCCGACTCGCCGTTCCGGGCCACGTAGATTTCGTTTGGAGCGTTCAGCCAGATTTCCTCGATGGCAGGGTCGTCCAGCAGCGGCTGCAGTGCGCCGAACCCGGCCACGGCGTCGAAAACGAACCTACGCGCCGTCTCCAACGGACCGATCGGCGGGAGGGGACCCAACAAGGCCCGCTCGTCGTAATCCATGACCGCTGCCTCGACGAGGCGCCTCACTTCACCGGCCTGCCGCAGCGGATCGAGGCCGCGGCGTCGAATCAGCTCGCGAACTTCGTCCTCGACAATTCGCACAGCCTCCACAATGCCCCCAATATGACTGCCGCCCTGTCCCGGGGCGCTGCAATTGGGTTAAAGCTAAGCTCGGGCGGGCCCCCGGACAAGGCCCTGAGGGACCCTATGTGGAAAACCCGCAACCCGCTTCATAACAATTACCCCACTAGTACCACCAGAAACTCTGGTTCGCTTAAACGGGCGATGTTAGGGTGAGCGCGACAAGTCAGACATTCTCACATCCCGAACAATTGCATCACGCATGGCATTGGGGGCGAGATCACTATGACACTGCCATGAGCGTGTTGTTCCGGAGCGGAAAATGAAGCGGACTTTACTTCAACCCAAGAGGCACCTCGGCAGCCGGGTGGGCACCGTGCTGCTGGCCGCGTCGCTTCTGGCCGGTCCCGGCCTGGCTTCAACCGCCTCTGCCGTCGAACCGGCACCGACGCCGACCGTACGACCGACGGCCACCTCGACGCCGGCCGCGAAGCCAAGCCCCTCCGCGACGACGTCCCCTGCCCCCGCCGCTCAAGCTGCCGGCGCCCCCGCGGCAGCCAAGGCCACGTCGACCGACTACCGGACCGCGATGGCAGCGGCGGCAGGTCCGGGCGGCGCAGAGATGGGCCAGGGGCTGCGGAGTTCCGACGCCCCAAGCCGCCTGCGCACGGAGGCCGGGGCGCTCGCCACTGAAGGCACGTGGACCCCGACGTTCGGCGTCCAGGGTTTGGACGTCAGCAACTATCAGGCAACGGTCAACTGGCAGACCCAGTGGGACTTGGGCGCCCGCTTCGCCTACATCAAGGCCACCGAAGGCAACTACTACACGAGCCCGGCGTTCAGGGCCCAGTTCCAGGGATCCCGTGGCGTCGGCATGCTCCGTGGCGCCTACCATTTCGCCAACCCCGCGGCATCCTCGGGAGCGGACCAGGCCCGGATATTCGTCAACGGCGGAGGGGTGTGGAGTCCCGACGGCTACACGCTGCCTCCCGTCCTCGATTTTGAGGCCAATCCTTACGCTGGCCAGACCATTGGTGGCTACTACCAGGGCAACACCTGCTACGACATGTCCCCCACACAGTTGACAACCTGGGTGCGGGATTTCGGAAGAACCATGCTGTCCCTGACGGGGCGGTTGCCCGTCATCTACACCAACACCTCGTGGTGGAAGCGGTGCACAGGGGACGCCACAGGCTTCGGCGACTACCCGCTGTGGACCGCGTATTGGCCCAGTTCTGCCAGCAACTACGCTGGCCCCCTTCCGTCGGGTTGGCGGAATTACAGCTTCTGGCAGTACAGCGAGTCCGGCCCCTTTGCCGGCGACTCGAATGTCTGGAACGGCAGCTATGCGGACCTGCGCACTTTCGCGCGGAACAGCGTGCCGCGGGCCGCGCTGGACGCGATTGCCGCGTTCACGTCGTCGTCGTCGGTGATGGGTTCTGCGACGTCGGGGATCACGTGTGGCCTGCGTGGCGGGGGCTGTTTCCAGGGGTTTGCCAAGGGCGTGGTCATGTGGTCCCCGGCGACCGGCGCGCAGCCGAGCCTGCTGGGGCCGATCCGTGATGCCTGGGCCCGCAGCGGCTACGAAAACGGCGCGATGGGCTACCCGACCTCGGGAGTCATCTGCGGGCTGAAGAACAGCGGCTGCTTCCAGAACTACCAGGGCGGCGCGATCATGT